>CALKKK010000066.1 GCA_937995395.1 uncultured Sutterella sp. | reverse complement strand
TCACTCTCTCCTTTGCGGAATTTTTTGAGAAAGTCCTTGAAGACAAAGGACTTCCGTTTGGAATATGACAATTATTCCCGATCGGCCTGTCGCATATTTGCATCAGCGCACAGAAACGTAACTTCGTTTACGTTTTTCAAAAGCGTTTGCAAGAGCGATTGTCACAAGCCGGCAACAACGGCGCGTGCAAGCCAAGTTTCGAAATCCCTATTGAGAATTCAAAATAAAGTCCCGTAAAAATAATTTTTTGAACACCTTCTGTTGGTTTTTCCGAATAAAAAGTAAGTCATTTTCATTATGCTTATTTTTCTCTCATGAAATACAATGAGAATCATTCTCATTTGTAATTTTGACGCATTCCTCTTTTTCATACCGAATGTGTCGTCTTAACCCTTTATATTTCTCGGAAAGAAATGAAAACCGCCTTTCAAAAAACCGCGATTGCTTCAGCAGTCGTAACTGTCTTGTGCGCAACCGCCGCTCCGGCTATAGCCGCAGAAGATGACGATAACTATCAGACGCAAACCGTGACCGTCACGGCTTCTGCGCTCAAAATCGACACTTCCACCCAGGAAACGCCGCAAACCGTTAACGTTTTGACGTCTCAATCCTTACGCGATCAAGTCGCAACCAAGATCGACGATTCTTTGCGTTATACCCCGGGTTTTTGGGGTGCGTACGGTGCGGACTACGATACCAACTGGATCACGATTCGCGGTTTTGAAGCTTCGACCTTAGTCGACGGCCACATGCAGTACGAAGAAGGCTACTTCAACAGCTCGATCGAGCCCTTCGGTTTGGAGAGTATCGAAGTTTTGCAGGGGCCTTCTTCGGCGCTATACGGCAACTCCAAGCCGGGCGGCGTGATCAACATGGTTACCAAGAAGCCGACCAAGGATCCCTTGCACGAATTGTCAGTTTCTGTCGGCAACAACAACTTTTATATGGCAGGGCTCGATATTTCGGACAAAGTGACCGAAGACGGTTCGCAGCGATTTCGTCTTGTTGCCGCCGCCAATAAAACCGATGCGGTTTTGGACGGCGTTGACGGTTGGCGCGCTTATTTGGCGCCGAGCTACACCATCGACTTTTCGCCACAAACCTCTCTGACGTTGCTTGCCAGTTACACCAAAGACCGCCGCGTCAACAATTCGGCGTTCTTCTCGACTTACGGCACCTATTTCCCTGTAAACGGTCAGTATGTGTCGCCGCACACCAACTACGGCGATCCCGAACACGATCGCAACGACAAAGACCAAACCACGATCGGGTGGGAATTCCGTCATCAGTTTAACGACGTATGGACTTATAAGAACTCGTTTAACTTTAAGCACGACGATTTTTATATGCGCAACACGTCTGCCTACTACGCTTCTCCCACCACGATGAGCCGGTGGACAATCCTCAACGACGGCACTTCGGACACATTCTCTTTCGATAACAACCTCACGGGGGAATTTGAAGCGGGCGACTTTGCCAATATCGTTCAGGTGGGGTTCGACTACCAACACTACAAGAATGAATTCAAAGGCAACGGTGCCAGCGGTCAGCATGTAGGTGGTGAAATCGATATTTTCCACCCGACTTACGGCGGTTTGCCGGGCGATGATGCACTCACTGTGTTTGACAACGACATCACCAAAAAGCAGTTCGGTATTTACGCTCAAGCCCAGACCACGTGGAACGAAATGATCCTGGCCAAGGTCGGCGTTCGTTATGATCGCGTCAAAATCGACAACTATTGCGGAAGTGAGCATGCTTTGGCTCCGAATCAATCGCTTGACGAAGATCAGATGTCCTGGAACGCCGGGTTGATGTACCTCTCTCCCATCGGTTTGTCGCCCTACGTCAATTATTCTGAGTCCTTCTACGCTATAGGTTCTCTAACCAGTGGTAGTGGCGGGAAACTCATATTAGGTGAACCCGTTGAAACCGATCAATGGGAAATCGGTATGAAATTTACGCCCGACTGGCTTGACGGCTATGTCAATGTTGCTTGGTTCGATCTCAAGCAAAAGAATGCCCTCACCCAGAGAACTTTCGGCAACGTCCTCACCACAGCACAAACACCGGAAAAGCAAACTCAAGGTCTTGAAGTCGAAATACACGCGATGTTTGCCAAGTATGTTGGCGTCGATCTGTCCTATACCTATATGGATGCCACAAACGGTTCGGACGGCGCGCGTGCCGACTACATGCCTCATCATGCTGCCAATGCCTGGGTTTCTTACGACTTCGCGGGCGTGGGCCTTGCGGGCTTAAAAATCGGCACCGGCGTTCGCTATCTCGGAACAACCGTCAATACGGGAACGGGCGACAAGCTTGACAGTGCACTGCTTTGGGACATGCAAGCGTCTTACGCCTTCGACAAGCACTGGAAGCTTAACGGTACGATCACCAACATTACGGATCACCGTTATCTGAGCGGCGCTTACGGCAACATCGCTTTCTACGGCGAAGGTCGCGTCGCCAAGGCAACGCTGTCTTACAGCTGGTAATCGTCGGTTGTTTAAGCTTTTATCCTCTCGGTCGGGCGTAGCTTGATTGCGCGCCCGACCGAACGTGTTTTTTGCTCGTTTGCCTCACCATGTACGAACTTTCAGACATTCGCATTGTTCGCAATGAACGAACGATTCTTTCATTGGACAAACTCTCGATTCCGACTGACAGACTGACGGTTGTGCTCGGTCATAACGGCTCGGGCAAGTCGACCTTAGCATCGGTTCTGTCCGGACTTGTGAAGCCCGATACCGGAGACGTCAAGCTCGAGGGTGCCGACATTTTCCGCATGCCTGAGCGCGAGCGCGCCAAAAAAGTGGCATTCTTACCGCAAAAATTGCCGGCAAGCGCAGGGCTCACTTGCAAAGAAGTCGTGCGTCTGGGGCGTTACCCATGGCGCGGTCTTTTCGGACGATGGCAAACCGAAGACGAGACTTGCGTTCTTGAAGCCTTGAAGGCAACGCAAACCGAGCGATTCAAAAACAGCTTTGCCGACGATCTCTCCGGGGGCGAGCGTCAACGCGTTTGGATTGCCATGCTTTTGGCACAAAGCTCTCCCGTGATGATTTTGGACGAACCGACGTCGGCCTTGGACGTCAAGCACCAGTACGGTGTTTTGCAACTCTTGGAGCAAATCAATCGCACGGAAAAGCGCGGCGTCATCACCATCATTCACGACATTAATCTGGCGCTGCGTTTTGCGCAACACGTCATCGCTTTAAAGCATGGAAAGCTCCTTTTTGAAGGCTCTGCCGATTTGCTCAGAGACGAAGCGCATCTCAAAGCGCTCTTTGAAACCGAAGTGAAATTGATCGCGCATCCTCAACCGCCCGCGGATTACGCACAAGCGCATCAGAACAAGAACCTTGAGGTGGCCGTGGTATGCGCTTAATTCCGTTGTCTCGCCGACAGGTTCTGACTTGGGCGCTTTCCGTCGGCTCTTCTTGGGGGATTACAAGTGTTTGCAATCATGTTTCGGCTAATCCTCGCACCGTCACCATTGAAGATTTTCGCGGCGTCCAAACGTTTACAGAGATTCCTCGTCGGGTTGTGGCTTTGCAATGGGACACTCTGGAAAATCTCATCGGTCTCGGAATCACACCCGTGGGTGCTGCCGATATCGAATCTTGGGATGCGTGGGTCGTTGAGCCCAAACTTCCGGCAGGCATTCGCAGCGTCGGAACGCGTGCCGAGCCCAATCTCGAAAGAATCGCCGAACTCAAGCCCGATCTGATCATCATCGGCCCCACTCAACTCGATATCGTCAAACATTTGGAAGAGATTGCTCCCGTTCTCGTTTTTGAAAATTTCCGAGGAACGAATCCGCATAACCAAGCGCAAGTCGCCTTCGAACAATTGGATACGTTGGCACGATTGTTCGAGCGTAAAACTCAGGCTCAAGCACTTCGCGCCCAATGGGAGCAAACCAGAGAAAACTGCCGTCGACAAATCTTGGCGCACTTTGGAAAAATGCCCGAGGTTCAGGTCATTCGTTTTTCAAGCCTCACGACGGCTTTCGTCTACACGCAAAATTCGATTGCCGAATACGTGATCGATCAACTCGGCATGCGCCAGCCCATTCGAAAACCCGCAACCGACTACGGCCTGACGCAGGTCAGACTCAGGGATCTGAAAAATTTGACCGAGACATACGTTGTTTACATTCGGCCTTTTTCGCAAGAGAAAAAACTGCTGCAATCGATTCTGTGGCAAGCCACGCCTTTTGCACGCAAACATCGTGTCGCGGCGGTTGAACCGTATTGGAGTCACGGCGGCGCCCTGTCGGTTGCGCTCACGGCCGAGCGCATCACGCAAGCGCTTTTGTCCATCCCTGTCACGGATCAGAAATGATGATGACGAGCAAAGACTTTCGTTTCACTCTCTGTTGCGCCTTTGTGTTTGTCATCGCGACTGTTGCGGCACTGTCGGCCGATAACGATCTCAATGCAAGCGAGACGATTTTTTACCTGTTTCATCCGGACAAAGCCGAGAGTTTCGATAGCTTCTACTACGCGTTCGGCACGCTTCCTCGCATCGCCGTTGCCCTTCTTGGCGGCGCCATCTTGGGACTGGCCGGCAGCGTCTTGCAGCAGTTGACGCAAAATCCCCTGACTTCGCCCCTAACTTTGGGAACGGGGTCGGGGGCTTGGTTTAGCTTGGTGATTGTCTCGGTGTTTTTTCCGGACATTGCCGCCGCTTGGTTGACGCCCGTCGCATTTGTCGGAGCATTGGCGGCATTTGGCTTGATCGTTGCCATTACGGGCACGCGCGCGATGAATGGGCTGACGATTGTGATTTCGGGCATGGTCGTGAATTTGCTTTTCGGTGCCTTATCGACAGCGGTTGTACTGCTACATTCGGACTTCATTCAAAACGTCTTTTTATGGGGTGCGGGCGATTTGACGCAAAACGGTTGGAGTGCGATTTCGGGATTACTCATCAAAGTTGTGCCCGCCGTTCTTTTACTGTTGCTTTTTGCGCCTCGCGCACTGGCCTTGTTGTCTTTGGGTGACAGTGCCGCCAAGGCCAGAGGCTTGCCGGTGGTACCGGTTTTTGTCGCCACCGCCTCGCTTGCCGTTTGGTCCGTTTCCGCTTTTATCACGGCCGCAGGCGTCATTAACTTCACGGGGCTCATCGCTCCCAATATTGCGCGTGCCTTGGGGTTCGAATCCCCTCGCAAGCAACTTGTCGTGTCGATGACGATCGGCGCCTTGCTGCTTTTAATCACCGACACCGTCGCGGTGAGCTTAACCGCCTATACCGGAGAGATTGTTCCGACCGGTGTGATTTCGGCTTTGATCGGCACGCCTTTGTTTATCGCCATTGCGCTTCGATCTTGCCGTCAAAAGTCGCTGCAAACACAGGAAAGTGCACAACAGACGCGATTCAACTCTCGCCAAGGGGGCTTACCCGCCACTGCCCTTTTCCTTTGCGGCTGTCTCGGTCTTTTGGTGCTTCTCAATTTGTACTGGGTCAATCGCGACTCCGGCTGGGTCTTTGCTTTGGCAAGTCACTATGAGTTGCTCTTACGCCTGCCGCGTTTGACGACCGCGCTTTTTGCCGGCGCCGCGCTTGCCGTTGCGGGCGTCATCATGCAACGCCTCACTGCCAACCCGTTGGCCAGTCCCGACATTCTCGGCGTATCGGCCGGCTCCGTCTTTGCCATGATTGCCGGAACATTGTTTTTCGGCACCTCGGTCGGATTATCGAGTTCTTACATGGGCTTAGCCGGCAGCCTCGCCGTCTTGGTCGTGTTGTTACTTTTGTCCAAAGCTTCACACTTTGCCCCAAGTATCGTCATTTTGCTCGGTATTGCCGTTTCGGCCTTGCTTGATTCCGTCACGGCATTGATGCTCTCGCGCGGCACCATGCAAAACTACTACATTTTGCAATGGCTCTCGGGCTCGACCTACCGCACGGATGCGCAAACGGCCGTCTATTTGGCCGTTGCCGCCGTCATTTTCATCAGCATCGTGTTGCTGACCTCTCGAAGTCTGACGTTGCTGAGCATCGGACGCGAATTTGCTTCGTCTCGCGGACTAAGCTTGTCGATGAGTACCTTGGGGCTTTTGACGCTGTGCGCACTGTTGTGTTCGATTGCGACAGCGGCCATGGGGCCGGTGGCCTTCGTCGGTCTCGTTGCGCCGCACATGGCCGTTATGCTCGGCGCACGAACGATCATTCGCCAGGTCATCTTCAGTGCTTTGCTAGGCGCCCTTTTAATCGGTTGGGCCGATTGGCTGGGGCAGGTTCTGATTGCTCCGGCACAAATTCCTGCCGGAACGCTCTCGGCCATTATCGGGGCGCTTTACTTCTTGGCACTCTTGCTTGTTAACCGGCTTCGGGGTAACTAAGAGATCGTCCTGCACATCATTGCAGTCATTTGACGGGAAAACCCTCAAGGCTTTGCCGACTCAAGTTAGAATGACGATACGGCAAAGGGTTGTTTCGTTGACAAAACTTGCCCGAAACACAAGAAGAACAAAACAAGCGCCGCACGTGACAGCCAGCGTCGCGTTGCGCCCCGCCCCTACAGGATGACCACTGCGATGTTTGAGCCAATTGAAGCGCCCTTTCCGAACCTGAAACGAGAAACGCTTTTCGAACAAGTCGGCCGTCAACTCACCGAGTTGATTCGCAAAGGCCAATGGAAGCCTGGCGATATGTTGCCCAACGAAATCGACTTGGCACATCAATTCTCGGTGAGCCAAGGCACGATGCGACGTGCGCTCAACATTTTGGTCGAGTCCGGCGTTTTGATTCGTCGTCAAGGCCGAGGCACGTTTGTGGCCGAATTCCATCAGCACGAAGACATGGTCTATCGTCGATATATCCGTCTTGAGCCCGATGATCCGAAAACGACCGAACCCTCCCCTTCGGAAATGATTCAAGTCGCCTTTGAAAAAGTCGTTGCGCCCAAACGCATTGCCAAAGCGCTTGAATTGCCGCCGGATACGCCGCTCATTCATGCGGTGCGGTGTCTGAAAGCCAACGGAGAGTTCGTCACCTATGACGAGTTGTGGTTAAACCCCGTGGATTTCGAAGCGCTGACGGCCGAATCCTTGATCGATCACCCTGAGAAAATGCTCTATGCGTTTTATCAGCGCGCTTGCGGCGTGACGATTACCAACAAACAGGTCACGGCCAAAGCCGTGCTGATGCCCGACATCCTTTGCCGACAGTTCGGACTGCGTACGCCGCTACCCGTGGTCGAAGTCAGAAGTCTTGCTTTTGCCACCGGCAACCGACCGGTCGAGTATCGCCTGCAACTTTCGGTCACCGATCGCTATCACTATCGTATGGATTGACCCGCACAAAGAAAAAAGCCTTGAGACCCGATTAAAAGGCCTCAAGGCAAAATTCACCATGGAGATATATTCAAAACCCTTTAGAAGTACTTCGTGATGCCACTAAAGACATTGATGTTTTGATCCGTCTTGATCTGACCGGCATCAATGCGATCCCACTGAGAGAAACCGGCGCCGACATACATGTCGATCGTCTTGGACGGACGGTAGAGGTATTTCGTCGAGATACCGATCGTCTGGCCGTCGTAGCTCTTGCCCGTGCTGTCTTCCTTTTCATAATCTCGCCAGTAGATCATCGACTGCCAAGAAGACAAACCGTACCAGAATTGGGTACCGGCATACAGACCGTAGCCCTTGATGTTACTTGCTTGATCGTTTGCTCTGAAATCGTCCACTCGATTCGCACCTCGGAAATACTGCGCTTGCAAATAAACGGTCACGGGCTCGAAGCGATAGCTGCCGCCGATCGTAATCAACTGACGATTTTCATCGGCACCATTGTCGATTTTCTGCTTTTTGTTGCCCCAAAACATGGCTTCGTAAGAAACTATGGCATTGAGTTGCCCCACGTTGTAACGTAAAGCGGCAGCCAAGAATCGATTCGAATCGCTCATAGACTCTTCGCTTTCTTCATAGCCGTCGGTCTTTAACGAATACTGGAAGGTGCCTTGCACATTGGCCCACATCGGCGTGCGATACGTGATGACATTGTCGTAACGCGTGGACTTCACAGGCGCGTTACCGGTCCCGTTGGTGCCGCCGCCGAAAGCATCCATGTAGATCTGCAAATCGTAAGGGCCGGAACCGGAGCTCGGACCGGGCACACGACCGAAGGTCAATTCACCCAAATTCTTGTTCAAGATACCCACAATGGATACACCGCCGAACATGCGCCCGCTGTAATCCTTACCGCTAAATTGCTTGAGTGCACCGTCATCCGACGTGAAACGGTTTTCCATACGAAAGATCACATCGGTATCGTCGCTCAACTTTTCAGAGCCGCGAATCCCCCAACGAGATGCCGTGTTGGTGCCGGACTCCATCGTAAACGTATCGTCTTTGACGGAATCTTTGCCATAGCTGTTATAGATGAGACCCGTATCCATACGGCCGTAGATTCTGACGTCGGCAGCTTGCGCCGTAACGGCAGCCGTCAAAGCGGTCAAAACGGCAAGAGCGAGGGCGGATGTGCGAATTTGGTGAGTCATTTTGATTTCTCTCTGTATTTTTTAGGGTGTGATCAGACAAGGAAGTAAGCGGCAATGAGCATGACCAGCATGATGGGCGCCGAACGTTTGACGATTTCCATGGGTTGAACGCCTGCGATACCGGCCACGAGAATCAAGCCGCCGCACAAAGGAGAAGACAGTCGACCGAAAGAACCGGTGATAACGGCCAAATAACCGAGCGAGGGAATGGTCATACCGAAGTCGGGAGCGTGCGGCGTCACGGCTTCATTGAAGGCAAAGGCGGCTGCGTCGCCCGAACCGGTCAAGACACCCATCACGTACGGGCCCAAGGCGCCGCCGATACGTGCCCATTCGTTGGCGGAAGTCAAAGCGCTGACCAACAAATCGATGACGCCGGCAGCTTTCAAACCTGCGGCAAATACGCCGGCAGCGATGATGATGCCCAAGATGTTGGCGTAGCCCTTACCCATACCGTCGAAAAACTTCTTGGTGACTTCGGCAGGATTGGCGCGCGTCACGGCCAAGGCATAGGCCGTACCGATCAACATGGCGGTGGCCACACTGATTTTGACTTCGGTAAAAAGCGTCACGCAGATCAAAATCGTCACGGGAACGAGCGGCGCCAAGGCATAAAGAAGGTTCACTTTCTGAGGCAGATTTTCGTCGACCGTTTCAGCTTCCTGAGTCTGCGTCTTTACGGGCTTTTTGTAGTCGCGGTAAATAAAGCACACCAGCGTCAAACCGACGACGATCGCCAAAGAAAAGCCCGCCAAGGGAATGCTGAACATACCGATCAAACTCATGATGTCCATTTCGGCAAGCTTGGCTACAAAAACGTTGTGTGCCACGCCCGGGTTAAACAGAGCAGGTGTCGTCGCACAGACAATAGCGGCAGCGGCCGTTGCCGGATGGAAACCCGCGCGGATCATGATCGGAATCATCGAGGGACCCACGGCAGCACAAAGGCCGGCCGTCGAAGGAATTGCCACCGAGCACAGGCTCGTGACGATCATGCAAGCCGGCAAAAGCAGCAATCCGAGTTTGCGCAACGGACGAGTTAACAATGCCACCAGATGCACGTCGCAGCGCGTCAAAGAAACGACGGCGGCAAAGCCCATGGCCGAGCAAATGGCAATGATGAGCGAGCCTCGCGTCATGGAGGCATCGAATTGTTGGAAAGCAATCAAGGGCTTGAACGAAGCCAAAGCCATCACCAGACCGGCCGTAATCAAAACCAGTCGCGTTTCATAGCGCTTGATCAAAGCGTAGATCGTCACGAGGACAACCAGCAGGGCAAAGTAGATACTGAACGACATTTCGGGTCTTCCTTTGGTTTTTTGTTGTCGTCTTTCGCCGACATGCGAAACACACCGAAAAGTCTATTTTCAAGTCAAAAATACGTCTCTTGGGGAATGGTCCAGTACTTGTGTATGACATCCGATATCGGATATCCGACATCCAATATCCCTAGTAAAATCAAGCATCTTTAAAGAGTGATAATGGCGACTGAACATTTTTGATTAGATCCATCGGACGCATTTTCACCATGAATCACTCTTTTGAATTAACGCTGAAAAAACGTTACTTATTTCTTACAATTTTCTGCCTGATTAACTTCATCACGGGCGGCCTTTACGTCTGGAGCGTGTTTGCCGGTCCCCTGGCAGCCAAACTCGCAGCCTTAGGTGTCGATGTTTCTTCGGGCGCCATGGGGCCGGTCTTTGGTGTGGCTTCGGGCTTGACCCCCGTGCTGATGATTGCCGGCGGCGTCATTAACGATCGCATGGGGCCGCGCGCCGTGATTGCCACGGGCGGCGCTCTGATTTGTGCCGGCTACTTGGCCACCGTGACCGTCACCGAACTGTCTTGGCTTTATTTCACTTACGGTATTTTGGTCGGCGCCGGCACCGGTTTGGTCAACGGTTGCACGATCAATACGGCCGTCAAGTTCTTCCCGGATCGTCGCGGCTTTGCCGGCGGTATCGTGACGGCCTCTTTAGGCTTTGGCGCCGTCGTTTTGCCCTTGGTGGCAAAGCAATTGATCGATGTTTTCGGCATCGACGGTGCCTTTACGGCCTTTGCCGTTGCTTCGGGCATCGTGATCGTTCCCTTGGCATTGATTACGCAACCGTGTCCGGCAGGCTTTGCCGCGGCCATGCTTGAAAAAGTCGCCCCGGGGCGCGTTACGCAACCGATTAAGCCCAGCTTGAACTGGTTGGAAATGATTCAAACGCGCACTTTCTATCCGTTGATGCTGCTGTTTGTGGGCTGCGCCACGATGGGTTTGATGATGCTTTCGAGCATTTCGGGCGTTGCCCAATCTCAAGTCGGTGTTTCGGCCGGTGCCGCCGCCTTTGCCGTGTCCGTGATTTCTTTGGCCAATACGGGCGGACGCTTTTTGTCGGGCGTTCTTTCCGATCGCATCGGTCGCGTGCCGGCTCTGCTTTTGGCATTGACGACAGCCATCGTGGGATTGGGTTTGTTAACGATGGCCGGCAAAGGCGATGTCGAACTCTTTTATGCCGGCATCGTTTGCATCGGCCTTTGTTTCGGCGCCTCCATCGGCATTTATCCGGGGCTGGTTGCCGACGAATACGGCCCCAAGAACAACAGCGTCAACTTCTCCGTGATGATGTTGAGTTACTCCATCGGTGGCTTGGCCGGCCCCTTGTTGATCGGCTGGGCCAATACGGGCGGCGACTTCTCTCGTGCTTACATGGTGTGTGCTGCGGCTGCCGTCTTCGGCATCCTGTGCGGCCTTGTTTACCTGCAAATGAAAAAGGCCGAAACCCGAAAAGCATTTACACACGGCATGTGCTGCTCACAAATGAATTCCTAACTTCTTGTGATTGAAAACTCACTTTTTTCTCGAAAGGAAAACAAAATGACGAACAACAACTACGTTGAAGACTTGGTACGTATCCGTCGCGAACTTCATCGCCGTCCCGAAGAAGGTTGGACCGAATTCGAAACGACGTGGTATGTGGTCAAATACTTGCGTGCACTGGGCTTGCCGGTTCAGATCGGCAAAGCCAACATCAACGAAGCCGAAGTGCTCGGGCGTGACGAACTCAAGGTCAAAGACGCCATGAAGCGTGCGCTGGAGCAAGGCGTTGACGCCGAATTCCTGGCTCAAACCGAAGGCTATACCGGCGCCGTTGCCATTCTCGATACCGGTCGCCCTGGCCCCACCACGGCATTTCGCTCGGATATCGATTGCGTGATCGTGCGCGAAAGCGACGATCCGGAATTGCCCTCCAACAAGTACGGTTTTTGTTCCGAGCGCCCGGGCCTGATGCACGCCTGCGGTCACGACGGTCACACTGCCGTCGGATTGGTGCTCGCCCGCTGGTTGGTCGAACACAAAGACGGCTTGTGCGGCAAATTTAAGCTCATCTTCCAGCCGGCCGAAGAAGGCGTGCGCGGTGCTCGAGCCATGGCCACTTCGGGCTTAGTGGACGATGTCGACTACTTCATCAGCGGTCACGTCGGCGGTCTTTTGTCCTTGGGCGAAATTGCCGTGATGGACGGAGGCTTTTTGGCTTCCACCAAGTTTGACGTCGATATCGAAGGCACGCCCGCACACGCCGGCAACGCGCCGCATTTGGGCCACAGCGCACTGATGGCCGCCTGCGCCGCCTCCATGATGCTGCAGGGCATTCCGCGCCACGGCGACGGTGCTACGCGCGTGAGCGTCGGTACGCTGCACGCCGGCGAAGGTCGCAACGTCATCCCGGCACACGCCTCAATGCAGATGGAAATTCGCGGAGAAACCGAAGAAGTCAATTCCTACATGCGTGACTACGTTTACGACATTTTCGCGGGTATCGACAAGTCCTATCGCGTCAAATCCACCATTACGATGGCAGGCGAATCCACCACGCTTTTGCAAAGCCCCGACCTCTATCCGATTCTCGAAGAAGTCATGGCCAAGATTCCCGACACCAAATTGGTCGATCGCGTCCATGCACCGTCAGGCTCCGAAGATTGCGCGCTCTTTATTCGACGCGTGATTCAAAAGGGCGGACAAGCGGCCTTTATCCTGTATGGGTGCAACCATCCGGGACACCACCGTCCCAACTTTGACATCCAAGACAGCGAAAGCCTGCCGCGCGCCTTTGCCGCATACTCTGGCTTTGCACAGCGCTTAAACGGCATCAAAGCCTAATTACCGTATTCCTTTTGATATCTTCCCTTTTTCGCAGTCCGTGATTTCGGACTGCGATTTTTTTCGTCCATTGATTTTTTTGCGTCAAATTGCAGTTAAAAATCAATGCAATTTACCGATCGGTTTGTTTTGATCTTTAAACATCTTCAATTTTCGATCGAAAACAATTACTTTGCCCCTTGTCGGTATACAATTTTTAGTTGAGCCCGAGTTAACCTAGCTTTCATTTTGAAAGCCTAAGATCGGCTCCCAAACATTACTTTCAGAGAGAAACGCACGTGTCTTTATTTGATTCCGCTCGCTTTCGCACATCGGCAGCCAAGATCAATCAGCTGCCCGGTGCCGGATTGCCCGAAATCGCCTTTGCCGGCCGCTCCAACGCCGGCAAATCCACCACGATCAATGTCTTGACGCGTCAGGGCAGACTCGCATTTGCCTCCAAGACGCCGGGGCGCACGCAGCTCATCAACTTCTTTAGCTTGTCGCGCAAGATTCCCAATAGCAAAGAGCGCGAAGACGTGGGCTTTTTGGTGGACTTGCCCGGTTACGGCTATGCCAAAGCTGCGGAAGAAACGCGCAAAACGTGGAGTCAGTTGATCGGCGGCTACCTCACCATTCGCCCGAGCTTAACGGGTATCGTGATCGTGATGGATGCGCGTCGCCCCTTTATGCCGGCTGACGAATGGCTGATCGAATTTTTCTCGACCCGCACTCATGTGAAGCAGTTGTGGCTCATCAACAAGTGCGATCAAATTAAACGCGCTGAGCGTGCCAAAGTGTTGTCCGCGGCCAAGGCGCGAGCAAAAACGATTGGAGATCATATTTCCGTGCAACTCTTTTCGGGGCTTAAAAAAGAAGGCGTGCCCGAATTGCAAGAAACCCTTTTAAGTTGGATCGATCCCGAAGGTCGCTTGACACCCAAGCCCGAAGAGGAATCGACCAAGGCTTCCTAATTTTTTATTTTCGTTTTACTTTGGAGAAACGACCAAAATGCAAACGCTTGGACAATTCCCGATGACGCGTATGCGTCGCATGCGTCACGATGACTTTTCCCGTCGCCTGATGCGTGAAAACGAACTGACGGTCAACGATTTGATTTTGCCGGTTTTCGTGATGGAAGGTCAGGGTCAGCGCACCCCGATTCCGACCATGCCCGGTGTCGACCGTTACACGATCGACGAACTCTTGAAGGTTTGCGGCGAAATGGTGGAATTGGGTATTCCCATGATTGCACTTTTCCCCCACATTGAAGACGACTTGAAGACTGCCGACGGCGTCGAAGCGGCCAACCCCGACGGTTTGATTCCGCGCACCGTGCGCGCCATCAAAGAAGCCTATCCGCAGCTGGGCGTGATGTGCGACGTCGCCCTTGACCCCTACACCACGCACGGCCAAGACGGCTTGATCGATGAAACGGGTTATATTTTGAACGACGAAACCATCGAAATGCTCGTGCGTCAGGTTCGCGCTCAGGCTCAGGCCGGCGCCGACGTAGTAGCACCGTCCGATATGATGGACGGCCGTATCGGCATCATTCGCAAGATGCTCGAAGACGAAGGCTTTATCCACACGCGCATCATGGCTTACTCGGCTAAATACGCTAGCGCCTTCTACGGTCCTTTCCGCGATGCCGTAGGTTCGAGCGCCAACTTGGGCAAGTCCAACAAGTCGGTTTATCAGCAAGATCCCGCCAACAGCGACGAAGCTCTCTGGGAAGTGGGTCTGGATTTGGCCGAAGGCGCCGACATGGTCATGGTCAAGCCCGGTCTTCCCTACCTGGACGTCGTGCGTCGCGTCAAAGACGAATTCAAGGCTCCGACCTTCGTTTATCACGTCTCGGGCGAATACGCCATGATCAAGTGCGCCGCTCAAGCCGGTTGCATTGACGAAAAGCGCATCACGATGGAATCGATGATTTCCTGTAAGCGCGCCGGCGCCGACGGCATCCTCACCTACTGTGCTTTGGATGTCGCTCGCTGGCTGAAGGAAGGCTACAACTACTAAGCCGTCTTTCGCCTCTGTGTAAAAAAAGGCCTCGCAGGAAAAATCCTCGAGGCCTTTTGCTTAGCTGGCAATCGTTTTAAGGTGCCGAACACAAGCAGTGCGCATACACGCTTTGCGGTGTTTGCACCAACTGCAGCATGCGTTGTGCTTCCGAGAGCGGCGCCGTTTGCGTCAGGGCAAGGTAAGGCGCGATCTTAGCCATAAGGCTGCTATCTTCCAAAACCTTGGCCAAGAAATGTTCGACCAACATCGCAAAACGCCCTTCTTCGGGCTCAAACCACACCAAATGCGCTTCGGTCAACTGTGCCAATTCTTGCGCAACTTTGACGGCATCTTCGAAACTGCCGAGGGTATCGGCTAAACCCAGATCTTTGGCTTGACGACCCGTATAGACGCGCCCTTGGGCAAATTTGGCCACTTCGGCTTCGGGCAGACTCCTGCTTTTGGCAACCAAACCGATAAAGTCGCGATAGGTGCGCGCCACCGACAATTCCATGACCTTCTCATAACGAGGATCCAAGGCCGTCGTGAGATTGTCAGCATCGGCCAACCAGGCCGTTTTTACGCCGCCCGTACCGATATCAAGTTTTTCCAAACTCTTTTCAAAAGTAGGCAGCATCCCGAAAACACCGATCGAGCCCGTAATTGACAAGGGATCGGTCACGATTTTATCTGCTGCCAGCGCCAGCCAATAGCCGCCGCTGGCCGCATAGTCGCCGAAACTGGCCACGACGGGTTTGCCCGCTTTTTTCACCAACTCCAGCTCACGACGAATGCGTTCGCTTGCGACCGCACTGCCCCCGGGGCTGTCGATGCGCACAATTAAGGCGCCCACCGTGGGATCGGCCGCTGCTGCGCGAATGCGCGATACAACGCTTCTGTCGCCCGTCATACCGGGACCGTCCACACCGTCTTTGATTTCGCCTTCAACCGTTACGACGGCAATTTGTTTGCCGGCAGGAAACCCTTCAGGATTGGCGGCCAGATACGTCAGATAGTCGAGCGTTTCAAGACGGTGCCCCGTAGGCTTTCCCTGACGTTCCAAAAGCATATCGCGGACTTCGTCTTCGGTCGTAATGGCATCGATCAGGCTTTCGTTTAAGGCCAATTGACTGAAGTTGCCTTGCACTTTTTCCAACTGTGCCGGCAAATCGTCAATCATCTTTTGCACCGAATTCGGAATCAGCCCGCGCGAGGTTTCGATCGATTGACTCAACTGTTGCCAAGCATCCGTCATCCAATAGGCGTCGGCTTCTTGAGAAGCTTCGGAGGGCTGACGCAAGACATAAGGCTCAGGCGCGCTTTTGAATTCGCCGGCTTTAAACACGTGCATCGTCACGCCCAATTTTTTGAGCGCGTCGCCCCAATACAGACGCTGGCTCGCCAGGCCCTTAATCATCACCTGCCCCATCGAGTGCATGAAGACTTCGCTGGCGTGAGAGGCGATCGCATACTGTCGTTGGCTATAGGCCGTGGACCACACGGTGATTTTCTTGCCGGTGGTTTTAAAGCGATCCATCGCCACGCCGATTTCACGCAATGAGGCCAAGCCCGCACTTTCCAAATCGTCGAGCCGGATCAAAACCCCGACGATGCGATCGTCTTTGCCCGCCAAATCCAAGGCACGCACCACATCGCGCAAGCGTGTTTCAGGTTCCGATCCGCTCAAAAGTGCCGAGACGGTACTGCCCGACAGCTCGCTTTGTTCGACGATATTGCCCGAGAGATTCACGGTGAGGATCGTTTTGTCGGCAACCGCAGGCGCAGACTCGTAAAACGCCGCGCACAAAAGGGCAACGACAATCGCCAGAACGACAAGATTGCCCACGGCGCGGCGCATAAAGTCCAGAATCGTCCATGCGGCACGCAAAACGTTTTTGATAAAAACAAACATAGGTGTCTATTTTCCGTCGGCCGATTTAGTCTATTTTGGTCTTGGCGCGCGCAAACTTGCGCACCAAGTCGGCAATGTCGTTGACAACCCAATCGGCCCAGACGTGTGCTTGCGTTTGATGCGGCGGCTTTTGACGATAGCCGTCGCACCACACCGTCATAAGCCCCAAGGACTTGGCCGCTTTCAGGTTACTCGGGCTGTCTTCGATGATGGTGGTCAGTTCGGGTTTCACACCCATTTGCGAGCAAGCCGTCAAAAAAAGCGTCTTGTCGGGTTTGCAGCGCCACTGCCCCAAGCGATTCATATCGTTAGCACTGATCACATCGTCAAAAACGTCGGTGAGTTTCATGCACGCGAGCACACCCTTGGCGTAGATGGCCGGCCCATTGGTGATCACGACTTTCTTGCCCGGCAATTTGGCAATCAAACGACGCAGAGATTCGCTGCCGCGATGGGTTTTCACAAAGGGTGACAAATCAAAGCTGTGCGTGGCATTGAAAAAATCATCCGGCGCAATGTCTTTGTGCTTTTCCAGACCTAAGAACGTCGCGCCGTAAATGCGCCAGTAGTCGTTTTGCACCTTAGCGGCGTCTTCAATTTCCAAGTCGAGCTTATCTGCAATAAAGCTTTCCATCTTGCGATGAATGGACGCAAACATCCCGGCAGAAGCATCAAAAAGCGTATCGTCCATGTCAAAAAGCCATAGACGCGTGCGCGTGATTCTGCCCTTGGTCTGGCCGTTGTCGGACGTTTCTGGAATCGGTTTTTTCTTTTTACTGATCGGCATTAATCATGGTGCCCACACCTTGGGGCGTCAAAATTTCCAAAAGTAAACAATGGTCGACTCGACCGTCGATGATGTGTACGCTATTCACACCGTTTCGGGCGGCTGACAGCGCAGAAGCAAGTTTAGGCAACATGCCGCCTGAAATCGTGCCGTCTTTGAACATGGCATCGATTTGAGAGGCCGTAATGCCACTTAAAAGATTGCCTTCGCGATCCAATACGCCCGGCGTATTGGTAAGCATCACCAGTTTTTCGGCCTTTAAGGTTTCGGCCATTTTGCCCGCAACCACGTCGGCGTTGATGTTGTAAGCCAAGCCGTCTTCACCCATCCCGATGGGGCTGATCACAGGGATAAAGTGATCCTGCTCCAAGGCTTGTACGACCGAAGGATTGATTTCTTCAATTAAGCCCACCTGACCGATATCGTGATAAACGGTGGGATCGTTCGTGTCTTGCAACTTCATGCGGCGTGCCTTGATCATGGCGCCGTCCTTGCCGTTTAAGCCTACGGCATGCCCGCCGTAGCTGTTGATCATTTGCACCAAGTCGCCCTGTACTTCGCCGCACAAGACCCATTCGACCACTTCCATGGTTTCGGGGTCGGTCACGCGCATGCCTTGCACGAATTGGCTGATCTTGCCGACGCGATTCAAGGCACTGTCAATCTGGGGGCCGCCGCCGTGCACCACGACGGGGTTAAGGCCCACGAGCTTAAGAAGCACCACATCGCGGGCAAAAGCCTGCTGCAAACGCTTGTCGGTCATGGCGTTGCCGCCGTATTTGATCACGATCGTTTTGCCGTGAAAGCGTTGAATGTAGGGCAAAGCTTCCGAAAGAATTTCGGCTTTCAGCGATGCCGGAACGAGATGAGTATTGAGTGCCGGATTTTCCATTTTTTTGTTTTAGCCTCAAAAAGTCGTCAACCTCCGAAACCGAGTTTTTTCGAAAAGTTGCAGACACAAAAAACTCTCGCACCCTTTGTGCGATTTTTTCGCCCGATGGGCGAAGTCGGATCATCTTAGCGGTTTTCATGCGCCAACGGGTGTAAAGATCGACAGTAATCCCGCATTTCTTGCGCTAGGGCACAAAAAATTTCGAGCCCGAAAGTCTTCTATCGACTTTCGGGCTCTTTGAAAGAACACTTGTGGCGCGTCTTGTCAATTACAAAACGTAGCGCGACAAGTCGTCATTACCGGCCAACTCGCCCAAGCGGGACTGCACGTATGCTTCGTCAATGGCAACTTGCATCGTGGCGCGGTTACCCGCATCAAAGCTCACTTCTTCCAAGAGCTTCTCCATGACGGTGTGCAAACGACGTGCGCCGATGTTTTCCGTGCGTTCATTGACTTCAAACGCGTAGCGGGCAATGGCCTTGATTGCATCGTCGGTAAACGAGATTTCGGCCCCGTCGGCAGCCATCAAGGCTTGGTATTGCTTGACGATGGAAGCGTCGGTCGAAGTCAAAATGCGCTCAAAGTCCTCACACGTCAAACTCTTTAATTCCACGCGAATCGGCAAGCGACCTTGCAATTCGGGCACCAAGTCGGAAGGTTTGGACAAATGAAATGCCCCCGAGCAGATAAAGAGGATGTGATCGGTCTTGACCCACCCGTACTTGGTTTTCACCGACGTGCCTTCGATCAAGGGCAAGAGGTCTCTTTGCACGCCTTCGCGAGAAACGTCGGCACCCGACGTTTCCGTACCGCCGCGGGCGATCTTATCGATTTCGTCGATAAAGACGATGCCGTTATTTTCGACATTATCGATCGCCGCACGGGTGCAGTCGTCCATATCCACCATCTTTTCGGCTTCTTCGTCGGTATAAAGCTCCAAGACTTCTTTGATCTTCATGCGCTTTTTGACGCGCTGATGTTTGTTAATCGAATCAAAGAGACCCTGCAACTGATTTTCAAGGTTGTCCATGCCTTCGGGGCCGATGACATTGATGGCAGAAACGGCACTCGGCACCTCGGCTTCAACGACCTTGTCGTCCAAACGACCGCTTCTCAAGTCTTCACGGAAGCGACGGCGGGCAACGCTTTCTTCGGGCCTAGGCGGTTCCTGGCCTTCAGCGACGGGCGCGGGCGTTGCCGGCGGCAACAACAAGTCCAAAACACGCTCTTGCGCAGCTTCTTGGGCTTGCGTTCTCACCTTCTTTTTCTGCTTGTCCTGCATGAGCTTCATACCGGACTCCATCAAATCGCGAATGATGGATTCAACGTTGCGGCCAACGTAGCCCACTTCGGTAAATTTGGTGGCTTCGGTCTTGACAAAAGGCGCATCGGTCAACTTGGCCAAACGACGCGCAATTTCGGTTTTACCGACACCCGTGGGGCCGATCATCAAAATGTTCTTGGGCGTAATTTCCGAGTGCAGAGGCTCTGCCACCTTGGAGCGTCTCCAACGGTTTCGCAATGCCACGGCCACGGCGCGCTTGGCGTCGGCCTGGCCCACAATAAACTTGTCGAGTTCGCTCACGATTTCTCGCGGCGTCATCATCGAGGGAGATTGATTGGTCAAAATATCCACAGCTTTTTTCCTACTTCAACTGTTGTTTTCTTTTTTTTGTATCAAGCGGCAATACCGGTTTCACCGATCACTTCGATCGTGTGATTCTGATTGGTGTAGATGCACAAGTCGCCCGCAATTTTAAGCGCTGCGCGCGTGACGGCTTCGGCATCCATTTGGGTATGTTCCATCAGGGCGCGTGCGGCCGACAATGCGTAGTTGCCACCCGAACCGATCGCGGCAATGCCGCCTTCGGGTTCGATCACGTCACCGTTGCCCGACAATATGAGCGTGCTGTCCTTATCTGCCACGATCATCATCGCTTCCAAATGTCTTAACGCACGGTCGGTGCGCCACAACTTGGCAAGTTCGACAGCAGCGCGCATCAAAATGCCCGAATGCTTTTCAAGCATGCCCTCAAAGCGCTCGACCAGAGTGAAAGCATCGGCCGTGGCACCCGCAAAACCCACGAGAATTTTCCCGTGATAAACGCGACGCACCTTACGTGCCGTACCCTTGAAAACGACGTTGCCGAGCGTTACCTGACCGTCGCCGCCCATGGCGACCGTCTGACCTCGACGTACACTAACGATTGTGGTTCCGTGAAATTGTTCCATATCAGTCCAAAAAAGATGGTCTACTCAGTGAGAGGAGAATTGTGCGCAAGTCTGAGGAAAAAAGAAAGGATTTTTGCGCACTCTTTGGAGTGTCTTTGCAAAAAGATATTGCAAGGCTGACACCGGCTTGATTCTGCGAACCGACAAAATGCGAAAACCCCGCCGAATTTCGCACTACGACACGCAGCACTTCGACGGGGTAGCGATTGACCTCATTTTCCAAGGCACACCAACCCTGACAATCCAAAGATGATCGTTGGATTTTGAGGTTTCAAAAGACTTTTGAGAATTAGTCTCCGAACATCTTCTGCTTGATTTCGCGACGCTCTTGAGCTTCCAAGCAAAGCGTTGCGGTGGGACGAGCCAAGAGACGGGCCACACCGATGGGCTCGCCCGTTTCTTCACAGTAACCGTAGTCACCATCGTCGATACGCTTGATGGCGGACTGCACCTTCTTCAAAAGCTTGCGTTCGCGATCGCGGGTACGCAATTCCAATGCGTGTTCTTCTTCAATGGTGGCACGATCGGCAGGATCGGGAACAACAGTCGTTTCGCGCAAATTCTCGGTCGTCTGACCGGCATTGCTGCGCAATTCCGCTTCCATAGCAGAAAGGCGGTCGCGGAAGAACTCCATCTGACGATCGTTCATATAGTCCTTTTCAGGCATCGCCAACAGTTCTTGCTCAGTCAAAATTTTCTTAGTTGCCATAACGTGACTTTTAATAAAAGAGAAAATCGGGGATCCGTATGCACCCGAAATCAATTCTCATTGATGACAAAATCGTAGCCCTTCCGAGGTACGGTTTTCTTAGGGCGCTCACAATAGCACAAATCTCTTAATTTTTTGCAGCAAAATCAACAATTTTTTTGATTTTTTTGCCAATTTTGTTGTAAAGAAATGTCTAACTTTCGATCAGGCAGGTCTCAAAGCCCTTCAGGATCGCCTCCTTGGGCAGCTTGCGACCGATGATCACGATGCGATTTTCGGGCTTCTTATCGCCCCAGGGTCCCAAAACGTCGGCACTGAAAATCATGTGCACGCCCTGAATGACGCAACGGCGATCTGTGCCCTTCAAATAGAGCACCCCCTTGTAGCGCAACATGTCCTGCCCGTAAACGGCGACCAAACTTTGAATGTATTGTTCAAAACGCGGTGCATCAAACGGTTTGTCCGACGTAAAGAGAAATGCCGATACGTCGTCTTCATGATGGCGATGATGGTGGGCTCCCGTCAAGAAAGCAGGATCCACGTCAAGAATATCGTTCATGTTAAAGCCGTAGATGTCCAAGACCTTGTCAACGGCCACTTCGCCCATGTGCACGGGTTCAATCGCAGCACGCGGGTTGATGGCAATCAAACGGGCCTTCAAATCTTCGTATTCCTCGTCGCTCACCAAGTCCTTCTTGGAAATGAAGATCTTATCGGCAAAAGCCACCTGATCCTTGGCTTCGGGTTCTTTATCCAAGGTGTCGTTTGCGTGCTTGGCATCGACCAAAGTCACCACGCCGTCCAAGCGATAAAAGGCCGCGACGGCATCGTCCATAAAAAACGTCTGGCACACGGGACCCGGATTGGCCACGCCCGTGGTTTCGATCACCACGCGGTCAAAAGAAATTTCGCCGCGATCGCGTTTGATTCTCAAGTCGGTCAAGATGCGGGAAAGGTCGCCGCGAATCGTGCAGCAAATGCAGCCGTTGTTCATCGTAACGATCTGCTCGGCTTTACTTTGCACCAGAAGGTCGCTGTCGATGTCTTCCTGACCGAATTCGTTTTCGATCACGGCAATTTTGTGATTGTGGTTTTCTTGCAGAATACGATTTAACAACGTGGTCTTGCCGGCACCCAAAAAGCCCGTCAAAACGGTCACGGGAATATCGGGTTCGGGCATCGAGGGATCAAAATTTTCCGTCATTTCATTCAGTCCTAAAAATGCAAAAACTTCCGCGAAGCTCTGCGAAAGTTTCTGCAAAGTTTGTTTGGTGCGTATTTTAATCTCGCATGAGCAGATGCAAGCCCTTTAAGTACTCGCCTTCCGGATAAGTCATCAGGAGAGGATGATCGAACCCGGCGCCAAAGCGCTCCACGGCCCAAGCCGTGCGGCCTGCGTCAAACACGGCGCCTGCCAAAATCTTTTGGAAAAGATCCACATCGATGGCGCCCGAACACGAGAAACTCAAGAGGTGACCGCCGGCGCGCAGCAAGCGCATGCCGTTCAAATTGATGTCTTTATAGGCACGTGCCGCGCGTTCGACGTGATAGTGGCTCGAGGCAAACTTCGGCGGATCGAGAATCACCAAGTCGAAAGTTTCGCCCAACTCGCGCTGCTCGCGCAAGAACCCGAACACATCGGCTTCTTTAAAGGTCATGCGCGACATGTCAAAACCGTTTAATTCGGCATTGGCCCTGGCGCGTGCCAAAGCTTCGGCGGAACTGTCCACGCTCACCACTTCGTCAGCACCGCCCTTCATCAAAGCAAGCGAAAAGCCGCCGGTGTAGCAGAAGCAATTGAGTGCTCGCAGACCGCGCCCGGTCTGACGGCGGAATTCTTGGGCAATCTTTTGCGCAGACAAACGGCTTTCGCGTTGATCGACGTAAAAGCCCGTTTTGTGGCCGAGGCGCACGTCGACACCATACTTCACGCCGTCTTCAACGACTTCGATCAGTGCGGGCGGCTCGTCCCCCACTAAAACGCCGGTGCGCGTTTCTAATCCCTCGCGTTGTCGCGTGGCTGCGTCCGAACGATCGAAGATACCGCGAGCGCCGGTAATTTTCATCAGGCTCTTGGCAATCAGATCGCGCTTGGCTTCGGCACCGGCACTTTGAAACTGCGTCACAAGCCAATCGCCGTAACTGTCCACAATCAAACCGGGAATGCCGTCGGCTTCACCGAAAACCAAACGTCTGGCATCGGTGCGCTCGAGCAAAAAGTCGCGCGCTTTGACGGCATGCGCCAGGCGACGCTCCAAAAATTCGGGATCATCCACATCGACCGTGGCGTCAAAATCCCACATACGAACCCGCAGGGTCGAAGCCGGCGAATAAGCGCCCGTGCCCAATGCGCGTCCGTCGAACGAAACCACTCGAACGGTTTCGCCAAGAGCGGGTTTACCCGTCACACGTGCCACAGCCGTGTCATACACCCAAGGATGACGGCGCAGGAGACTGCGCTCTTTACCTTTTTTCAAAACGACATCAATCATTTCCCTTCTCTCAATTCGAATCTTTTATTGCCTTAAGGCAACGTCATTTCACCCTTAAACACAATCACGGCCGGACCCGTCAAATAAACGCTGTTGTCTTCTCCGGCCCAAGCAATGGTGAGCCTGCCGCCCGCCATCTCGACTTCGACACAGCTATCCAACGCACCTCGACGAATGCCTGCCACAACGGCAGCGCACGCCCCGGTGCCGCAAGCCAAGGTTTCGCCCACACCGCGTTCAAAGACGCGCAACTTCACGTGTGTGCGATCAAGAATTTGCAAAAAGCCGACATTGACCTGATGAGGAAAGGCCGGGTGCTTCTGAAAATCTGCACCGATTTCGGCAACGGCAGCTTCCGATGCCTCCCCCACAAGCTTGACGGCATGGGGATTGCCCATCGAAACAATGCTCACCCAATTGTCTTCACCGCCCGCCTTGATTTGATAGAGTTTGTCGTCTGCGCGCGTTAGGGCCGCAATGCCTTGCGGGATAAAGCCCACTTCTTCGGGGCTAAAGCGAGGTGCCCCCATATCGACCGTCACGGTGGTAGCCGTTTCGACCGTCGGCGCAATGACACCTTTCATCGTTTCGCAACGAATCGTCTTTTTATCCGTCAGACCTTCGTCGCGCACAAAGACGGCGAAACACCGTGCGCCGTTGCCGCACATCTCCACTTCTCCGCCGTCCTGGTTGAAAATGCGGTACTTGAAGTCCACATCGGGTAAATCGGATTTTTCGACGACGAGCATCTGATCGCATCCCACGCCGAAACGTCGGTCACAGATGTAACGGATGTCTTGCTCTGTCAAATCCAAAGGAGATTCATAAGCATTGACCATCACAAAGTCGTTGCCCGCTCCCTGCATCTTGGTAAAACGTAATTGTCGTTGCATTGTCGTTTGGTCTCAGTAGACGGAAGGTTCGCCCTCGGGACGCGTCTTAAAGCGGCGATGCGTCCACAAATATTGATCGGGCAGTTTTTTTATCCAGTTTTCAAGCTGTTCGGTCACGTGACGCGTGTCGGTTTCAGGACTTTCCGTCGGGAAGTTTTCCCAAGCCTGCGACACATGAATCACGTAGCCGGAATCGGTCATTTCGGAAACGCAGAAGAGAACTTTGGAGCGCGTGACTTTTGCCAAGCGGCTTACCATCGGAACGGTTGCAGCAGGTGTTCCGAAAAAAGGCACGAAGATCGAGTTTTTGCGCCCATGATCCATGTCGGGCAGATAGTAAAACGGCATACCGTCACGAATGGCGCGAATCACGGCTTTCAAATCCTCGCCTCGGCCGCTTTTGGCAATCAACACCGGATCGGCAAAGCGAAGACGGCCTTCCAAAGCAGCCTTATCCCAAACCGGGTTGGAC
>CALKKK010000065.1 GCA_937995395.1 uncultured Sutterella sp. | reverse complement strand
ACGTGTGGATATCGGGACGCTATTAGAAGTAAGGGGCGGCCCTTACGAATCCCCATGTGTGAGCGTGGGGTAGTTCAAACGGCTACGAACAGCGCCTGTTGACCCAGGAAATCTTCAACGACATGATTCGCCTGGGACCGATACAAAGTTTGATCGACGATGCGACAGTCACCGACATTTTGATCAACGGCCCCGATCAAGTTTTGGTGGAACGCAAGGAACTGCCTTTTGGTCGGTCTCGCTTTGTCGTTGACCGACCGCTTTTTTCAGCCGAAAACTCCCGATAGCGACAACGAAAGAATCATATATGAAACCTTAACACCAATCGAAAAGGGGGCATGTCCGTGCGTCCGACGACATACAATCCCTTGCGCTTGATGTAGTCGTTTACCGTGTCCGACAAGAGATTGTCGACAGATCTGCCTGTTTCAATCGCCCGGCGGACATGTGTTGACGACAGGGGCTTTACACCTTCGACAAACTCGGTCTTGGTCCCGTATAGACGCAAAAATCCCGCCGTCATCATAAGCATCCGACGTCGTTCATCCTGTCGATCTTCTTCAAAACGGCCGATCACACCAAAGTCGACTGTTTGCGCAATCTTTCGGCTATTTTTCCACCGACAGACGGATTCGAACACATCGCTTCCCACAAGAAAAACAAGGTGCGCTGCGGGAAACTTTGCATGCATGGCTTCAAGCATATCGCACGTATATATGCCTTCCGGATGACTGCGCTCGATGTCGCTGACTTCGACGTCGGACAAACCCGCTACCGCCAATTCGCACATGCGAAATCGATCCTCAAACGAGGCCGTCGATTCATCCTTGTAAAACGATTTGCCGGTGGGCACCAAAATCACACGATCGAGTTTCAGTTGTTCCAAAAAGCATTTGACGGCAGCCAAATGACCGTTATGGATCGGGTTAAAACTGCCACCGAAAATACCGATGCGTTCGACTTTGCTCATGGTATTTTTGTCTCCAAAAGACGCAGGACGCGAGCGGCTGCACAGGCAGCGCCATAGCCGTTGCCGATATTGAGAACCGAAATGCCCGGCGCACAGCTTGCGAGCATGCTTGAAAGCGCCGTCATCCCCTCGTTGGCAATGCCGTAGCCCACTGGCGAGGGAACGGCAAACACAGGCTTGTCGGTCAAACCGCCCAAAACGGAAGCCAGTGCGGCATCCAACCCCGCGACAACAATCACAACATCGGCTTTGTTGATCTCGTCCATGCGAGACAAAAGCCGCCAGAGACCGGCCACGCCACAATCTTCGAAAACTCGGGTTTCGATACCGAGATATTCGAGCGTTTTGGCTGCTTCCCACGTCACCACACCGTCGGCCGTGCCGGCTGAAACGACTGCAACGCTGCCCTGCTCTTTTTTGGGCAGACACGCACAAAACGCCGTTTTTGACAAAGCGTCGTACGTGTATGCGCGACGTACTTTTTCGGGCTGTGAATCAAATATATTTTTATCAAGTCGTGTGAAAAGGATCGGCCTCGAAGTGTCGCGCCCGTAGTCTTTCAGAAGTGTCGAAAGCGCAACTTCCGACTTGCCCTCGCAAAAAACAGCCTCCGGCAATCCGATGCGCGCTGCACGGTCAAAGTCGAAACAAATGCTTTGAGCGTTGGTTTGCATGGCGGCCTCTTAGGATTTGACGACGGCTTGGATTTGGCGCAACACTTCGGGGATGTTGACGTGATTCGGACACTTGGGCAAACACGCGCCGCAAGCGTCGCACACGTCAGCGTTGACGCCGCGAGGCGGAGGCACATTGTTGTAGTAGCGCTTTAATGCATCTTTGTTACCCGTTAACTGATAAGAGAACCACGAAGAGCCGATGATGCTGCCGATGGCGACCTGCTTGGGACACGGTGCGCAGTTATTGCACCCGGTACAAGGCGTCATGCCATCGTATTCACGGTAACGTTTGGCGGCTTGCCCGATCACCATACGGTCTTCG
The DNA here is from genome assembly GCA_937995395.1 of uncultured Sutterella sp. Classification (GTDB taxonomy): domain Bacteria; phylum Pseudomonadota; class Gammaproteobacteria; order Burkholderiales; family Burkholderiaceae_F; genus Duodenibacillus. The sequence goes on along the minus strand of CALKKK010000065.1, from coordinate 13,534 downwards.
TAACTGAGCATGCCGATCTTGGAGCGCTTTGCGTACGAAAGGTTTTCGTCCACCTGAGCGATGTTGCTCATGCCGCTGATCACCACACCGGTTTCTTGCATATTCCACAAATAATCGAACGCCCATTCGACGGGCGTACGCTTGGTGCCCGCCGCATCGAAAATGGCCTGCACTTCTTTTGGCGGACGCACAAGCAACCCGGCTTTCAACGGCTCCATGCTGTTGACTGCAAGCCCACGCTCGTAAGCAAGTTTCATACCCAAGAGCCCGGCTTCGTATTCGGTATCCAAATAGTTTTCCATCAACTGGCAGAAAGCCCATTCGGGATTGGCGTCAAGCACCTGTTTAAAAAGGTAGAGGTTGTCGTGAAAGGAAAAACCGAGATGACGAATCTTGCCTTCGGCCTTGTACTTCATGACTTTGTCAAGCACCTTGAAGGGCAGCACGTTTTCGTTCCAGGTCTTGTAGGTGGTGTGATGCAATAGGTAGTAGTCGATAACGTCAGTCTTGAGCGTTTTTCTGGACAAATCGAACATCCTGTCCACATCGGCTTCGCTTTTGACGGCACTTAACGTCAACTTGGTCGCCAACTGCACCTTGTCCCGATAGCCGTTTTCCAAAGCAATGCCCACGGCCGTTTCGCTTTGTCCACCTAAATACCCGCGGGCGGTATCGACATAGTTGATGCCCTGATCAATGGCGTAGTGCAGCATTTCGATCGTTTTGGCCTGATCGACCTTGCCGTCAGGTAAACGTGGCAAGCGCAACATGCCGATGCCCAAAGACGAAACCCATTCGCCGGTTTTGCCCATGCGACGATAGGTCATATCGGACTTGTAGTTTCTGATCGTTGCGAGATCGGGCAAGTCGTCAGAGGCTTGCGCGATTGTGTTGGTCGAACCGAAAAGACCGGCGGTAGCGGTTGTAACAGCCGCCGACTGAATGAATGTGCGCCTATCCATTTTTATCTCCTAAGTGCGCCCGTCGGGATCTTGCGGGCTTTCTTGCGAAAAATCTTAGGCGTGCCGTCTTTCTCCAATCTTTCAGGCAACTGTCATTTTCTTTGAGATTTCAGACATTGTGGATGATCGGCTCGGCCGACAAAAGAAATAGGCAAGTTAACGGTGGAAACAGGCTAACGGCTAAAAGCCAAGAAAATTTAGGATTGCCTCATCGGGATAAACCTTTTGCCCGGAGGTTAAAAAATGATCGTCAAATCTGTGCAAGAAAAACGTGTACGCCTATTTTCTTTGGCGGTCGCACTGACATCGGTTGCCGTCGTTTTTGCGTGCGGCGCGATTCCGATCCCGTTACTGATTCGCTATCGAGAATTCTTTCATCTGACTTCGGGTGACGTTGCCGCCGCAACCGCAGCCTATTTTGCCGGCTGCGTGATCGCTCTGGTATTTCTTTCGCGCTTATCCGACGTTTACGGACGGCGCCCGATCACCGTCGGCGCTATTCTTCTTTCCGTTGTTGCCCTCTTTTGTCTGAATCATTCGCACGGTATTTTTGTGTTTGCATTGTCGCGCCTGTTACAAGGCACGGCAGCCGGACTCGTTTCGTCGGCAACACTGGCTTGGCTTGCAGATTTACTAATGCCAAAGCATCCCTTGGCGGCCTCGGCAGCCGCCACCGGAACGCCCTCATTGGGATTTTGTTTGGGCGCAGCCGCTGTCGGAACCATGACCGACTCGGCACAAAGCGTCACGCTTTTGATCGAAAGTTTCGGTATCGCCCTGGTTATCCTCGTGCCTTTGACTTCAGGTTGTTTGGAAACGGCCAGACATGCCCGCATTCCTGTCAAGTCAATGCTCACACCGCGCATCGGGCTCCCGAAACAATTGCGGCAATACCTCCTGCCAATCCTGTCGGCTTACGGCATCTCCTGGTCTTTTAGCGCCTTGCTGCAAGGGTTTTCCTCGGCTTACTGCGAAACGCTTTTTTCAGGTGACAATACGCTTGCCGCCTCTTTGCTCTTTATCGCTTTCATTGTTCCCAACACCTTGGGTGTTTTGATTCCCGGTAAGCCCGGCGCCGATCATTTGCGTCGCGCCATTGTCTTTTTTACGGTCTCGCTCGGCGGATTCGTCATCAGCAACCTGCTGGGGCAAATCTTGTTTTTTTATTTCTTTACTTTGGTCACGGGCACGGCTTGCGGCGTTGTCTGCGCCGCATCCATGCGCCTGCTGCTGTCGATGTCGCAAGCCAAAGAGCGCGCCCGCATTGTCTCCTTTTGCTTTTTTGCGGGCTATACGGGTGCCGTGTGTGCCGGATTCACCACCGGATTTTTTGCCAGAACATTTTCGGTGGAAACAGTGACGGTCGGCTACTACTGCGCGATTGCGGCAGTGTCTTTCATCGGCCTACAAGCCTTGCGACGCAATCGAGCCGCCACCGATTTTTTAACGCAGTGCGATCCGATGACGACCGCGATGATGGAGAAAAAATGATGAAAAAACTTTTTACATCTTTGTTGCTAGCCTACGGCGTTTCGGCCGGCGCAGCTTCCAACACCACGCTCTCGGGGCTCAATCCCCAAGATTTTGTTGCACAAGTCGACGGAGGCTCGACAGCTCTGTATGTTCTGCGAAACAAGGCCGGAGCCGAGGCCTGTTTTACCAATTGGGGCGGACGATGGGTGTCGATGATGGTGCCCGATCGCAACGGCAAAATGACCGACGTCGTCTTGGGTTACGACAATATTCGCCAATATCTCGATAATCCGACACGCAACTACGGCGGCTTGATCGGGCGCTACACCAACCGTATTGCCAACGCTCAGTTTTCTTTGGATGGCAACACCTACCACCTTGAAAAGAACAACCAAGGAAAACACAGTTTGCACGGCGGCTCCCGCGGTTTTCACACGCGGCTTTGGAAGGCCAATCAACCCGATGCTCAAACATTGGAATTGACCTATCTGTCTGCCGATGGCGAGGAAGGATTTCCCGGCAACCTCACGGTGCATGTTACGTATCGACTGTCCGATGACAATGCCCTATCCGTTCGTTACGAAGCTCAAACCGATCGAGCTACGGTCGTAAGCCTCACGAATCACACGTATTTCAATCTGTCGGGCAAGCTCGATACGCAAATCACGGATCATACGCTTCAGATTAATGCCGACCGTTACTTGCCGACAGACGCAGAATTGATTCCGACGGGAGCCGTCGAAAGCGTCACGGACACGCCTCTGGATCTGCGTCGGGCGACTGTCATCGGCTCTCGAATTGACAGTGACTTTGAGCAAATGGTTTTCGGCGGCCGAGGTTTCAATCACCACTGGATTTTGAATTCAGCAGGCGACATTGCCAAACGCGCCGTACGCTTGACTTCGCCGACAACAGGCATTGCGCTCGATATGTATACAACCGAGCCCGGCACCCTTGTCTATACCGGCAACATGATGCCCATGGAGGGCGACATGGGCAAGCACGGCATCGTCTATCCTCACCGCGGCGCCGTGAGCTTGGAGCCCGAACACAACCCCGACAGTCCCAATCATCCGGAATTTCCGACGACCGTTTTGCGCCCCGGTCAAAAGTATGTCAGCCAAACCGTTTTTCGCTTTTTGCGTCGTTGAGTAATTCCGTCCAATCCTCGACCCGCACATTCAACCGTGCGGGTTAGCCGAAAAAAACGGATCGCACTTTTTTAGCGATCCGTTTTTCGTCCTGCAATACGCCAATCGTCAGATCTTTTCGGGCGCCTCGACACCGGAAAGATCGATCAAGACCGGACGCAGTCTGTCGCCGTGGATGGTAATGCCTGCCAGTGCTTCTGTCAGCTCTTTGAGTTCGGCAGCGGTAAATTTGACATTCACGGCACCAATGTTTTCATCGAGATGCGCCAGATTCGTCGTTCCCGGAATCGGTACGATCCAGGGCTTTTGCGCCAACAACCACGCCAAACTGATTTGCGCCGGCGTGACATTCTTGCGTTCGGCCCATGTCTGAACCAGACGCACCAAGCGCATGTTGGCTTTAAGAGCTTCCGGCGCAAAGCGCGGGTAGAGCCTGCGATTGTCGCTGTAACCGGCGCGATCAAAGCGCGTATTTTCGTCAATCGTTCCAGTCAATAGGCCAAATCCCAACGGACTCCAACAAACGAGTCCGATACCGAGTTCTTCGCACACCGATACCATGCCGCGTTCCGGATCGCGGGTCAATAACGAATACTCGTTTTGCACTGCCGTAACAGGACAAACGGCATGCGCATGACGCAGTGTTTTCAATCCCGGCTCCGACATGCCGAAATGGCGGACTTTACCCTCGCGAATCAAGTCGGCAACGGTGCCGGCCACATCTTCGATCGGCACATTCGGATCGACTCGGTGTTGATAGAGCAAATCGATATAGTCGGTTCCCAAGCGTTTGAGCGAAGCGTCCACCACAGCGCGAATATGTTCCGGGCGACTGTCCAAGCCTCCTGTCAGACGCCGCTCTTTGTGATCGATATCCCATCCGAATTTGGTAGCAATCACAACACGACAACGATAAGGCGCCAGGGCTTTGCCAACCATTTCTTCATTGACGAAGGGGCCGTAGGCTTCTGCCGTATCAAAAAAGTTAACGCCGCGATCTACGGCCGTATGCATGAGCTGAGTCATCTCGCTTTGAGAGCGCGGCGGATTATAGTTGCCACCATTCATCGACATGCAACCCAAGCCGACTGCAGATACTTCCAACGTTCCGATGCGACGCTTGGGCAACTCAAACGACTGAGGCGTATTTTGTGCAAAACTGTGTCCGAGAGGTGTAGCCATGGCCGCAGCCGCCATCAACTCAAGAAACAAAGACCGACGATTCATCGTTGCCGTGATCAATGTTGATTTCGTCATCAGAAAACCTCCAACAAAAAAATGCGACACGTCCGATAAATAAAGAAAATAATGGTTCGAAAACAACCCGTGTCACAGTGTCAGAATAGTGATTTCAAGCGCTTTTCAAAAGACCGATTTCTCTGTTTGATGAGCCCAAAACTCTCGCAAAAACAAAGGTTTTGGACATGAAAAAAAACAGACATCGAAAATTTCCGACATCTGCCTTTTTTCTGTTACAACGCTTAGGCTTGATTATGGCTTGGGCAATTGCGGCAACACGTCCTTAAGCCAACTTTGGGTTTCTCGCTCGATTTCTTCGGACGTCATCCGAGCAACCCAAGTAAAGCCCCTGCCTTCAATGTATTTTGCATTGCGACAAGCGGTGCGCAGCTCTTGTTCGTAGCCACCCGTTGCCGCCTGATCCGTCCAGAAAGCAACAACGGGGCTACCTTGAAAATCCGCCTTTTGCAAAAACCTTGCCAAAGGTGTTGACGTATGACCGTTCCAGACGGGGCCGCCCAAAAATATCGCATCGTATTTGGAAAAATCGGGCATGTCGCCTGCAATTTCGGGTAGGCGGCCGCTGCGTCGTTCGTCCATCGAAACCAGAGCCGTCTCATGCGGATCGGCCGGGTAGACCCGTACGGTTTTGATTTCGTAGATGTCGCTGCCGGTTTGTTTTTGCACGCTTTGCGCAACCGCTTTCGTGTTGCCGCCCCAGGAGTAAAAAACCACCAAGGTTTGCGCAAAGGCCGAAGACGCAGCACACGTCAACATACAGGCAGACAAAAGAGTGACGATTTTTTTCACAATAAGCCTCCTTTAAACGCGCACCAATTCGATGCCTTCATCTTTGCCGAGATTGCGGCTGTATTTGCGCTCGGTACAGTTGTTCCAGTGCTCGTGCACGCCCAAGTTCATGATGCGCTCGCCGTTACCGTTGCGATAGGTTGTTCCCGAGGGTGCGCGGGCAACGCCGCCGGCTTCATGCAGATAGTTTTCCACCTTCGGATTATTGCGAATAACCGAATTAAAGCGCTGCAACGTCGGTTCGTTTCCGAGAAAATCCGCTCCGACCGAATCGATGGCAACCGGATCCTGCGAGAAAAAGAGACTGCTGGTGTAGCCGCCGTTAAAGGGCGCGGACTGCCAGTGGGAGTTTTCCGAGCGCAAGGTGGTGGTGCCACCTTCGCTGGTGGAAACGATGATGCCGTCCAAGAGATACAGCATCGTTTTGGCGCCGAGCAGATAATGGCCCATCAAATCAACCAGAACCGTGTAGCGATTCATGGCGTCGGCCGAAACAAACTGGTGCAGATTGGCTGCCACGGGCGAAGCGATGCGATCGGAATTCATAATCGAACCGAAATGGTTTTTGGCCGTGAGCGTAATGCCGTTGGAGCTGTGGCCTTTCAAATCGGCAAAATTGATCAAATACTCGGCCTGTGTCACAACCGTAGGCAAATAGCTGCGCTCTCCGGAAAAACTCTTGGACCAGATCAAAGGAGCGTTTCTATCGGGTTGACAGTCGTTGGGACTGCCCTCTTCGGACCACTGATAGCGGACGTCTTTAACAAGATCGGTTTTCAAATAATCGAGCAAGATGGAAGTGAAATTGCGAGACGCATCATAGACGGTGATGTCTTCGGAGGCTATGCCGCCGTCTCTCACCATCGAAACCAAAAGCGCTCGAAGCGCCACCGGGTTGGTAAAAGCGTTGGCCGTGTGTGCCGAATTGGGGCCACTCCACCCTGCGCCGTTCATATTGGTTTTGATCGCTATTTTTTCGCCGCGCTTATAACCGACGGCACCCTTGCCGCGCGTGCCGTTATGGTACTTGAAAAGCGCTTCCCACGCCTCGGCCGGCGTTGCTTTTCCGGCAACGGCAGCAATACCGCGATCAACCATTTTTTGGATTCGATCGGCATCGAAATTTTTGGGTTCCCACCAATATCCTTCACTCCAGTGCACGCACTCGGGATCATAAGCCCAAACCACGCGTCCGGGCATCGTTCCGAGGCCTTTGCCCATCGGCGGGTGTTGCGGAAAGAGTCCGTCATAGCCGTCTTTACCGACAGCCGGTGCCGATACGGCCGAATGCACCACAGCAGAACTCAAACCCAACCCTGCCGCTTTCAAGAAATTTCTGCGATTGATGACGCTTGTCATATTTTCTCCCGATCGGTAGCGGCAAGTGTTTTTGTGTTACCGCCACCCTTGGTGAAGTACCCGTTATTTCAAATTGTCCTTAAAGAACTTTTCCAGACGATCAAACGGAATTTTCGTCATATCGTCATACAAATCGACGTGGCCGGCATTGGGCACGATGTAAAGCTCTTTGGGTGCTGCCGCACGCCGATAAGCCGTCTCGCTGAAGTAGCGCGAGTGCGCATGGTCGCCCGCGATAAAAAGTACCGGACGCGGAGAAATCAGATCGATTTGTTCAAACGGGAAAAAGTTCATCAACGCCGCATTGCTCGTAAAGCGCGTGCCTTGATAGTTTGGGTGCTCTCCGCGCGGCGTGCGATAGTAGGAGTAAAACTCTTTGGCCACATCGCTTGCATTTTCAGGCAATACCTTGGGCGTACCGATCACCATGCGAGGCTCGCCGCCTTCGGCTTCCTTCCAGCGTTGTTCGGCAATTTCGGCCAAGTTTTTCTTCATCTGCTCGCGAGAGACGGTGTCTCCCAAGCCTTGGCGACGTTGACGCCCCATGTCGTACATGCTGACGGTTGCCACCGCCTTCATTCGGGGATCGAGTGCAGCAGCGCTCATCACAAAGCCGCCGCTGCCGCAAATGCCCAAAACGCCGATTTTGTTTCTGTCGACAAAGCTCTGCATACCGAGAAAGTCGACGGCGGCACTGAAGTCGTCGACATAGATTTCAGGCGACACGGTCAGTCTGGGCGTACCACCACTTTCTCCGCTAAAGGCCAAATCAAAAGCCAATGCTACAAAGCCGCGCTTGGCTAATTCCTGAGCGTAAAGTCCGGCCGTTTGTTCTTTCACGCCACCGAAGGGGTGTCCGACAATAATTGCCTGATACTTCTGTGGATTGTCTTTGTCAAAACCGGCCGGAAGATATAAATCGCCCGCCAAACGAATGTCGTAGCGATCGGTAAAGTGCACGCTTTGCGAAACGATGCTGCTGTCGATCGGGAATGTTTTGAAATTTTGTTCGGCGCCCTGTGCCATACCGGCAGCCAATGCCAAACAGCAAGCAAGAGAAATTTGTGTTTTCATTTTTTGAACTCCGTTAGCGAGTTTTCGAATCATTCTGATTTTGTGTACCGCGCGCTTTGAGCACCTGATCCAAAACGGCTTTGGCCTCGTCGGCTCGATCGCTGCCCACCGTTTGCAAAACCGTTTGGATAAAGGATTGCATTTGCGCGGGACTCAAGCCCATGTTCATGGCAGCCGACATATGAAAGCGCATCTGCCCTTGGACTTGATTCATGGCCGAAAGTGCGCCGATCGTGGCCAACTCGCGCGTTTGCCAATCGAGAACGTCTCGGGCAAAAATGTCGGCAAACAGATGTTCTTTCAAGTAATTATCGATAGTCGGGGCAAACACCTGATAGCCCGAAGGAGGCGGTACTTCCGTGCGTCCGCCCAAACGCGCGCGCACCTGTGCGCCGTAGGTGTTGCGATCAAAGTTTTCAGGCAAAGGATCGGCATCTTTGCCGAGCTCGTCGACAATGCCGCTCTTTTGGCGAGCGTCCAACGTGCGCATCAAAGCGTTGATGCCGTTTAAGCTTCTCGGAAAACCCGTGTAGGCATACATCTGCACCAACACTTCTTTGATTTCATTGACGCTCAGACCGTTCTCCAACCCTTGAACCAGGGCTTTTTCCAACTTGGCGACATCGCCCTGCGAGGTCAAAGCCGCAATGGCAACCACGGACTGTTGCTTGGCATCGAGCCCTGTTACCGATTGTGCAAAGGCTGCGGGCAAAACGCTCATGGTGGCCAAACAAGCGGCCAAACAGATCGTTTTTTTCATGATTTGTCTCCTTATTGCGCGCGAATGGTTCCCAGACGCGCAATGTCTTCGTCGGTGCGATTGCCGAAGATTTGCACCGAGTTCAGTGCGTTATCAAGTGCACAAAACTCTTCGTGCGTCAAAACCACATCGGCTGCCGACAAGTTTTCGACGATGCGATCAACGCGACGCATCCCCGGGATCGGCACGACAAACGCATTTTTGTGCAGCATCCAGGCCAAGGAAATCTGTGCCGGCGTACACGATTTGCGTTGGGAAAAGGCCTCGATCAACTCGATTAACGGCTGATTGCCCGTGATGTTTTCCGGGGCAAAGCGCGTAATCACGCGCCGCACATCGTCGCCTTCAAAGTGAGACGCGCTCGAGTAGCGTGCACTCAAAAAGCCGCTTGCCAAGGGTGAAAAAGCCAAGAAACCGATACCGAGCTTGCCGCACATGGGGATGACGTCTTTTTCAAACATGCGTTCCATCATCGAGTATTCGCTCTCGACAACCGACAAGGGCGTCACAGCCTGCGCTCTTAAGACTTGATCTGCTGTGGGTTGCGACAAGCCCCAACCGCGCACAAGCCCTTCGTCGATGAATTCGCCCACCCAACCGGCGATTTCTTCCAAAGGACAATCAAGCGGCACGCGGTGCTGCAGCCAAATGTCGACATAGTCGGTTTTGAGCCGCGACAACGTGCCCGTCAACGCCTGACGCAATCCCCGTTTGCTGAGTTTGCCCTCGGCACAATCCTGCCCGGGTAAAGTGACGGGGCTGAACTTGGAAACAATCACGGCTTGATCTCGAAACGGCTCAAGGGCTTTGCCGACAAGCATCTCGTTGGTGTATGGACCGTAACCTTCGCTTGTATCGAAAAGAGTGCAACCCATCGCAAAGGCCTGACGAATCAGTTTGACAGCTTCGTCTTCGCTCGGCGCCTTGCCGTAGCCGTGGGTAAAACCCATGCAACCCATACCGATCGAAGAAACTTCAATGGATCCCAAATATCTCTTTTTCATTTTCGTACTTTCTCACTCGGTTATTTTTGTGTCGACAATGCGTTGTATTGCGCATCGGTCACGGGCTCAAGCCAAACGACGTTTTGATTGTCTTTAACGCCGGTCATCGTCATGTGCGTCATGCCGGTTTGAGGTGTCGCACCGTGCCAGTGCTCGACGCCGGGTGGGCACCAAACGGTATCGCCTGCGCGGATTTCGACGACCTTGCCGTCACGCGTACCGGTGCGCCCGACGCCCGAGAGCACCACCAAACGTTGACCGGCCGGATGTCTGTGCCAGAAACTGCGCGCCCCCGGATCGAACGTGACTTGAGAAACGGAAAAATTTGCCTCCGGCACGGGTCTAAAAAACGGATCGTTGCGCACATGGCCGGTAAAGGTTTTGGCCGAACCGATAACGGAAGCCTTTTGCCCGGCATAAACGACTTCCTGGGAAACGGCGTCGGTTTTGACGGGCTCGGCAGCCTGAACCTGTCCCAAAGTCAGTGCAACGAAAATCGCGGTAAAAGCCATGTCGGAATAAGTCATGATGTCTGTCCTCTCAAATGGATGGTTGCCTTGAAGCCGTGCGACTTTGGCTGCGGCTCCAAGAACCGAAATGTCATTAAGACTGAATGGACGTGTCGCGTGCATTAGCGCGTCCGCCCGTGATCGCGTGCGAGGCCACCGCCTTTTCAAGCGCACTCCACTCTTGTTGCGAATACGAATAGGCGGCTGTCTGCAAGTCTTCGATCAAATGTGCCGATTTGGTCGTGCCCGGAATCGGCACCAACCAGGGACCTTTGGCCAGCATCCAAGCCAGAGCCACTTGAGCTGCCGTCATGCCGCGCGTACGACCGAACTTTTGCAACTCTTCGACGATGGGCATATTGGCTCGGAGCGCTTCGGGTGTAAATTGCGGGTGCGTGGCGCGATTGTCGTTTTCAGAAACAAACTGCGTGCACTCGTTGATGCCGCCCCCTAAAAAACCGCGCAACACGGGCGAATAAGCCACAAAACCGATGCCGAGTTCCTTTAATGTCGGAAAGAGCCGGGTTTCGGGTTCTCGCCACATGATGTGGTATTCGCTCTGAACGGCCGTCACCGGACAAACCTTATGTGCACGGCGCACTGTTTCCGCACTGCATTCGCTCAAACCGAAACGCAGGACTTTGCCTTCCTTGATCAGATCGGCCACGGTGCCGGCAACGTCTTCAACCGGCACGTTCTTATCCTGGCGATGCTGATAGAACATGGCGATGGCTTCGATATTGAGGCGCTTTAGCGAGGCTTCGCACACCTCGCGAATGTGTTCGGGACGCGCGTCTTCCACGCCGATATTGTGTTTGCCGTTGACAAACGTGTGACCGAATTTCGTCGTGATGTTGACGCGATGACGATACGGGTGCAAAGCTTCGCCCACCAATTCTTCATTGGTCCAAGGACCGTAGCTTTCTGCCGTATCAAAAAGCGTGACGCCGCGATCGACGGCTTCGTGCAGCAAACGGATAAGCTGCTTGCGATCGGGATGCGGTCCGCGATGGTAGTTGAGCCCCATGCAACCGAAGCCCACGGCCGAAACGGTCATGGCCTGAGTTCCGCTGCCCAGCGTACGCTGAGCCGGCTTGGGATCAAGCACCGGGGATGCGGGTTCGGCTGCTTGCGTTGCACCGGCAAACATGGGCAGTGCGTTGGCACCGGCCAACATTCCCATACAAAGCATGGTACGGCGGCTCACGGAGCCGACTTCGGAAGTTTGATTGAAGTTTGACATGGTAATTTCCTCTTTAAAGAGCTGCCGACCGGGCAAAGCCGGCAGCATGATGGAGATGACGATTTACTGCTTTTGAGATTCGACGAGCGGGATGCCGTAATCCATGACCTTTTTCTGCGGACCTTGGTGAGGAACGTCACGACCGTCCAAATGCTTGTCGGCAAGCCACTTTTCCAGCAAGTCGGCAATCTGACGATTGTTGAGATCGGCAAAGGCCGCGTGGGTATTGCCCTTGATGCCCATCGAAGGCAAATGCATCAAAGTGGCGTCGCCCCCGTGACGATTGACGGCTTCGACAAACTGTTTTGCTCGGGCAAAAGACAAGCGCCAGACTTCTTCGTTAAAAACCGTGCTCGGCTTTTCGGCGATGTTGTCGCCGTAAACCAAAAGGATCGGCATCTTGGTGAGTTTCATGAACTCTTCCATGGGCACCATCTGCGGCTGCATGATGCGATTGACTGCTTCGATGGGCGAGACGACATCGGCTGGCTTTTCTCCCTCGGGAAATGCGTGTTGCCCCGGTTCATACGCCACGATAGCTTTGACAAGCTCGGGCGCTTCTATGCCGGTGGCCCAACCGAACTGACCGCTGTTGGAGTGCGTCATCAAGATGCCGGGACCCGTTTGCTCAAAAAGTGCACGCACGGTTTTGGCCATAAAAGCGCGATGTTCGGGTGTGCGCGGCAATTCGCCCGTATCGCCCGTTTGCTGACGCATGAACTGATCGATCGTCCAAGCATCGTGCGGAACTTGTGCATTGGCAAAGAACGATGCCGGAGCCGGAGGAATCCAACGCCCCATACGAAATGCCGACCAAACGCCGCTTTCCATGGTTGTCGTCGGCGTATTGTTATCCGGCATTTTGGACTGCGTTCTGCCGGCACGACCGCGTCGCGGTTGATCGATGATGTAAACGGGCCAATCGTCTCGCGTCAAGAGTGCCTGATAGCCTTCGCGACCGTCGGGCGTAGACTCAAACGAGCGCCCCGACTGACCGATACCGTGCCACATCACGATCGGATACTGACGAGAATTTTGCGGCACGTAAAACTGTGCGTAGCCGTGATCGCCGTGAAAGGTTTCACCGTTTTCATTTTGCGTGACGCTTCCGCCGAAAAACAAGCTTCCCATCGTCTTTAATACGATCGGCTTTTGATCGGAGACCGGTTCGGCTGCACTGACACCGACAGCCGAAAAACCGCACAGAGCGATACCGACCATGGCGGCGGCGATTGCCTTTTTCGCTAAGAATTGTTTTGCTCTCATTTTTTTCTCCCGTTGCGAAGAAACGTGTTTTCGATGGGAGAAATCGTAAAGAGCAAGGCTTTTTCTGACGAGACCTATTTCTATCCCAAACTTGCCTTTTTCTCTGACGACTGATTCGGGTAGCGTTGAGCAAACGTGAGCGATTTCATTCAAGTAACAGGAAAAACCAATAAAATCAGTCTTTGACAGGACTTCCAAAGAACGACCGTGCAGAGTATTTCGTGGCTGTTTCTCTCATGGAGCACGCTTTTTCTCTCACCCAAAGGACTGCGCCGGCAGTTTTGTGCTATCACTCGCTTACCTGATACGAACTCTTGAGGTTTTGACAATGTTTAGCAGCGAACGCGTAGATATAGAAAAAGGCAGAGCGACGCTCAGAGATAAGTTATTGCGCTTGTTGCCCGAACAAGGCAACTTTGCAACCGCTATCGACGGCGTTGCCATTCACCGCTTCAATAGCGACAGCGCCCCTCGCCCGCGCTTTTATAAGCCGATGCTGGTGGTGGTCGCGCAAGGGAAGAAATGGTCCAAAATTGGCGACTACGAGCAGGTTTACGGCGCTTATCACTGTTTTGTGTCGGGCATTTTGATGCCGATTTACAGCTGCATGCTCGATATTTCGCCCGAAAAGCCCTATCTGGCATTGTCGCTTGACTTGGACAAATCCATTTTGGCCGATTTGGC
>CALKKK010000064.1 GCA_937995395.1 uncultured Sutterella sp. | reverse complement strand
ATATTAAAGGCTCGAAGATGCAAAGCCATATTAAAGGGCGCGACACCGGTGTTTTGCAACAACAAACGACCGTCTTCCAAAACGGTGGCGGTCATGTCGCCCGTATTTGCCACGGGCTGTCCGTTGCGATAAAGGGTGCTTGCGCCCGTGCCCCAGGTGAGCGCGCGTTGACCGGCCACTTCCACGATTTCAACGGCCTTCATCGAACCGTCGGATTGCGGCTGCAATTGGAAAAGTGAGCGATGCGTGTCAAAGAATGCGTAGATGCCTTCGGTCAGAATTTGTTGGGTTGAAAGTTGGATTTCGGACGACCGATAAGGTGCACGAATTTCGGTTTCAGGCTTCCAGGTTGCGTCGGGAAATTCCTGATATGTCGCTTTGGGTTGAGGTGCTTTCACAACATTTTGCGTGCTCGCGCACCCTGTCAGAATGAGTGTAACCGTTGTAAGTGCACCTAAAGACAGGCGCTTGAAATGACTTTCGGTTAAATAATTCACTGATCGGACTCCATGGGCTAAACGGTTTACAAACTCTCAAAATTCGATTTTAGCGGTTTTGATTGTGGGAAATCAGCGACTCGGGGTTCAAAATGTTTTCGGGATCGAAAACGGCTTTGATTTCCTGCATGACGCAGTATTCCACATCGCTTTTGACGGTCTTTAAAAGGTTCTTTTTCATGCGCCCGACACCGTGTTCGGCTGCAACCGACCCGTTAAAGCGAGCGATGTTGCGATAAACGACGGCATGAATTTCTTCTTCATGCTCAAACACGGTTTTAAGTTCCGCACCTTCAACCACTCCCATGTTGTAGTGTAAGTTTCCGTCGCCGAAATGACCGAAAACACTGGGTTTAATCCAGGGGAAAGCGGCTTTGAGTTCGGCATTGGTCGTTTCCACAAAATCGGCAAGCACGCTTCGCGGTACGCTGATATCGTGTTTGACGTTGCCGCCCGTAGCTTTGTGCGCTTCCGGAATCGATTCGCGGATGCGCCACAATGCCTCGTTTTGCGCTTCACTTTGACCAATCACAGCATCTGTTACGGTTCCCGTTTCGAACAAGGGGGAGAGTACGTCGGTTAAGGTTTCAATGGCGCTGTCGGCATCCGTTTCGTTAAAGAAAGAAAGCTCGACCAAGGCGTACCATTGGCTGGATAAATCGATCCCCTGTGTGATTTCGGGATGAACTTTTGCCACGTGCTTGAGCGTGTCGACATGCATCACTTCAAAGGCCGTGAGGTTGCTGCTTAACGCCTCATGCAGGGAATTGAAAACCTTGGGTAAGCCTTGGGTGTTGTCAATGGAAACAAACGTCACGACTCGACGCACCGGACGCGGCCAGAGTTTCACCACGGCGCGTGTAATGACGCCCAATGTGCCCTCCGAGCCCACTAGCAAATCTTTGAGATCGTACCCGGTATTGTCTTTGCGCAATCCTCGCATGAGATTTAAAACGCGCCCGTCGTAGAGCACGACTTCCAACCCCAGACACTGTTCGCGTGAGTTGCCGTAGTAGAGAACGTGTACGCCGCCCGCGTTGGTGGCCAAAATGCCGCCCACTGTGCAAGAACCTTGCGCAGCCAGACTGACGGCAAAAAGACGATTTTTCTCTTTGGCGGCATTTTGCAGGTCTTCGACGACGACACCTGCCTGGACCACGGCCGTGTCGTTGACGGCGTCGATTTTTTCAATACGCCGCATGCGGTCGGTCGAAAGCAAAACGCTTAAATGCGTTTGGTCAGCGTAAACGGGTGTGGCACCGGCGACGTTGGAAGTGTTGCCGCCTTGGGCAAAAATGTAGGCGCCAAATTCATGAGCCAAGGTCAGAACGCGGCTCACTTCTCCGGTTGTGGCGGGAAAGACTGCACAGGTCACGTTTCCGTGATAGCGCTTGCGGTTGTCGGTCAGTTTGGGTGCAAAGTCGCGCACGTCCGTTTTGACGTGATCGGCACCCACAATATCGACAAGGCGTAAGAGAAAATCGTTTTCAAAAGACATAACCGCAAAGCGAGGAAAAATCGTACGAAGTGCCGTACAAAATCGGCAATGCAGAGGATTGTATCGGTTTGGGCGCACTTTGCCATCCGCCGAAAGGATGCAAGTTTGCAAAGCATTGTTTCAGGCTCTCAGAACTCGAAGTAAAGGGCGAAAAAAATCGGCACCGAAATCGCTTTCGGTGCCGACTTTTGGATTTTTCCCTTTAAGCGCCCAAGTGGAACAAGGGCGCTTGTTTATTACTCAAACTAGAGCAACGGAACGATCAAGAGAGCAACGATGTTGATGATCTTGATCAAGGGGTTCACGGCGGGACCTGCCGTATCCTTGTAGGGGTCGCCCACGGTGTCGCCGGTCACGGCAGCCTTATGAGCTTCGCTGCCCTTGCCGCCGAAGTGGCCGTCTTCGATGTACTTCTTGGCATTATCCCATGCACCGCCGCCGGTGGTCATGGAGATGGCCACGAAGATACCCGTGACGATCGTACCCATCAAAACGCCGCCCAAAGCCTGCGGACCCAAGATCAAACCGACGAGGATCGGAACGATGACGGGCAGGATGGACGGAACGATCATTTCCTTAATAGCGGCAACGGTCAACATACCGACGGCCTTGGAATAGTCGGGCTTGGCCTTACCTTCCATGATGCCGGCGATTTCCTTGAACTGACGACGCACTTCGATCACAACGCTACCGGCAGCACGACCCACGGCTTCCATAGCCATAGCGCCGAAGAGGTAGGGGATCAAACCGCCGATGATCAAACCGGCGATCACGGACGGGTTCGACAAATCGAACGTGAAGTCCATGTTAAACGTCTGCTTCAAAGCGTGCGTGTAGTCGGCAAACAGAACCAAAGCGGCCAAACCGGCAGAACCGATGGCGTAGCCCTTCGTCACGGCCTTGGTGGTGTTGCCCACGGCGTCCAACGGATCGGTGACGTTACGCACCTTTTCGTCGAGTTCGCTCATTTCGGCAATACCGCCGGCGTTATCCGTAATCGGACCGTAGGCGTCGAGAGCCACAACGATACCGGCCATCGTCAACATGGACGTTGCAGCGATAGCGATACCGTAAAGGCCTGCCAACATGTAGCTCACCAAAATGGCGACAACCACAGCCAAAACCGGGAAGGCGGTCGCCTTCATGGAGACGGCCAAACCGGCAATGATGTTGGTGCCGTGGCCGGTGGTGGAAGCCTTGGCAACGTCCTGCACGGGCTTATATTCGGTGCCCGTGTAGTATTCGGTGATGACAACCATCAAGCCCGTCAAAACGAGACCGACCAAAGCGGTACCGAAGAGCTTGGCGGTGGTCACGCCTTCGGGCAGCATGGAAGCGTCAGAGAAGACGAAGTCGCCCACAAACCAGAAAGCAACGGCAGCGATCACGCCCGAGACGATCAAACCGCGATAAAGAGCGGTCATGATCTTCTTGCCCGGGATGTACTTCACGAAGTACGTACCGATGATAGAAGCAACGATGGAAACGGCACCCAAAACGAGCGGGTATTCGACCATGCGCATTGCGTCGCCCGTCGTAGCCAGTGCACCGATCATCATCGTAGCGATCAAGGTCACGGCGTACGTTTCGAACAAGTCGGCAGCCATACCTGCGCAGTCGCCCACGTTGTCACCGACGTTGTCGGCGATCACGGCGGGGTTGCGGGGATCGTCTTCGGGAATACCGGCTTCGACCTTACCGACCAAGTCGGCGCCGACGTCGGCACCCTTGGTGAAGATACCGCCGCCCAAACGAGCGAAGATGGAGATCAAAGAGGAACCGAAGGCCAAACCGATCAAGGGCTTGATGGTTGCGTACAAACCTGCATCGGCAGGAGCCGTACCGACCAAGAAAGCCATGTAACCGGCAACACCCAACAGCCCCAAACCCACAACGAGCATACCGGTGATGGCGCCGCCCTTGAAGGCGACGTTCAAAGCGGCTTCGATACCAGTGGCAGCTGCCTGAGCGGTGCGCACGTTGGCCTTAACGGAAACGTTCATGCCGATAAAGCCGCAAGCGCCGGAAAGGATGGCGCCGATGGCAAAACCGATGGCCGTCTTAAAGCCCAAAGCAGGCACTAAGGCGATGATGACGAAAAGAACGACACCGACGATGCCGATCGTGGTGTACTGCTTGGCCAAATAGGCTTGAGCACCCTGCTGAATGGCAGCAGAGATTTCTTGCATACGTGCGTTGCCGGGATCCTTGGCAAGAACCCAGCTACGGGTTACAAGACCGAAGAGCACGGCGATGATGCCTGCACCGATGGCAAGCCACAAAGCTGTAGTCATAGTAGAAAAACTCCGAAAAGTGGTGTTCGTTAAAAGCCAAGACTTGTCCCCAAAGCTTTTGGCGAATCACTTCAACGTAAAAAAACAAAAAGACAGGAACAAGGCTTTTTGGGTCTTGTTCCTGTATTTGGGTCAATCGATTACTTAAGCGCCTCGAAAATGCGATCGCGAATCTGTTCGATGGAACCGATACCGGCCACGGAACGATACTTCGGTGCATTGGGCTTGCCGCTTTCGGCCAAATCCGAATAGAACTTCACCAAAGCTTCGGTCTGAGCGTGGTAAACGGACAAACGCTTCAAAACGACTTCTTCCTTGTCGTCGTCGCGCTGCACGAGGTCTTCACCCGTAACATCGTCCTTGCCGTCGACCTTGGGCGGGTTGTATTTGACGTGGTACGTACGACCCGAAGCCGGGTGCACGCGGCGGCCCGACATGCGTTCGACGATTTCGGAATCGGGAACAGCGATTTCGAGAACGAAATCGATGGGCACGCCTGCGTCCAGCAAAGCCTGAGCCTGCGGGATGGTGCGCGGGAACCCGTCAAAAAGGAAACCCTTCTTGCAGTCGTCTGCCTGCAGGCGTTCCTTCACCAAACCGATGATGATATCGTCGCTCACCAAACCGCCCTGATCCATGATGACCTTGGCGGCCTTGCCGAGTTCCGTACCGGCCTTGACGGCGGCACGCAACATATCCCCGGTAGAAATCTGGGGAATACCGAAATGTTCTTTGATATAGGCAGCCTGAGTGCCTTTGCCGGCGCCGGGCGGTCCGATAAGGATCAAACGCATTGTTTTGCTCCGAGTAAATTGTTTGTGATTCTTATATCCCTTTACGGTTTGCCGTTTTGTTGCATTCAGCAAAATTCGTATACAACCCGTAACTCACTAATTTTAGCCCAAAGCCGAAGAAAAATCGGCTTGGCGAAAGCACTCATGCGAAATGCTTAGTTCTTCGGTTATGGAAGGGCAGTTTGCCCATGGAAAAAGCCTTCGCCCGTATCGCTCTATTTTTCGAGCTTGCAGAGGAGTTTTGACTGTCGTGAAGCAAGAGAAGTCGCAATTGCGCGCGTGATACTCGGTGGCTTTCGACCTTTGCGATTGGCTGTTAGCTCAAATCCTTGTTGCAAAAGTTCTCAAGTAGATGATGGAGAAGTTCTCAAGTAGATGATGGAAGAGTTCTCAAGTAGAACAGAGTCGCTTATAACTGCATTGCTATAAGTGCATGTACTTGCTATCAAAATGGTAAAAAAAGAACACTCCTTCGCCAGAACAAAACGAAGGAGTGTCGAGTGTGGAGCGCAGCTTCGGTTCTTAGCGAGTCGCCACAATCGCACGCACGCGCTCAAGGTCTTCGGGCGTATCAACCCCTGCGGGCAACTTGTCCTGAAGGATCATCACGCGAATCTGATAGCCGTGCCAGAGCGCTCGCAACTGTTCAAGACTTTCGGCCTTTTCGATCGGTGCGGGGGTAAGCGTCGGAAACTTAGCTAAAAAGCCCGCACGATAGGCATACAAACCGATGTGGTGATACACGGGCAAGCCTTCGGGCAGATCGACGGGACCGGCTTTAAACGCGTCGCGCGGCCAGGGCAGGGGTGCGCGTGAGAAGGTGAGCGCTCTGTCTTGGGCGTTTAGTTCCACCTTCACCACATTGGGATTCATAAAAGAAGCCGTATCGGCAATGGGGTGCGCCGCCGTGGCAATGGCGCAGTCGTCGGACTCTGCCAAAGCTTGTGCCACTGCCGTGATCACCTTGGGCGGAATCAAGGGTTCGTCGCCTTGAACGTTTACCACGATTTCATCTTCACCCAACCCCAAAACGCGTGCGGCTTCAGAGAGGCGATCCGTCCCCGTCGGGTGGTCGGGGTCGGTCAAAATCGCACGAATGTCATACTTGGCACAAGCATCCACAATGCGTTGATCGTCGCAAGCCACGGCCACCGTGGCGGCACCGGCTTCGATGGCGCGACGCGCCGTATGCACAACCATCGGAATACCGGCAATGTCGGCCAAAGGCTTTTGCGGCAGACGGGTAGAGGTCATGCGCGCAGGAATCAAGGCAGTAAATTGCATGGTTTTTCTCGAGAGAATTACTTGACCGGAGCAACGCGTGCGGCCTTGACTTCGTCTTCGGTCAAGTCGCGAGCTTCTTTTTCAAGCATCACGGGGATGTCGCCTTCCATGGGGTAGCCCTTGGCACACTTGGCACATTGCAATTCGGTCTTGTCCAAATTGAAACGAACGGGGCCCTTGCAAATCGGGCAAACGAGAACTTCGGTTAAACGGCTGTCCATTTGTTTTTCTTTCCAAATGATTAGTGAGTAATGGCTTCGGTAATCGGCACGATTTCAACGTGCTTTTTCTCGGCAGCTTCGTAGAGCTTTTCCACCACAAACTGCACGAGATAGGGATCGAGTTGCGTCTCCAAATCCACCGACCAGATGCGTCTGTCTTGATTCATTTCCGGATTTTGGCGAATCTTGACGGCATCTTTGCCGGTCACGAAAATGTAGCGAGCGTCGCTTGTCTTAAAGGGATTTTCCGAAAAGTCGTAATGATCCCCCAAAGCCATCGTCTGCCCTTCGATTTCGTGCGCCGAGAGCATTCTAAAGAAGCGCTCCGGTGCGGCAATGCCGGCAGCGGCCAACACTTTGGCTTCTTTTTCGGCAATGCGATGCGCCAAATCGTCCAAGGGGCGCGTCTGACCGTTGGCAATACGAACGGCATCTCCCATTTGGCTGGTAGCTGCAAAGCGTGGTGTACGGCTTGTGATTGTTTCTTCCGTGGCGTTCAAAATAATGGCGTCTACCGTATCGAGTCGCTCGGGCAACTCGCGCAAAGGTCCGGCGGGCAGTGCCCAACCGTTACCGAGACCTCGTGCACCGATCACAGCCAATTCCACATCACGCGCCAAGCGCTTGTGTTGTAAACCGTCGTCACTCACAATGACGTTGACTTGCGGATTGGCTTTCAAAAGCAGCTGTGCGGCAGCCACTCGATCGCGTCCGACGGCAACGGGAGCTTCCGAGCTTTGTGCAATCAAAAGCGGCTCGTCGCCCACATCGTTGGCGTTGGAATCAGGTTTGACCAACTGCACCGTATCGACCGAGCGACCGTAGCCGCGGCTGATGATTCCGGGCGTAAAGCCCGCAGCTCTCAGTTCTCGGACAAGCGTAATGGTAATGGGGGTTTTGCCTGTGCCGCCGACATAGATGTTGCCCACCACGACGACGGGCACGGGCAACTCGACCGGAACGATCTTTTTGGCACGCGAGCGCGCGATCGACAGGTAGATGAGCGACAAAGGATAAAGCAGAGACGCCACCGGGCCGCGATGAGCCCAGACTTTATGAAGCGTCGTTTCGATGGCGGAGCGCATTAGAAAAGCCTCCGCATACTAGGTTGTGGTTCCGGTTGAGGGTGTTCTGACGGCATTGTGTCGTAAGTTAACGCAGGGTGTCTCTAGGTTGAATTGCCCCAAAAATTCCCGCAAAATAATGTAATCCGTCAATCTTAAAGCAAAGCAGGCGTTTTTTGGCAATCGTAAAGCCCGCTTTTGCAAAAAAACTCGGGAAACACAATGAGCGATCAATCGGCTATTTATCTGCAAACGCTATTTTCGGTGGGCAGCATTTCTCAAGCGGCAAAGCGCTTGGATATTTCGCAACCGTCGTTAACCCAACACATCCAACGCATCGAAAGCGAGTGGGGTGTGGAAGTGATCGATCGCAGCGTTCGACCGTTTCGCCCGACGGCGGCCGGTCAAATGGTGCTCGAAACGCTCATTGAAATGCACGACGCCAAAGAGGCTTGCAAGCGTGCTTTGATCGATCTTTCCAAGGGCGTGCGCGGGCACATTCGCATCGGCGTGTCCGAATACCGAGAAGTGTGCTTTTTAACCGAGGTGATCCCGGTTTTTCAAAAGAAGTACCCGATGGTGCAACTCTCGCTGGTAGAAGGCACCACCGATCAGTTGGAAGAATTCGCCAATGCCGGTCACACCGATGTGTCGGTGACGATTGCCCCCACGGTCAACAGCGACCTTGTCGTCGAAGATCTCTTTGAAGAGCGCCACCTTTTGGCCATCCCCGAATCGTCTCGTCTGATTCCAAAAGAGGTCAAAGACAGTGCTGTCAACGACTTCAATCATTTGCCGACGCTTAACTTTGCCAAGCTCGACAAAAAGCCGTTTTTAATCGTCAAGCGCGGTCAGCGCCTGCACGGCGTTTTCCAAGAACTGTGCCGTAAGTGCGAAGTCAAACCCACGTTGGTGCTCGAAAGCGAATCGTTAACCGCAGCTCTTGCATTGGCCAACGCAGGTCTTGGAGCCACGATTGTCACGGATCGCCTCGCGCGCTACTTCATGCGCGGATTTGAGGGTGGCAGCCAGAAGCCGGGCGTGCGCTTTTTTGACATCGAACCACAAGTGACGCCGCGCAAAGTCGTGGTGGTGCGCCGCAAGAGTCGCTACGTGCCCAAGGCCGTCAAAGCATTGATTGAAACGATGCAGGAAGTGGCTGCGAAATAGAGGAGTAAAAAAATGCCCATTGCTATGAAAAGCGATGGGCAAAGGCAAACTAAGAGATCCGCGCCCGGGGGAATATGACCGGGCGGGAATCCGATCGACTTTAGTCGGTAAAGCCGATCTTGGGCAGGATTTCTTCGACGATGGGTTCTTTGCGAGCGTGGAAAAGAGCCTTGTTCTGTTCGAAGAGGTTATTGCCCTTGGTGTCGATCGACACGATCAAGGGACCGAATTCCTTGACCTTCATGCACCAGAGGCTTTCGGGCATGCCGAGTTCAGGCCACTGTACGTCTTCGACCACTTCGACGGCTTCTGCACCGACCACGGCACAACCGGCCGGGAACACGCAGTGAATCGCCATACCTTCGCGGCAACCCTGTTCGGTGTTGGGACCCATACCGCCCTTACCGATCAAGAGACGCACACCGGTCTTTTCGATAAACTCGCGTTCAAACAATTCCATGCGCATGCTGGTCGTGGGGCCGATGGCAACCACCTTCCAACCGCTCGGGCTCGTTTCGTCGCGAGCCATGATAGGGCCGCCGTGGAAAATGGCGCGGTCTTTGATGTCGACCGGAAGATCGCGGCCGTGCTTGACTACACGGGTATGAGCGCAGTCGCGAGCCGTGACCAAGGAACCCGTCAAATAAACCACATCACCGACTTTGAGATCGGCAACATCTTCAGCCTTAATCGGCGTCGTCAAAATTTTCTTGCTCACAGCGTCACCCCTTTGTGCGTAAAGATTTCATAAGACAGATCGGACTTGAAGTGGATGCCGGCACGGCGATGTGCCCAGCAGCCGACGTTGACTGCGGCAGCCAAACAAGAGGGATGGCGAGCAGCCTGTTCGACATTGACACCCATCACCGACTTCACGCCGCCCACACCGTTGGGGCCGATGTTGATTCGGTTGAGACCGTCTTCGATCAAGCGTTCGAATTCGGCACCGCGAGCATTGCTGTTGTGCGAGCCGATCGGGCGCATCAAAGCGCGCTTGGAAAGGATGCTGGCAACTTCGACGCTGCCGGCAATACCCACGCCCACCAACAACGGGGGACATGCGTTGATACCGCGATTGCAGATCAAATCAAAGATGAAGCGAACGACGCCTTCGTAACCTTCGCTGGGCATAAAGACTTTGCCGGTGCCGGGCAGAGAGCAACCGCCGCCTGCCAAATAAGCATAGATCGTGCATTCGTCGCTGTTGGGGATGATTTGCCAATCCAAGTAAGGAATGCGAACGCCGGTGTTGTTGCCCGTGTTCTTTTCGTCAAAGATTTGCACGGCGTTGTGGCGAAGCGGAGCACGTTCGGTGGCCAAAATGGCGGCGTCGTGCAACATGGCGGGCAAATCGCCCAAATACGGGAAGTTGGCACCGCATTCGATGAAATACTGGATGACACCGGTGTCTTGGCAGCTCGGAACATTCAAGCGGGCGGCCGTGGCCTGGTTCTGGAACATCGTATCGTAGATGATGTTCGCGAGTTCCGAATTTTGCTGAGCGCGCAATTCTTCGAGCTTGGCGGTCACGTCATCAGGCAAGTGCTTGGACATATAGGCAGTGAAGTTGCCCATAATGTCGGTAAAGCGTTTTTTGGCTTCTGTGTTCATAGCGGGGTCCAAAAACGTAGTAGGTTGAAAGTGGGTTCGGTTCGTCAAACGCCTCATCGGGCGTTTTTGTTGAGTGGAATTTTAGAAAATACCGACAAGGAT
The DNA here is from genome assembly GCA_937995395.1 of uncultured Sutterella sp. Taxonomy (GTDB): domain Bacteria; phylum Pseudomonadota; class Gammaproteobacteria; order Burkholderiales; family Burkholderiaceae_F; genus Duodenibacillus. The sequence goes on along the minus strand of CALKKK010000064.1, from coordinate 19,606 downwards.
TGAAATAGAGGGGGTTTTGCTCGTTTTGTCGTGTTTGAGATACGGCAAAAATCGGTGTTCAAAATGCAATGTCGTTCGGGTTTTGAATCTGACGAATGAGAATTTCGCTTCCCCATCGAAAGAATTATCTTAAACTAGTTCAAAAGAAGTAGAAGGCAAAGGCTTGATTGGCGCAGGTTTGCGCTGTGTGTTCCCTTATTTCTCAAAATGAGACGCCTCATGTCGGCAGGGTTTAGTTGGTACCGTCGAAAGGATGAGTTTGCGAGCGGAAACTGGGGTGAATTGCTTAGAAGTCTGTAGTGAAACTGCTACGCACAATATGCTTTTATGCGAAATTTTTATAAAGGGTATTGTCCGGACTCAATATACATGTTCCGCCTTAACGGAAGTCTGATAATGACGCTATATCGTACAATGCGCAGACAACCTTAGGAACAAACAGATATGATTTCCGGCGCACATCAAGACCTTCCCATCGGGCGATCCGATTGTGTGGTGCCGAGGAAGGTATTTAGTGCAGAACTAAGGAGGCAACCGCCTGTTCTGTTGCCTTCTTACGTCACTTTCTTAATGCGAGATAGTCTCTAACGGAATATTGACAGGCATCTCCACGGGCTTAGGTCCCGTATGCGGCACGTCGTAGCCGTCTAATTTCTTTTCCTTGAGCCAATCGAATAGGACTTTTGCGACTTCGAGATTGTTCTTGTCGGCAAAAGGAACATGTGTATTGCCCTTGATTCCCAGTGAGGGAAGCTCGATCAAGCGTGCATCGCCCCCGTGTTTGTTGACGAGCTCTACAAACTGTTTGGCGCGTGCGCGAGACAAGCGCCACACGTCTTCGTTAAAGACCGTGCTCGGTTTGTCGGCAATGTTGTCACCGTAGAAGATCACGATCGGCATTTTGGTCAAGGCAATCCATTTATCCATCGGCACCATACGCGGCGCCATGCGAGAAGCTGTCAATTCGGTTGCGGCTCTGACTTCGGCGGGCGGCTCTTCGTTGGGAAAGGCGCACATACCCGGTTCGTAGGCAATCACGGCTTTGATTTTGTCGGGAGCCGCCATGGCAGCTTCCCAGCCGTATTGGCCGCTGTTGGAATGCGTCATGAGAATGCCGTCACCGATGCGATCAAAAAGCGCTTTGGCAACTTCACCCATTCGTGCACGGTATTCGGGCGTCGAAGGTTCTTCTCCGGTATCGGGCGTTTGTTGGCGGAAGAATTGGTCGATCGCATAACCCGAAACCGGAAACTGGGTGTTGCCGTAGAACGAGGCTTTACCCAGAGTTTGCCAAGGACCGTTTCTAAACGCACGCCACACACCGGCTTCGGACGTGGTAGTCGGGATATTGGTCTTAACCAAAGGAGCCGACGTATAGCCCGCACGACCGCGGCGCGGCTGATCCACGATGTAAATCGACCAATCGTTTCTGGGCAAGATGGCTTGATAGCCTTCGCGACCGTCGGGGGTGGACTCATAGGTCTTGCCCGATTGGCCGATGCCGTGCCACATCACGATAGGTAGTGTGCGCGATTTCTGAGCGATGTAATACTGGGCGTAGCCGTGATCTCCGTGGAAAGTTTCGCCGTTGGCGCGATTTTCAACCGTGCCGCCGAAAAAGAAGCTGCCCATAGTCGCCAACGCAATCGGCGCTTGTGATGACTGTGCCCATACGGACGAAACAAGAGCAAACGAGACGGCGGTGGTTACAAGAGCGGCTCGCAGGGTTTTGGCAGTCGAAGAAGTCTTTCGCATCGTTATTTCCATCAAAAAAGGTGATTCAATTCTTTCGGGCAAGTGTTCTTATGCCCATTGATTTTCCAAAAGATTATCGACTTATTGAGGTAAAAACCATTAAACTTCATTGATATAAATATCAATAAAAGTGATGGATTGAGATGGATATCAAAGTTCTGAAACAGTTTGCGGCGGTGGTTCGTACAGGAAGCGTTTCTGCGGCGGCTGGAGATTTGGGCTTGACGCAACCGGCGGTGAGTATGGGCATCAAGCGATTTGAAGTCGAGCTTGGTTTTAAGGTTTTGGAGAAGGACGGCACCGGGGTGAAAGCAACCGAGTCGGGTGAAAAGTTGTTGCCTGCGGTGGAGCGTGTTTTGACGGAGTTCGAGAAACTCGAAAGCGCAGTAACTCAGATCAAAAATGAGAAAAAGGACTTGACGGTTGCTTTTTGCGACCGAGGTCCCGAATGGTTCTTGGTGCCGAGATTTCGTCTGTTAGTCGCCGAATCGCAAGGCTTTGAGGTTCGCACGCACAAAGAAGTCGACACCGCTGAGGCCGAAAAGTTATTGCGCAGTCGGACTGCCGATATTGTTGTGACGGAGCATCCGATCGAAGCTGCCGACATCGTTTGCGAATTCTTGGTGCGAGATATCCATTACCTGTCGGTGCCTGCCAATCACCCGTTGGCAAACGAAAAAGAAATTTGTCTGGCAGACGCCGGAGCCCTGCAGGTGCTCTTTTACCAGTTGGACGGTGCATTTTCTCTGAAGTTTTCGAAGTTCCTCAAGGAGGTGACGACCAACGTCGATTTGCAAGTCGAGCAAGATTACTTTGTTTTTCAGGAGCGCCTGCGTCGCATGCAAGCCCTGACGTTTACGACTGCACTGGTGCGCCACTATCGCTTTGATGGGCCGCAACGCGACGACATCCCGATGACGGATTCGGGCAGCGACATCGGCTACTGGATTTCTTATCGAAAAGATCGGATAGCGCAAAGCGCGCACACCAAGGCTTTTATTAAATTTGCCAAAGACTTGGTGCGCACGAGTGGGCTGGATACAACTCCAAATCTGTTTTAGAAGTCGGGGAAGTCCGCTTTGGCTTCGAAGCGAACGCGTTTGCCCGTTTCAGGGTGCTCGAACTCCAGACTTTCGGCATGCAAACACAATCGCGTTTGGCCGGTTTCTCCCAATAAACCCAAACGCCCGTAGAAGGGGTCGCCGTCAATCGGATGGCCCAGGCCGAACGCACAGTGCAAACGCAATTGATGCGTGCGACCGGTTTCGGGAATGAGCTTCACAATGGACTTGGGTCCGGTGACGGTGTCAACCGTATCCAATACCTCATAGATCGTTTGACAGTGGCGACCGCCCTGACCGACGGCGAGCACACATTGACGCGGGCGATCGAGCCAATTGAGTCCCAAGGGGATATCAATGGAGCCCGATTTTTGCGTTGTCACGCCTTCCAAACGTGCCACATAGTGCTTATGAGTGGTGCGAGAACTAAAGGAGGCATTTAAGTGTGCGGCAGCCGGTTTATGCTTGGCAAAAACAAGAATACCCGAGGTGTCCAAATCCAGACGATGTACGGCAAAAAGGTTACCGCGCGTCTTTTCCAAAATCTGTTTGGCGCTCGTTGTTTCGCGCACGCCCGGAACCGAACAAATGCGAGAGGGTTTGTTGATCACGACAATGGCGTCGTCTTCATACAAAACATCGATCGTCGGTGCCGTTTCTTCGCTTTGCATGGGCTGTGTTGCCAAGTGCGGGATGCCGGTCAGCATCCATTCAAACCAGAAACGCACGCCCGAGCGGGGTGCATAAAATGTAAGATCGAATCGGCATTCCCACGAAGGGCACGCGCCACACCACCACTCCGTGATGTCGGTAACGCGACCAAGTTCTGGATGGCGATTAAACCATTCCAAAAGGCGCAAAGAGGGGGCATCCAAAGCATCCGTCAAGACGCTGCGCCACAGTGCTCGACGCAGAAGCTGTTCTTTACCGCCGCTATGAAATTCGCGTTCGGGGAAGGGCTCGAAGATCTCGCGAATACGACGACGCAAGGTTTTGGTTTCACCAAGACCGTTGGTAAGCGTCATGTTGGGAACTTCTTTAGCTTCGAGCGGCGTCCAAATGGAAATGTCGGCGGGATACCCCGAGTCGGTGAGTTTTACTTTGCGCGCCGATTCAAACGCCAAAAGCGCCGTTGCTTTTCCATCTTTTTCTACGATAGCGCCTCCGGCACGACCGTTAAAGTCGCTAGGCACCAAGCCCAAAGCGTAGGCTTGTTTTTGTAACTCAATGAGACGTGCGTTCGGCGCGGCCGTAAAGGGATCGGCCATCAGCTCAGAGGCTTGAGGCAAATCGTTGAGTTCAAACGTGATCGGGGCTTGGAGGTCTAAGGGCATGACAAAAGGCTTTGAAGAACCGAAGATTTTGTTAGGGAAGTAATGATATAGAACACGCGCGAAATTTTGCGCATTCAATGCAAAAAGAGCGCAAGGTCATTGTTTTGTCCTTGCGCTCTTAAGTCTTTTTTGTCAGAGTTTCGTCAGTCTTCTCTAAACGCCGTTTCACGCGTCTTTCGGATGGCGGGCGCCGCCACCAAAACGATCATCAAGACCGAGGCGATCAAGAAGGCGCACGACAGCGGACTCGTCACAAAGACTGTGGGGTCGCCGCGAGAAAGCAACAATGCGCGACGCAAGTTTTCTTCCATCATCGGACCCAAAATAAAGCCCAAGACCAAGGGAGCGGCTTCGCAACCGAGTTTTGCAAACACGTAGCCGAACATCCCGAAGAAGATCGTCACCCACACATCCCACACGTTATTGTTGATCGAGTAAACGCCGATGCAGCAGAAAACGAGAATGGCAGGGTAAAGCCAACGATAGGGAACTTTTAACAACTGCACCCAAATGCCGATCATGGGAAGGTTTAACACCACGAGGATGAGGTTACCGATCCACATGGAAACGATCAAGCCCCAGAAAAGCGCCGGATCGGTCGTCATCACCTGAGGACCGGGCACGATGTCGTGAATCATCATGGCACCGATCATCAATGCCATCACGGCGTTGGACGGAATCCCCAAAGTCAACATCGGAATAAAGGACGTTTGAGAACCGGCATTGTTAGCCGATTCGGGACCGGCCACACCGCGAATGTTGCCTTCGCCGAACTTGGGATCGGCTTTTTCGCCGGCCAATTTCTTTTCAAAGGTGTAGCTGGCAAAAGAAGAAAGCAGAGCACCGCCCCCGGGCAACACACCCAACAAAGAGCCCAAAAGCGTACCGCGGGCAATGGGGCCTGCAGAAGCTTTCATATCTTCCTTGGTGGGCAAAATGTCCTTGACCTTGCCCAAAACAAAGGAGCGCTTTTCGCCGAGTTCAAGGTTGCGCATGATTTCGGCAAAGCCGAAAATACCCATACTCAATGCAACGAAGTCGATGCCTTCCTGCAGTTCGTCAAAGCCGAAGGTGTAGCGCATGGCGCCCGAATTGATGTCGGTGCCGATGATGCCCAAAAGCAGACCCAAGATGATCATGCAGATGGCTTTCAATAAAGAGCCCGTTGCCAACACAACGGCGCCGATCAAACCCAAGACCATGAGGCTAAAGTATTCGGCGGGACCAAATTTGAAGGCAAGTTCTGTCAAAGGCGGCGCAAAAGCGGCAATCAAAAGCGTAGCAACGCAACCTGCGACAAAACTGCCGATGGCTGAAATTCCGAGCGCGGCGCCGGCGCGACCCTTGCGCGCCATCTTGTGACCGTCGATACAGGTCACAACGGCTGCAGCTTCGCCCGGAATGTTCACAAGAATGGCTGTGGTCGAGCCGCCGTACTGCGCGCCGTAATAGATACCGGCCAACATGATCAAGGCGCTGGAAGGATCCAAAGCGTAGGTGGCGGGCAAAAGCATTGCCACCGTTGCCACGGGCCCCATACCTGGCAAAACACCGATCAAGGTGCCGATGGATACGCCCACGAAACAGTAAAAGACATTTTGCAGCGAAAGAGCTGCTTCAAAACCCAAGGCGAGATTGGCAAGTAAATCCATCTGTCAATCTCCATCAGGAAGCAAAAGAAAATGTGGGCCACACCGGCACCAACATGCCGATGCCGTAGACAAAGATGACGTAAGCCAAAATGTCCATCACGACAATCAAAATAATCGTTTCTTTGACGCGGCTGGCTTTATCGGCCAGAGCGGCCACAACAATCATGGCGGCCAAAGAAATCATCAGGCCGAAAAATGCCAAAAGCATCGAAAAGACGAAAACCGATCCCAGAATCAAAACGATCACACGCCAGTTATAGGGCTCAATTTTGCCTTCTTCGGGATCGACCGGGCGAATCGTCATGCCGCGAAAAGCAACGATGGCCCCTAAAAAACTCAGCGCACCCCCTAAAAGCGTGGGGAAGTAAGCCGCACCCATACGTGCGGCCGAGCCCATTTCATGTTCTTGGGCGAAATAAATAAAAAAGGCTCCGGACAGGATAAAGACGATTCCGGCCCAAAAGTCTTTGGAATTAGCTACAGACATCAAAAAACTCGGTTGGTCGAACAAAGTCGACTCCCGAAGAGAGAGTCGACTTCCAAAGGAACTACACGGTATTGCGAGGCGCTATCTTAGTCGACGCGAGCGCCGGAGACTTCGACAATACGATCGTACTTCTTCAATTCGGACGCGATCAGGTTGGAGAACTCTTGCGGCGTGCAGGGAGCGGATTCGCCGCCGAGTTTTGCCAGACGGTCCTTCATCTTGTCGCTGTTCAATGCCTTGGTGATGACGGTATTCAAACGCGTCACGATACTTTCCGGCGTATTGGCAGGAACAAAGAGGCCGTACCAGGTGGAGATGTCAAAGTCTTTGACGCCTGCTTCGATCATGGTGGGCACATCGGGCAGAGCCTTGGCGCGTGTCGTGGTCGTGACGGCCAAAGGAATCAGTTTGCCTGCCTTGATGTTGGCGGTGGCCGAGGCCAAATTATCGAAAATCAAATCGGTCTGCCCCGACAGGACGGAGAGCTGAGCAGGAGCGGCACCCGCGTAGGGCACGTGCACCATGGAGATGCCGGCTTGAGCCTTGAGAAGTTCGCCTGCCATATGCCCGCCCGAGCCGTTGCCGCCCGAAGCGTAGTTGATCTTGTCGGGATTCTTCTTGCAGTATTCGACCAAATCGGCAACAGACTTGATGCCAGTCTTCTTTTGAAAATCGGGCGTGACCACCAAAACGTTGGGGACGTGTGCAATCAACGTCACGGGTTGGAAATCCTTGACCGGATCGTAGGGCAACTTCTTAAAGAGGTTCGGGTTGATGGCGTGCGTGGCCACGGCACCCACGCAAAGGGTCATGCCGTCGGGCTTTTGCTGAGCCAAGTATGTGACACCGCGGTTTCCGCCGGCACCTGGCTTATTGTCGACAATGACGTTACCCAAGTCGTCGCGCACGGCTTCTGCAATGGCACGAGCCGAAACGTCCAAGGGACCTCCGGGCGGATAGGGAACCACGATACGAATGGGATTGGAACCGGTGCCCGTTTGGGCAGATGCGGTCAGGGGCAGACCGAACACGGAAATGACAGCTGCACTACCGAGCAGCATACGACGTTGATTGTTCACCACTTCATCTTCCTTTATATGTGATGCGCCTGCCCCTCGCAGTGGACGCGATTGGCTTCTGGCAGTTATTCAAATTGGAAAAACTGTCAAACATTCTATGCCCAAATGTGGTGCGAATGCCACTGAATAGAACAATTCATTGGGTTTTGTAAAGCCGACTAGGTAGGAAGTCGTACGGGTAATGAGTCGGATTCGGTTCCGACGCTTGTTTACATATTGTTGAAATTACTTTCTTGAAATGCTGTTCTGTACACCCCATATGGGGTAGTAACAGAGACAGGGATGCCCCGAGGATCAAGGATGCATCCCGCCCCGACATTCATTATGACCGGATGTCGGGAACACTTAAGGAAAAAGGAAACAATGAGACAAGACAAGCTCACAACAAAGTTTCAAGCCGCGTTAGGCGAAGCCCAGTCGTTGGCTTTGGCTCACGACAATCAGTTCATCGAGCCGGTGCATTTGTTGGCTGCCGTGATGAATGACGAAGAGGGGGGTGCTACGAGCCTAATTGAGCGCGCCGGCGGCAACGCGCAACGTTTGCGCGAATCTGCCAATGCAGCCATCGACAGACTGCCCAAGGTTTCGGGCACCAACGGCGAAGTGCAAATCGGCCGCGACTTGATTCGTGCTTTGAATTTGACGGATAAGGCTGCGATGGATCGCGGCGACGAATTCATTTCGACCGAAATGTTCTTGGTTGCCATTTGCGACGCAGACTTTGACGTCTCCAAACTCATGGCTCAGGCAGGCGTCACCAAAAAGCTCTTGGAAGCAGCTGTTACGGCTGTCAGAGGCGGCGAGCGCGTCACGGGCAGCGACGACGAAAGCGCTCGCGAAGCCTTGAAAAAATACACGATCGATTTAACGGAACGCGCGCGTCAAGGAAAGCTCGATCCCGTGATCGGGCGCGACGACGAAATCCGTCGCACGATGCAGATTTTGCAGCGCCGTACCAAGAATAATCCCGTTCTGATCGGTGAACCCGGTGTCGGTAAGACTGCCGTGGTCGAAGGACTGGCGCAGCGAATCGTCAACGGCGAAGTGCCCGACGGTTTGCGCAATAAGTCCGTGCTCTCTTTGGATATGGCTGGCCTCATTGCCGGCGCCAAGTATCGCGGCGAATTTGAAGAACGCTTAAAGAAGCTTCTCAAAGAAGTCAGCCAATCCGACGGCTCGATTATTCTTTTTATCGATGAATTGCACACCATGGTCGGGGCCGGCAAAACCGAGGGTTCGATGGACGCGGGCAACATGCTCAAACCCGCTTTGGCGCGCGGCGAATTGCACGTGATCGGTGCCACAACTTTGGACGAATACCGCAAGTACGTCGAAAAAGATGCCGCTCTCGAACGTCGTTTCCAGAAGGTCTTGGTAGACGAACCGACTGTCGAAGACACCATCGCTATTTTGCGCGGTTTGCAGGAAAAGTACGAAGCGCACCATGGTGTCGAAATTACCGACCCGGCCATTGTGGCGGCAGCAGAACTTTCGCACCGCTACATTACGGATCGTTATTTGCCGGACAAGGCCATCGACTTGATTGATGAAGCTGCTAGCCGCGTGAAGATGGAAATCGATTCCAAACCGGAAGCTTTGGATAAGTTGGAACGTCGCTTAATTCAGTTGAAGATTGAACGCGAAGCGATGAAGAAAGAAACCGACGAAGCCAGTCGTGCGCGTTTGGACGCGATCGAAAAGGAAATCGAAACGCTTTCTCGTCAGTACTCCGACTTGGAAGAAATCTGGAAGGTGGAAAAGAGCGAAGCTTTGGGTGAAAAAGACGTGCGTGACGAAATCGATCGCGTGCGCCATGAAATGGAAACGTGCCGCCGCGAAGCCAAGTACGAACGCTTGGCCGAGCTTCAGTACGCCGTGTTGCCCAAACTTGAAGAAAAGTTGAAGAAGGCCGAAAAGATCGAAAAGGAAGGTCAGGCCAAGGATCGTCCGAAGCTTTTGAGAACCTCGGTCGGTGCCGAAGAAATCGCCGAAGTGGTGAGTCGTGCAACCGGTATTCCCGTGAGCAAGATGATGCAGGGCGAACGCCAGAAGCTTTTGCACATGGGAGAAGCTTTGGAAGAACGCGTGATCGGTCAGGACGAAGCCGTGCGCCGCGTCACCGAAACGATTCTGCGCAGCCGTGCAGGGCTTTCCGACCCCAACCGTCCGTATGGCTCCTTCTTGTTCCTCGGCCCCACGGGTGTCGGTAAGACGGAATTGACGAAGGCTTTGGCACACTTCCTCTTTGATTCGGATGATGCTATGGTCAGAATCGATATGAGCGAATTCATGGAAAAGCACTCCGTGGCGCGTTTGATCGGTGCGCCTCCCGGATATGTGGGCTATGAAGAAGGCGGCTACTTGACCGAAGCCGTGCGTCGCAAGCCCTACAGCGTGATTTTGCTCGACGAAGTGGAAAAAGCGCACCCCGACGTCTTTAACGTCCTCTTGCAGGTGTTGGACGATGGGCGTATGACCGACGGCCAGGGGCGTACGGTCGACTTTAAGAACACGGTGATCGTGATGACGAGTAACCTGGGCTCGGCTGAAATTCAGCGTTTGGCCGGTCAGTCGCAGGAAGTTGTCAAGGACGCCGTGATGTCTGAGGTCAAGGATCACTTCCGTCCGGAATTCATCAACCGTATTGATGAGATCGTGGTCTTTAACGCTTTGGACAATACCGCCATCGAACGTATCGCCAAGATTCAGGTCGACAAGCTCATTGCCCGTGTCAAGGCGCAGGACATCGATTTGGTGGTGACGCCTGCTGCATTGGCTGCCGTGGCAACCGCCGGGTTCGATCCGCTTTACGGCGCAAGACCCTTGAAGCGTGCTGTCCAAGAGTACTTGGAAAACCGCGTGGCTCGTGTCTTGCTCGAAGGCAAGTGCCTGCCCAAGGATACGATTGTGGTGGATTACAAGGATGGGGAATATTCCGTTGAAGTGAAGAAACTCCAATGAAAGCAACGGAAATTTCGTTGAAGTAGGGTAGACAAAAGAACCGCACCGGGCGAGAAACTCGGTGCGGAATTTTTTGAATCGGTTTCGGTGCGAAACTGTGTATCGATCAATTCAACGTCGGCGGTAATTCCTTACCCTTGTCATCGTCGCCAAAGTCCACATGCACCACCATGCCTTCGACGTTGGCATAGAGCGGTGCACCGCAATCTTCGCACCACTCCAACGGGAAGCTCTGCGGATGCATGACGATTCTGTCCACGCCCTTAGTGAGAAGTACGTCGTGAGCCATGGCTTCAGCCTGCTCATATTCTTCAGGCATCACGGGCCAGGCAATACCGGCAACCACCCGCTTCTGGTCATTGACAGGACATACACCTAGACGCAACTCGGGCATAGCGTCTTCACTGGCCGTACCGCCCGGCACAAAGAGTGCAATCGAGGCAATGACCGACTTGGGATCGTGCCCCATGGTGGTCACAAACTCGACCAAGGACTTCACGGTCCAAACGCGCATGGCCGCTTCGCTTTGGCGCCATGCGGTAAAGAATGCGCAAGCCGGTTGCACCTCGAAGACGGATCCGATCATGGTCATTTCCAAGAGGTCATGCGCATCCAGACAGAATTCCATCTGACCGCGCGCACGCTCGGGCAAGTTTTCCATCGGATCGCGGAAAAGCTCGGAGGCCTTCTTGGCTTTCACGAGGCATGCCAAATAGCGCGTATCGGCAAAGTCGGCTACCGGCGGTTTGGTCACGATCGAGCGAATGTCGACAACTTTGTCAGCCGAAGTCCGCAATCGATTCAAAAGCGAACGAACGTCTGTTAATGATTCCGGAATGTTTTCGGCCGAAAACATGACGTTACCGATCACGACTTCGGATTTGGCGCCGCACAAATGCTTTTGCACCGAACCGGCGATTTCTTCCAAAACCTCGGCTTCAATCACGCCCGTGAAGTTTCTGTAGCGACTCCAAGCCATCACGGGAATAAGCATCAAAAGCGCAGCGCCCTCATGATCGACCACGCTTTGTGCACAGTCTTCGGCGATAGCCAAAAGTTGCTCATAAGCGGGCGGCCGATTGTCTTTTAAGAGACTCAAAGCGGCTTCCAATTCCGTATCGTCGCCTGCATTTAACGACTGCGCGCACATTTCGAGCAGACGGTTTTCGAGTGCTTCGTCTTCAAGGCGCGAGCTCGATTCCAATAAAAGAGAAGCGACGCGCTCATACTCGTAACGAGAAAGATCGAGTTTGCGCGAGGTCTTGGTAGCGGACTTGGTTGTGGTCATGAAAGGTGCAAATGCCAAAAGCAAAATAAAGCGAAATCACAAACGATATTTTGCCCCGAAAGAAGGCAAAAAACGCAAGGATTTTCAAGGAATCGTAGAGTGTAGCGAATATTGCCAAGCTTGCCAAAAATTCGCCGCAAAATCATTGGTGACAAATCGTTCGAAAAGGGCGCAAAGTCAAGCGTTGCCATAGGGGTGCATGCTAGAATGCGGGCGCTTTATATGAAATGAAATAAAGAGGCTTGGTGAGAATGCCTTCTGCCGGCAATGCTTGTCGTCTGTCGGCCCGAAAGCGCTCTCACGAGTCCTGTAATCCTACAATTGAGTTTGCATTTGCATGGACAATATTCGTAATTTTTCAATTATTGCGCACATCGACCACGGTAAATCCACCTTGGCCGATCGTCTGATTCAACGCTGCGGAGGCCTTTCCGATCGCGAAATGAGCGAGCAGGTCTTGGACAGCATGGATCTGGAGCGCGAACGCGGCATCACCATCAAGGCTCAAACGGCCAGTCTCAAATACAAAGCCAAGGACGGCAAAGTCTATGAGCTCAATTTGATCGACACGCCGGGGCACGTCGACTTTTCTTACGAAGTGAGCCGCTCGCTTTCTGCTTGCGAAGGCGCATTGCTCGTGGTTGACGCCAGCCAAGGTGTGGAAGCTCAGACGGTGGCCAACTGCTACACGGCCATTGACCTGGGCGTGGAAGTCGTGCCCGTTTTAAACAAGATGGACTTGGCAAGCGCTAATCCGGATGCCGCCAAAGAAGAAATCGAGGATGTCATCGGCATTGACGCCACCGACGCCGTGCTTTGTTCGGCCAAGACCGGTTTGGGGATTGACGATATTCTGGAGAGAATCGTTACCGACATCCCGGCACCCGTGGGCGACGAAAACGCACCGCTTCAGGCTTTGATCATCGACAGTTGGTTTGACAACTATGTCGGTATCGTGACGCTGGTGCGTGTGGTTAACGGTGTCATTCGTCCCAAGGACAAGGTGAAGTTGATGGCCTCCGGCGCCACCCACTTGGTCGAACAAGTGGGCGTCTTTACCCCCAAAGCCAAGCAGCGCGATTGCTTAAAGCCCGGCGAAGTGGGCTTTGTGGTTTCCGGTATCAAGGAACTCAAAGACGCACGCGTGGGCGATACCTTCACCTCGGTGACCAATTCTGCCACCGATCCCTTGCCCGGTTTTAAAGAAGTCAAGCCCCAGGTGTTTGCCGGTCTCTACCCGGTCGAATCCAATCAGTACGATGCATTGCGCGAAGCGCTGATGAAGTTGCAGTTAAACGACGCAGCGCTTCAGTTTGAGCCCGAAGTCTCTCAGGCTTTGGGTTTCGGTTTCCGCGCGGGCTTCCTGGGTCTTTTGCACATGGACATCGTGCAGGAGCGCTTGGAGCGTGAGTACGACATGGATTTGATCACCACGGCGCCGAGCGTCGTGTATGAAGTGCTCATGACTAACGGCGACGTGATTCGCGTGGAAAATCCGAGCAAGTTGCCGCCGATGGACAAGATTGCCGAAATTCGCGAACCGATTGATACCGTCACGATCTTTGTGCCCAACGACTATGTGGGCGCCGTGATGAAGCTGTGTCAAGAAAAGCGCGGCACACAGATCAATCTGGCCTACCACGGTCGACAGGTGCACTTGACCTACGAATTGCCTTTGGCAGAAATCGTGTTGGACTTCTTTGATCGCATGAAGTCTATTACTCGCGGTTACGCTTCCATGGATTATGAATTCAAGGAATATCGTGCTTCCGACGTTGTGAAGGTCGACATGCTCATTAATGGCGACAGGGTCGACGCGTTAAGTTCCATCGTGCACCGTCAAAACGCCGTTTTCCGCGGCCGCGAAATCGTCACGCGTTTGCGTTCTCTGATTCCGCGTCAGATGTATGACGTGGCGATTCAAGCGGCGATCGGTGCCAACGTCATCGCACGCGAAAACGTCAAGGCTTTGCGCAAGAATGTTTTGGCAAAGTGCTACGGCGGCGACATTACGCGTAAGAAGAAGCTTTTGGAAAAGCAAAAGGCCGGTAAAAAGCGCATGAAGCAGGTGGGCAGTGTGGAAATACCGCAGGAAGCCTTCTTGGACATTTTGCAGGTGGACGATAAGTAAAAATCGATAAAGCGCTTTCTAGTAACGCGAAAGCGCTCAACTCTTTTTCTTGACAGAAAAAATGAACTTTGCTCTCATTTTATTTTTAGCAACCGTCATCACCGGTGTGATGTGGGCTTGGGATCGCTACAGCCTCAGAGCCAAGCGTAAGGCCGTGGCCGATCTGCATGCTCGCGAATTTGAAGCAGCCAATCGCGAGGCCATCGATCGCGGTGAAAAAGCGGTGATCGATACCCGCAACGCCATGTATGCCAAGGATATGAAAGAGCCTTGGTGGATTGACTATACGGCAGGGCTTTTCCCGGCATTTTTGGTCGTGTTTGTCTTCCGCAGTTTCTTGTTCGAGCCCTTCCGTATTCCTTCGGGTTCGATGCTGCCCACGCTTTATATCGGCGACTTCATTTTGGTGAACAAATACGACTACGGCATTCGCGTGCCGGTGTTGAACACCAAGTTGATTCCGGTTGGGTCTCCCCAGCGCGGCGACGTCGTGGTCTTCAAGTACCCGATGGACGAGTCGGTCGACTACATCAAGCGAGTGGTGGGCTTGCCCGGCGACACAGTGCAGTACATCAATAAGAAACTGACGATTAACGGTCAACCGGTTCAGTATGAAGCCGTGGGCGACTGGGTCGATCCTTTTAGCATGACCACTTTGACGGAAAGTCGTGAAAACCTGGGTGGCGTCGAGCACCGTACGGTGGTTGACGACAGAATGCCGGCAGGTTTGCGCGGACGTCCCTACGATCGTGTCGGCAACGGTTGCCGCTACTACGAAAACGGTTTCGTTTGCAAGGTTCCCGAAGGTCAGTACTTCGTTTTGGGTGACAATCGAGACAACAGCGAAGACAGCCGCTATTGGGGCTTTGTCGAAGACCGCCAGTTGGTCGGCAAGGCTGTCCTGATTTGGGCTAATTTCAGTGAAATGAGTCGGGTGGGCGGAATTGACTAACAATAAAAAATTGACCAAAGTCCGAGTGCTTGTTCCCATTGAAGAATTGGAAAAGCGCATCGGCTATACGTTTACCAATCGTGCGTTGGTGGAACGCGCTTTGACGCACCGCAGTTTTTCGCAAGACCATAATGAACGTCTGGAATTTTTGGGCGACTCGGTTTTAAATTGCGTCGTCGGGCAGGCACTGTTTTTGCGCGACAAACATTTTGACGAAGGTGTGCTTTCGCGTGTGCGTGCCAACTTCGTGTGCGAAAAGTCGCTCTACGAAATTGCCAAGACGCTGGAGCTCGGCAACTTCATTCGCATGGGCGAAGGGGAGCTCAAAACCGGCGGGATTGAACGCCCGTCGATTTTGGCCGATGCTTTGGAGGCCGTTTTTGGTGCCGTCTTTATGGAAGGCGGTTTCGAAAAAGCCCAGGAAGTGATTTTGCGCCTGTTTGAGCCGGTGCTGTCTCCCGATCAGATGGCGGCCGACCGGTTGAGTAAAGACGCCAAAACTTTGCTTCAGGAATGTTTGCAGAGCTTTCACTTTCCGTTGCCGGAATACAGCGTCGTTAAGGTGGAAGGTGCCGCACACAATCAGTTGTTCTATTGCTCTTGCAAGATTGATCGTTTGAATATCGAACATATCGGAACGGGCAAAAACCGTCGCGCAGCCGAACAAGAAGCTGCCGCCATGGTGCTTGACGTCGTGCGTCAGCGTGCGCACAAGTAACGAAGGAGTCGTAAATGAGCGAAAATGAAAAAGACGTTGTCAACGACGACTTTGAAGCGATGTTGGCCGCTGCCGGCGCCACGATGCCGTCGGTTCCCGAAGGTTTCCGTTGCGGTTATGTGGCTGTGGTCGGGCGTCCTAACGTCGGCAAATCCACCTTGATCAACGCCATGGTGGGCGAAAAGGTTTCGATTACCTCAAAGAAACCTCAAACCACGCGCGATCGCGTTTTGGGGGTGGTGACCGGCGACGATGCTCAGATCGTTTTTGTCGATACCCCGGGCTTTCAGTCGCGCTATAGCAATCAGCTTTTAAAGCGCATGAATCGTACGGTTCGAAATACGTTGGCCGACGTCGACGCCGTTTTGTTCGTGATCGATGCGGCCGGCTGGAAAGCCGACGACGAATTGGTATTGCGCCTTTTGAATAAAGAATCGCAAAACGTCATTCTGGTTTTAAACAAGATCGACCTCATTAAAGACAAGGGTAAGCTCCTGCCTTTGATGGCCGAATCCATGAAAAAGTTCCCGTTTGCGGCAATCGTGCCCATCTCGGCCGAAAAGTCCAAGATGTTGGGCGACTTAACCGACGAAATCAAGAAGTACTTGCCCGAGTCCATGCCTTATTTCGATCCGGACCTTTACACCGATAAGTCGCCTCGCTTTATCGTGGCAGAAACTGTGCGTGAAAAGGCGTTCCGACTGTTGGGCGACGAGCTTCCTTATGGTGTCGCCGTGATGATCGAAAAGTGGGATGAAACCGAAGAGGGTGTTGAAATCGTTGCTTCTCTTTTGGTCGATCGCGAAAGCCATAAGCCGATCGTGATCGGCGAAGGCGGCGCCAAACTGCGCGAAATCGGTCGCCTGGCCCGAATGGACGTTGCCAAACTGTTGGACAAACGCGTGCACTTGGAAATCTGGGTGCGCGTGCGTCGCGGTTGGAGCGACAACGCCAAGGTTTTGAAGACATTGGGTTACGACTGATCCTTTCAAGCATCATGACGAAAATGCCGGTCTTTGCGCCTGAAACGCAACTGTCGCCGCAGGCGGCTCTTCAAGCGCTTAGTCTTGAACGAAGCCGTCCCAAGGCCAAATTGCGCGTGCACGATGAACCGGCGTTTGTTATTGCCACCTATCCTTGGAGTGAAACGAGCGTCATTGCGGAGCTTTTGACCGAGCACTACGGACGAGTGCCTGTGGTGGTCAGAGGCGCCAAGCGGCCGTATTCCAAGTTCAGAGGCTTGGTCAATGCTTTTACCCCGTTACTCGTTAATTTCGGCGGAGCAGGGGACGTCAAAAACCTGACAGAAGCCAAGTGGTTGGGCGGTATGACTGCCATGAGTCCAGCCAATATGATGTCGGCTTTTTATGTCAATGAACTCGTACTACGCATGACGGTGCGAGAAGACCCGGCACCGCTTTTGTTTAAAGCTTATACGCAAGTGCTCGCCGAATTGGCGCATCAAAAAGGACAAGCCTTGCAAAGAGCATTGCGCCGTTTTGAGATCGAACTTTTGGAAAGCCTCGGTTGGGGGCAGTCTGCCAAAGACGTTCAGATCAACGAAAGTCAGGGATCGTGGTGCGTACGTGCCGGCGAACTTCTTTGTATCTCAGCCGGTCAAACGCCCGTCGAACCCGTCAAAGGCGAGATGCCCGTCAGTGGCCTGTGCGCTCGCGCCATCATCGAAAAGAACATCACCCCCGACGTGTCGTTGCCCGAACTTCGCCGCGTTTTGCGCAGCATTATCGGCTACTATGTCGGAGACACCGAATTCAATACCCGTAAAACACTTTCCCGTTGGTCGCAGATTTAGTCTGTCAGTTGCGGGATTTTAGGATTTAAGCTTTATGCTCACGAAACTTTCCGTCAACCTCAACAAGATTGCTCTGATTCGCAATTCCCGTGACGGCAATACGCCGTCTCCGACGCTTTTTGCGCAAGTGGCATTAAAGGCCGGTGCCGCAGGCATTACGGTGCACCCCAGACCCGATGAGCGTCACATTCGAGCCGACGACGTGCCCGCTCTGGCTCGCCTCATTTCCCGTTGGCCGGGCAGAGAATTCAATATCGAGGGTAATCCTTTTATGAATTTGATGGAGCATGCCCGCGCTTGTAAACCCCAGCAGTTGACGTTTGTGCCCGATAGCGAAGACCAAAAGACGAGCGATCACGGTTTTGATTTGACGAAATCGGCCGACGACCTTCGTCCCCTTATCAAAGAAGCGCACGACTTGGGCTGCCGCGTGAGTCTGTTTATGGATCCTGTGCCCGAACAGATGGTCTTGGCTAAAGAACTGGGCGCCGATCGCGTGGAGCTCTATACAGAAAGCTACGCCGCGGCCTGCGGCACGTTTGAAGAAGATGCGGTGCTGGCAAAATATGCCGCAGCGGCCAAGGCTGCCCATGAAGCGGGCTTGGGGATCAACGCCGGCCATGATTTGAGTTTGACGAATCTTTATAAACTTCTGGTGGCTTGTGAAAACATTGCCGAAGTCTCCATCGGTCACGCCCTGATTTCCGAAGCGCTCGAATACGGCATGACCGAGACGGTGGGGCGCTATAACGGTATCTGTTTGGAAGCCTTTGACGCCATTAACGCCAAAAACGCTAAGTAAAGACAATTTTTCGAAAAGGATATCGGCATGCTGGCTCCCGTCGTTTGCGATATTGCAGGAAAGGAATTGACCGCTCGCGAAATCGAGCGCATTGCGCATCCCATGGTGGGGATGGTGATTTTGTTTACGCGCAACTTTGAAAACTGCGAACAGCTCACGAAACTGTGCGCAGCCATTCACTCGGTCAAGCCCGGTATTTTGATCGGGGTGGATCACGAAGGCGGGCGCGTGCAGCGTTTTCGCGAGGGCTTTACCGAAATCCCTGCGATGCGCGACTACGGCAAAATGTATGAGGCCGACCCCGAGGCCGCCGCACGCGCTCTGACCGCTGCCGGCTTTGTGATGGCAAGCGAATTGAGAAGCTGCGGTGTGGACTTTACCTTTGCGCCCGTTTTGGATTTGGATTGGGGTAAAAGCGAAATCATCGGGCACCGTGCCTTTGCTTTGGACCCCCGAGTGGTGACGCGCTTGGCACGTGCCCTGACGCAAGGCATGTTGATGGCAGGGATGTCCAACTGCGGCAAACACTTTCCCGGACACGGTTACGCCGAAGCCGACAGTCACGTGGCGTTGCCGGTAGACGATCGCGAAGCCAGCCGAATCGAGCACGCCGACGCCAAACCTTACACCTGGATGGGCATCGGTTTGGCGAGCGTCATGACGGCGCACATCGTTTATCCGGCCTACGACACGGTGCCGGCAACGTTTTCAAAACGCATCCTTCAGGGACTGTTGCGCGAGACTTTAAACTTCACGGGCTTTGTGTTTTCAGACGACTTGACCATGGCAGGGGCGCAGACTGCCGGCACCCTAACCGAACGCGCGCAAGCGGCTTTGGCTGCCGGTTGCGACGGTCTGATTTGCTGTAACGACGCCGATGCCGTGGACGCGATGCTGCCGCAATTGGCGTTTGAAGCAACCGACGTCTGGAAAGAGCGTGCGCACGCTTTGGCGCCCAAGGGCGAGTTTGTCGATCGCAAACATTTGCAACAAATGACGGTGTATCGCAAGTCGTTGGAACTCATGCAGTTGCGCTAAAGTTACGCTAACTATTTGGCAACCAGAGCCCGAAAATGATTATCGAATCTCTTTTAGATACCGATCTGTATAAATTCACGATGATGCAATGCGTATTGCATCAGTTTCCCGATGCGCAAGTGACGTATCGCTTCAAGTGTCGTACCGAGGGTGTCGATATGACTCCCTTTATCGACGAGATTCGTGCCGAGATCGATCATCTCTGCACGCTGACAATGACCGAAGACGAGTTGGCGTATTTGGGAAGCCTGCGTTTTATCAAAAGCGATTTCGTAGAATTTTTAAGTCTCTTTCACCTGAAAAATAAGTATGTGACGGTGACCGAAGACCCCACAGCCAACTCCGGTATTGCCATTACGATCGAGGGGCCGTGGTTGCATACGATTTTGTTTGAAATCCCGATTTTGGCGATTGTCAATGAAGTCTATTTCCGCCATGCGATGCCAGTAATCGATCGCGAGGAGGGCTTGAAGCGCTTGCGTGCCAAAATTGAAATGATCAAAAATGAGCCCGATAACGGCAACTTGAAGATCAG
>CALKKK010000063.1 GCA_937995395.1 uncultured Sutterella sp. | reverse complement strand
TGTTTGAATTCCGCCGGTACCTTGTCGATTCAGGAAGCGGCTGGACGCCTCGGCGTGGCCGTAGCAACAGCCTCCGTTTTAGTGCGTCGCATGTTGACAGCCGACACCCCTTTGATTGCTTCCGAAGTCGATCCCGGAGACGCTCGCGGGCGTATTCTGTCGTTGACACCGGCGGGTAAAAAATTGCTCGAAGAAGTCTTCCCGCAGCACATCGAATGCATCAGAAAGTTCGGAAACCTGTACAATACGTCAGAACGAGAGACGTTGATTTCGCTTTTGCAACGTATTTCGCAGAACTGATTTTTCTTTCACTCATTGCCTTCGGGCAATTTTTAAAAGGCTAATATTTAGCCGACTAAATAAAATGAACCAAAAACCGTCCGACTTTTTTCGCACAGTCCTTCGTACTGTCACGGTCTTTGCCGTGTTGCTTGTGCTCTCAGGCCTGATGATCATGTTCGGCGGCGGCCAAGACGCCGTCACCGTTGCTCAGTCCAAGAAAGCAGGCGTTTTGACAGCAGACGAAGTCAATACCGCTTTTGAAGTGGTCTCGGGGCGCTTGATTGAGCGCGACATTGAAGAGAGTCAGTGGGTCAAGCCCGGAGATGTTCTCATGAAGCTTGACGACACCGATACGCGTATTGCCATTGCACAAACTCAAGCTTTGATCGATCAACTGAAAGCTCAGTTAGCCTCCGAAATCTTGGCGCGCGACATCGCCTCGGGCGAAACGGACGTGGCAGAACTCACGGCTTGGCGCCAGATCGAAGAGTCCTTTGCCTCGTTAAAGGCGGCCAAAGCTCAAAAAGAATATGCTGACAAGGAATATAAGCGCGCCGAAACCTTGGTAAAGACCGGCAGCGTCTCTAAGTCCGTCTTTGACAACGCCAAGCAGGCGTGGGTGAGCGCCAATTCCACCGTAATCGAACGCACCAAGCAGTTGGCGGCGGCCACCGTGGGCGCCGATAAAGAAGGTTTGAAACGCCTGGAAAAGACGGGAAGTGCGCAGGGCATGAAACTGATGACGATTGCCAATTCGCGCGCATCGGTGAAAAACCGCGAAAACACCATCGCGTCGGTAAAAGCGCAAATTGCTCAAAACGAAGCCGCATTGGAGCAACTTTTAGTGAACGAAAAACGCCTGACGTTGATTGCTCCCGAAGAAGGCAAAATTTTGCAGATTCTCTATGAAAAGGGCGAGTTGGTGCCTAGCGGCGCCACAGCCGTACTGTTGCAAACCAAACGCTTGTACTTTGACGTGTATGTGGACGAAACGCGTGCCGGCAAACTTGCCGCCGGCGACACGATTCAAACGTATGTGCCGGCACTGGGCAAGTTCGTGCAAGGTCGCGTGCGCTTTGTGACCGCCGCACCTTCCTTTGCCGATTTGCGTTTGCTGCGTGAAAAGGGACAGTCCGACCTGACGCAATTTCAGGTGCGCATCTACACAGACAATGTTGAAGGCCTTTTGCCTGGCATGACCATGGAGATTGACCTGTGAGTGTGATTCGAGACTGTGTGGCCTCGATCATCGAAGAACTCGGGGCGATGTTTTCAGGCAAATTTGTGCCATATCACAAGACGGCCTTGTTTGTAGCGGCATTGACGGCCTTTCTCTTTTCTCTGGTTTTCGGCCACGCCGTGGTGTTTGAAGCTCCCGTTGCCGTGATCGATTTGGATAGAACGGCCACATCGGCGCGCATCATCGAAAAGGTGAACGCGAGCAACTTTATCGATGTCAAAGCGATCGTGCGCAATCCTGTGGATCCCGTCAAACTCACCGCACATGACGAAGTCGTGGGCGTGTTGGTGATTCCAGAAGGTTTGGAAGAAAGTCTCGTCAGAGGCAACGAAGTCGTGCGCGTGGCTTACTTTGCCGACTACAGCAACTCGGCGCAAAATGCCGAAGTGTTGTCCGAACTCTCGGCCTTTATGCCGGAATTCGGTGCCGAGTTTGCGGCAGGACGACTGTCTTCCTTGGGGGTGAAAGGCAACTTGGAGACGTCTTTGTCGGCATTGAGTTTATCTTCTCGCGAACTCTTTAATCCGACACTGCAGGCAAGCGACTCGACCATTATCGGCTTTGTGATCTTTTTTCCGTCTCTATACATGGGACTCACGTGCCTGATGATCGTAGGACGCCTGAAAGTTACCGGAATGTGGCACAAGGTCGTGATGAAGCGCTCGCCCTTGGCTTTGATTGCGCGCATTGTTCCTTATGCCTTTTTCTACACGACGGGCATTATGCT
Organism: uncultured Sutterella sp.; assembly: GCA_937995395.1. Taxonomy (GTDB): domain Bacteria; phylum Pseudomonadota; class Gammaproteobacteria; order Burkholderiales; family Burkholderiaceae_F; genus Duodenibacillus. The sequence continues at coordinate 28,010 of CALKKK010000063.1, read as the reverse complement.
CATGATTGCGCTTTTAACGGTTTTGGGCGGCCTTCGATTTGCAGGAAGTCCCTGGCTATATATGCTCTTGCAGTTTTGCACCGGTCTTGCGCTCGGGATGTTGGGGATGCTGCTGTCGTGGCATACGGCCAATCCCGGGGGCGGTGCGGCGCTCATGATCTTTTTGGTGCCGCCGGGCTTCATTTTAGGGGGCGCCACGATGGCAACGGGCTTTATGCCGCATTGGGCCTACCAGATAAGCTATACCTGGCCCTTGGTGTGGCAATTTAGCTTTTATCGCGACTTGGCGCAAAGAGGGCAGACGTTCCTTGAAATGACGGGTGTGCTCGGCAAGTTCGGGCTTTATCTCACCGTCATTGCCCTGGTGGTGACCGTCGTTTTCTACATCACCCAGAGAAAGACGCAAAAGGACGATCAGGAGATCACTCAGGCCAATCTGGCGGCCGATTAAGCCAGATAGTCGTAGGCGGTTTTTACAAACAAAATCGCCAACACCAAAATGATGATGGGGCGCACGACGCGGGTGCCGTTTTTCATGACGAGCCCCGCGCCGATCCAGTGCCCCAAAATGCCGAAGACGCCGGCAGCCAAACCCAAAATCCAATCGACTTCGCCTGCGGCGGCAAAGGTGGCCAGCGCTGCCAAGCCGCTTGCGAAGTTGGTGATCTTCATTTGGCCGGACGCGTCACGCACCCCCAACTTTGCAACAGCCGAGAAAGCTAGAAGCATAAAGGCACCTGCCCCCGGACCGTAAAAGCCGTCGTAAGTGCCGCAAACCAGAGCGCACAATCCCAACAGGAACCAGCGGCGCGAGTTTTCCATTTCGACACTCTCGGGCAGCAAGGCTTTCTTGCGCATGACCAAGAGCGCCACCACCGGCAGACAGAAAATCAAAATGAGCTGAAAGACGGTTTCGGGCACCATCAAGGCCGCCTTAGCGCCGATCAGACTTCCGATAAAAGCTGCCGCAATGGGAACGGCCGCCAAGCGCAAATCGATAAAACCGCCGCGATAGAGTCGCACGGTGGAAATGCACATGCCCATGGCGCTCGATAACTTGTTCGTGCCCAAAGCAACGTGTGCTGGAACGCCGGCAATCAAATAGCCCGGTAACGTAATCAGGCCGCCGCCGCCCGCGATCGCGTCCACCAAGCCCCCTAGAAAGACCAAAGGGCAGACAATCAATAGCGTTGTGAAATCGAAGGTCATAGGAAAGCCGGGCGGTAATGAAAGTCGGAAAGCTTCCAATCTTACGCCAAAGCCTGCTGGTTTGGCTTTGGCGCAAGAAAAAGTGCGGACTTACTTCTTGGGCACGCGCGTACCCGTGGCGGTTTGTTCGTGCTTGGTGAACCAACTGGCTGACAAACCTGAAATCACGATGATGACCATGCCGATGGCAATGGTGATCGTCATCTTATCGTTAAAGACGATCATGCCCATGATGGTCGAAAAGAGAATGACCGAGTATTGTAAAGCACCGGATAAGACCATGTTGCCGCGACTAAAGGCCATCGTGAGCGTTAACTGTCCCAAGATGGCGCAAATCGACAAAGCGATAATCCATGTAAAGCGCCACCATGTCCAAGACGTAAAGCCCCCGGTAAAGCAAACGCCCACCAAACCGCAGACGGTGCCTGCGAGCATCAGATAAAAGATGATGCGACTTTCGGGCTCTCGCCACGCGCCCAAGCGTTTGACAAAGCCTGTTGCCAAGGCCGTGCACATACCGGCACCGATACCGACAGTGGCGGGGAAATATTCTTCGGGACCGATCGTGGGACCCAACAAAACGATGACGCCCACAAAGCCTGCGACCAAAGAGATGTTCAAACCCCAGTTGATGCGGGCGTGGTGCAGCAATGAATAAATCACGACAAAGGTTCCCAAGAAAAGGGGCGCCGTGTAATTTAAGGTCATGGCCAGACCGAGGTTTAAGTGAGAAATCGAGTAGATGCCGGCAATAATGGCTCCGGTTCCTGCAATGGAACGGGTGGCATGCGCCCACGGGTGACGGCTTGCAACGTGAACGCCCTTAATAAACATGATGCCGCCAAAGGCAATCATGCCGAAAAACGAGCGATAAAAAAGTACCTCCCACGAGCCGATATCTTCGGCACCGGCCGACTTCACAAACACACCGTAAAGGGCATAAAAGACTGCGGCAACAACCATCCACAACGACTGCATGCGAACTTTCCTTTGGGAGTCGCGTCGTAGTTGGCGTCGGCTTCCGTGCTGGGCATGACACAAGCTCGATCAATCTTTACACGGTTGATCGAAGGCACATTGATTACTCTAAACATCCTACGCCCAATCGTTTGGGTTTTCTACCGTCCGAGGATAGGGCTTTGCCTGATGTCGGTTCAGGCAATTGCGAAAGTGTGGATAAGTCGCCTGTCGGAGACGTCTGTCGCGAAAACAAGAAATCTAAGAAAATCAATGGGTTACAAATGGAAATATTGGGTTTTTCGGTGTTGTCGGATAGCTGTGTGCAACATCCTGTGAATTTCGTAAGTCATTGATTTTAAAGGGGAAATGAGGGTTATTCAGAAATCTGGCAGTGCGTTTTCCTCCTAATTCACAAGAATCGGGGATAAGTGGAGGGGGCGTTGTGACAAACCCCCGAAAACACGGGGAAAAGTCGAGTATGCCTAAAAATTAGGCAGAGAATTCTAAAGAGGGTTTGTGTGAAAAATAGGTGACAAATTTGTTCAAGTCGAAAGTTTGTTACGCAAAGAAATTTAGCCCGACTGTTTTGTCAACAGCCGGGCCGGATCCACCGTTTAAGACAGAGGTCTTAGCAGGTTAGAAGGCGTAACGCATACCGACGTTCCAACGCCACTGTTCCGTAACATCGCCGCCCGAAGTGCGTTCAAGGTCAACATAGACATTGGAGTTGTCGGACAGACGGAAGTTTCCGCCGATTCCGTATTCAACCCAAGTACCGCCCAGGTCTTCCTTGATGGAGCGAGACGTACCATTGGTTGCCGTGGTTTCGATTTCACCGTCAAAGTCATGAACGACCGAGAAGCGAGCGTAAATATTGCCCTTCTTTTCGGGGAAGTAGAAACCGGCACGAGCACCCAAGCGGCCGATTAAAGAATCGTAATTCTTTTGTTCGACACGCGTGCCGTTGCTGGCGGTAAAGTCATCGCCTTCAATGTGGCCGTAGATCACTTCCAATTGCGGTTCGACAAAGCCTAACTCGGTCAATTCGAACTTATGCCCAGCTTCCATGGATACGCTGTAAGCGTTGTTATCGTAGGAACCGGACATTAAGTTGCCGTTTAACCCCGAGGTGAAATCGGCATCCAAACGAGAGTAGCGAGCGGTCACATCAAAGTAAGAGCCTTTTTCATGTTGCCAAATGCCGTAGAGAGTAAAGCCGTAGGCTTTGTTGTCGCCCGTTGCATTGTCCGCACTGACAGATCCGTCCGTGTAGGAGAATGCGCCGCCCAACGTCCAACCTGAACCGATCGTGGTATCGGCTCCGACTTGAATCGTGGTGTTTTTGTTGAGCTGACCGGTTGCACTGTATTTCTGTTGCGAACCGAAAACGCGAGCCCATGCGCCGTAGTTGCCTTCCATGTCGCGCAAGTCGCCCATGCGCTTGCCGAGGTTGTTGAGTTCATGGCGCCAAGAGAAGATCGAAAGAGAGTTGACAGCATTAAAGCCTGCCAATTTTTCGTTCGCTTTAGTGTTGATTACTTCACCCTGATCATTCGTCGAAACAGTCCACGAATCGCTGACAGCGCCTTCTTGGCCGCTAAGAGCAACACCGTCGAAAGCTGTATTCGTTTCACCAATAGAACGACCTAAGGCAGCGCGAGCTTCAGCGACAGTAGCGTACTTGTCATTTTGGTCAGCAGAAAGACTCACGGATAACGTGTCAGTCGAAACATCACTAGCAGAGAGAATATCTTCATCAGCAGTATTGACAAGAATGGTACCCGTACCACTGAGGGCAGTTGCTGCAAGTTTGGATCCGTCATTCATTTGGATAACGGAGGTGTCGGAGAGTGTTACTTTATCAGCGGTTACAGTTGTATTGCTTTCAACTGTAACCTCATTGGAGGTCTTCAAGTTGCCGTTAGTACCTTCCCATGTATTGATAGACCACGTACCGTTATCTTGGAAAGCGAGCGTGCCGCCGTTTTCGGCTTTAAACTTTCCAGCAGATTCCGTCATGTCACCGGAACCGCCGAGGTTGATCTGAGAGGTGCCGTTATCTTGAGAAACGAAAACGGTGCCGGTAATGTTGCCGGTGTTGTTTACGATGAGATTGACAGTATTTTTGTTACCGATGTTATGTTGGACATCGTTTTTTTTGTGGTCATCTACGTTGATATCGCCGTCGATTGTGAGATTATCAGCAATAATCGTCACAACAGAATTTCGAGATAGATTACTATTGTCAGTACCACCACTGCCGACGTTCACATCGCCCGTCATCTTAAGTGTTTGAGCTTTGACGTTTAATCTCATTTCTTCGCCCGGATCATTTCGGCGCCCATAGTTTCCACAAAGATTACCGTCAATAGTTAATGTACCGCTTACATCGACATTGACAGTTCCGTATCCACCGGAACCTATAACGCCACCTTCAGTTTTGCCAGTAGGGCCATCAAAAAGAGCGTCAACAGCGTATAAATTTATAGTTCCACCTTCATTAGCTTGGAGAATTGCAACACCATAATCGTCTTTTCCCCAACCAGTGTGAGCTTCAAAATATTGAACACGACGAGTTTCGGAACCGATATTAGCTATAGAGTCCTTACCTCCACGAACGTGAACAAATTCGTCACCAGTGTAGGAGAGGATGGTGTCGGCAAAGATTTGCAAGCTATTGCCAGCGCCTGACAGACGGAATCCGCGATCGCCGCCGGTTTCTTTTTCATTGTCTCTTGCTCCGACGTATAACGTGCCAGTATCAATATTGAGAGATCCACCGTTGGTGATGCCCACGGCATTGTAACCTTGATGCGTATCTGACGAGTTATTTGTCGCTGCCCAATGAGCTTTAAAAGTTACTGAGTCTGCGGTGATGCTTCCTGAAACGCCGTTAACAAAAAGAGAGACATACCGATAATCATCGTTAACACTGGATTTGTCAGCGGTAGGATCAGCAAAAACTAATTCATCGTTAGTCAAAGACGGATTTTCAGTTTGAGCGTTCCATTCGACGTTGGCGATATCTGTAGCCAAAGCATTGGTGGTGCACAGGGTTAGAGCCACCGCAGATGCGATGATCGAGAGACGGTAGGTTTGCATTTTTAGCTCCTGTTTTCAGATATATATAGGTTTTATGACGCTACCCCCTCCCAATAGGATTTGTCAATGATCTACTGAAGCTGGGAGCCAAAGCAAAGAAAATATGTTGCGTCGACGCAATAAAACTCTCTGAGTTAATACTGAAATTTAACTATTAAACTCTAAATTAGAGTATTGGAAATAATAATTATTTCGTAAAATTCCCATGTCTTTCTTGTGTATCAGAAATTTGCTCATTTGAGTCCGCAGAAAATGAGCTTCAATTTCTAATTGGTGCTTGATTGTTTCCCTAAAACTTTTCGCAGAAGAACGTTATGCGACATTTCGCATGCTGGGCTAAAATCCGAGCTCCCGATTTTTTGTCTTTGACGTTTGAAATTTTTTAGGTGAAGTGAATGCTGAGCGATCTTGTCCAAACCCTTAATCCCATGCAACGCAAAGCCGTTGAGCTCGGAGAAGAAAATGCCTTGATTTTGGCAGGCGCCGGCTCGGGTAAAACCAAGGTTCTGACAACGCGCATCGCGTGGTTGATCGCCAACAACATGGCGTACCCGTCTCAGATTCTGGCCGTCACCTTTACCAACAAAGCCGCCCGCGAAATGCGCTCGCGTTTGGAGGCGATGGTTTCTGCCGATTTGTCCGGTCTCTGGATGGGGACGTTTCACGGCATCGCGCACAAGCTCTTGCGCTTGCACTACCAAGACGCACGTTTGCCGAAAAACTTCCAGATCATCGACTCGAGCGATCAGCTCTCCTTGATCAAGCGCATCATGAAGGATGCGGGGATCGATACCGACATCCACAATCCCAAGAGCGTTCAGGCGTCGATCAATCGCTTTAAGGAAGCGGGGTTGCGCTCGGGCGACGTGCGCGTCAAAGATGAGTGGAGTCTCTCAATTTATCAAATCTACGAAGAGCGCTGCCATCGCGAAGGGCTGGTCGACTTTGCCGAATTGTTGCTCGCAAGCGTCGAACTTTTGGAAAGAAACGAACTTTTGCGCGAACACTACGCCGATCGTTTCCGTTGGATTCTCGTAGACGAATTTCAGGACACCAACGAATTGCAGTTTAGATGGATTCGTGCTCTTGCCAATCCCAAGAGCAAGAAAAATTTCGTCTTCTGCGTGGGCGACGACGACCAATCCATTTATGCGTTCCGCGGCGCACGCGTGGGCAACATGGCCGACTTCGTAAAGGATTACGGTATCACCGAAATCGTCAAACTCGAACAAAACTATCGTTCGACCTCGCACATTCTCGATGCGGCCAACTCGGTGATTGCCAACAATACCGATCGTATGGGCAAAAACCTCTGGACCGATCAAAATGCGGGAACGCCCATTGATCTCTATAATGCCCGCGACGATCGCGACGACGCCCGCAGCATCACGCAAGACATCATGACCAATATGCGTACCGGCATGAAGTATTCGGACTTCGCCGTTTTGTATCGCAACAACAGTCAGTCTCGCGTGATCGAACAGTATTTCACGGCCAACGGCATCAGCTATCGCATATACGGCGGCTTGCGATTCTTCGATCGCGCCGAAGTCAAGGACATTACGGCATATCTTCGCGTGATGACCAATCCCGACGATACGAGCCTTTTGCGCGTCATCAACCACCCGCCGCGCGGGATCGGCGCCACGAGCCTGGAGCGCGTCACGGAACGCGCCAAAGAGCTCGATTGTTCACTTTGGGACATCATTAGTCACCCGAGCGACGACTCGGCCGTGCGCCGCACGCAAGGTTTTGTGAAGCTCATTGAAGACATGCGCGAAGCCTGTCAGGGTCTGAATCTGCCCGACACCATCGGTACCATCATCGAAAAGTCCGGTCTCAAAGCCCACTACGAAGCGCAAAAAGATCGTGACATCCGTTTGGAAAACTTAAGCGAAGTTGTGAATGCCGCTTCCGGTTATTGCTCTGAAAACGGCATCGGCGACGATTGCCCTGCCTTTGAAGTGATCGAAGGCGGACAAATGAGCCCGGTGGACGGCTTCTTGTCTCAGGCAACGCTCGAAGCTGATGATAAGAACAACGCCGAAGAGCAAAACCGCGACTGCGTGCAGTTGATGACGGTGCACGCTTCCAAAGGCTTGGAATTCAATACCGTGTACCTGACGGGACTCGAACAGGGACTTTTCCCGCACGGCGCACGCGATGGAGAAAATCCGGAAAAAGCTTTGAGCGAAGAACGTCGATTGATGTATGTGGCCATGACGCGTGCACGCAAGCGCTTGCGCATCAGCTGGTGCGAAGAGCGCATGCTTTACGGTCGCTCCAACTATAGCGAGCGCAGTCAGTTTATCGATGAAATCCCGGCCAAACATATCCACGAAATCAACCCGAGAAAATCTTCGGGGTCGTCTAGCCAGGTTGACGGCGACTGGCAAGAGTCTCGCTACGGCTCGGGTCGCTACGGTCGATCTTCGGGAGGTTACGGCAATGGGTATGGCAATAGCTACGGTTCCGGTAGAAGTAGCTACGGATCGTCGTCCTATTCGGGCTCGGGCAGTAAGAACCGCTATTCCGGTTTGAAGGCCGACAGCGCCAAGGATCTTCACTCCAACGAATGGCGCAGTGCAGGCTTAAAGAAAGCAAGCGATTACTTGCCGAGTCAAACGGGTTCGGGCATGGCCACCATCAAGAAAAAGGCGGAAGTGGCCAATGACTACGGCTATAACGTAGGCGACGTGGTCGAGCACAAGATTTTCGGGCGCGGCAAGATTGAAAAGATTTTGTACCCGGAAAAGAAGGAGCAGATGCTCATTCACGTGCGATTTGCCACCGGTATGAAAGAACTCTTGGCGCAATTTGCCGCCACGAGCATGACAAAGATCAGCTAAGAAAAGTGTTCGTCACAAAACAAAGCGGGGAGCCCGATCAATTTCGAGCTCCCCGTTGTCTTAGAAGGTTGCCGTCGGATTACTTGGCAGCTTCTGCAGCAGCCTTACCTGCAATACGACCGAAGACGATGATATCGGTGTAAGCGTTGCCGCCCAAGCGGTTCGTGCCGTGCGTCACACCGGTGACTTCACCGGCAGCCCACAAGCCCGGAATCACCTGACCCTTGTCCGTCAAAGCCTGAGCCTTTTCATTGATGCGCACGCCGCCCATGGTGTGGTGCGTAGAGGGCACAGCCTTAATGACGTAGTAGTTGCCCTGGCTCATGTCCATCAAGCCGGCGCGGTGGTTGAAGTCCTTGTCGTTGCCTTTACCCTGCATGGCGGTGACGCGATCCGTCGTTGCCTTCAAAGATTCGTAAGGAATCTTCGTGAAGTCGGCGATACACTTCAAGTCCTTGCAGGTGGTCATGATGCCCTGCTTGGTAAATGCTTCGTATTCGGTCGGGTGAGCCTTGACCGTATTGGAAATCTTGCCGATGTTGTCGTTCCAAAGCACCCAGCAGTAGCCGCCCGTTTGCTTCAAAATGGCTTCGGACAAAACGTCGCGACGCTGCAATTCTTCCACGAAGCGCTTGCCTTCTTGGTTGAGCATGATGGCGCCGTCAAAGCGGCTGTCGGCGATCAATTCGATCACGCCCGAGATCGGGTCGCAAATCGGATAGGTCTGGATGTAGCCCATGTTGACGAGCTCTGCACCGGCACGTTGGGCCATGTAAAGGGCTTCACCGGTGGTGCCGGGGGCGTCGGTGGTCTTGAAGCGTTCGTCGATCTTCGGGTTATATTTCTTCACCATTTCGGGGTTGGCACCAAAGCCGCCCGTGGCGAGCACGATACCGCCCTTGGCGTTAAAGGTGTAGGTTTCGCCGTGAGAGGAAGCCTTCACACCCACAACGCGACCGTTCTTATCCTTGATGAACTCTTCGGCCTTCATGTTGGTGATGACCGGAATACCGAGTTCGTCGGCCTTGGCTTGGAACTTCGTGATGAATTCCGTACCGGTGTGGCCCACGGGAATCAAAGCGCGCTTGCGGCTGTGGCCGCCGAAGAAAAAGAGGTTGTCGTCTTCGAACTGAACGCCCAAATAGTCCTTGCACCACTTGGCGGCATCCAGTGCCTGATGCGTCATCACGTTGATGACTTTCATGTCACCCTTCTTGTCACCGCCCAAGTACGTGTCTTTGGCGTGGAGTTCAGGAGAGTCGTCGTTAATGCCGAGCTTGGGCTGCACCCAGTTCTTGGCCACGTTCATTTCTGCACCGGAAATCAGCGAATTGCCGCCCACGGTAGGCATCTTTTCGAGCAACACGACGTTGGCGCCGTTATTTTTGGCTTCGATGGCAGCGGAGAAACCGGCACCGCCCGCACCGATCACTACCACGTCATAGTTGTTGACCTTCGGGAGATCCATGGCAACTTTGCGGATGGCCTTCTTGTCGGCCTTGGAAAGCGTTACACCGGCCTTCTTGGCGGCGTTGGAGACGGCTTCCAAGAAACCCTTGGAAGAGAAGGTGGCGCCGCTGATGACATCCAAATCCACCGAATTGGTAGCGATAACGTTGGCCAACAAGTCCTTATAGACATTGGCGGCCAAAACCTTATTTTCCTGTTCGCGAACGATCTTGATGTCCGTAATCTTGTTGTTGTCAAAGGTCACGGCAACGGTCATGTCGCCGTGCTTGCCCACACCCGTGCCTTCTACGGTTTGGGGAGCGGCGTAAGCGCCGAAGGCAAATGCGCCGGCCACGAGTGCTGCTGCAATCTTGAATTTGGTTTGCATGGTGATTTTCTCCATCTCAATCAATTTGGTGTGTTCGGACAAGATCTCGGTCTCGTCCAATTTTTGATGGTGGCAGTTTATCAATTTACAAACCAACCGGTCGGTTTGTTTTTGTTAAAACTCTGAAAACTTTTGACGCACTTCAAAAAATGCGAACAACTCTGTCCGAAAATCGAAACATTTCGGATTGCGCAGACAAAATGAAACCCCGAAATCCAAAAGGAATCTCGGGGTTTTTTGCTCAAACCTCAAAAGGTTTGCTTCGTCAGTCAATCAAGAATTACTTGATACGGCTGCGGTATTCGTTCGTACGGGTGTCGATTTCGATCTTGTCGCCCGTGTTCACGAAAGCCGGAACGTCCAAGGTGTAGCCGGTCGCCAAACGAGCGGGCTTCATCACCTTGCCGGACGTATCGCCCTTGACGGCGGGTTCGGTGTAGACGACTTCACGCACAACCATCGTCGGCAATTCGAGACCGATCACGCGGCCTTCGTAGAAGACGGCTTCGCAGGTCAAATCGTCCTGGAGGTACTTCTTGGCTTATTCCATCGTGTCTTCGTCGACTTCGTACTGGTTGTATTCGGCGTCCATCCAGACATAGTGCGGATCGGCGAAGTAGGAGAAGGTCACTTCCTTGCGTTCGAGGATGATGTCTTCGAACTTGTCGTCGGCACGGTAAACGGTTTCCGTCACGGCGCCGTTCAAGAGGTTCTTCATCTTCATCTTGACGGTGGAAGCACCGCGACCGCCCTTGGAGTATTCGGACTTAAGGACAACCATCGGATCTTTGCCAACCATGAACACATTGCCGGCACGCAATTCTTGCGCAGTTTTCATCTTGTTTTTCCCTTAGAAAAGAGTGAGTCTTTTGCTGATAATGCCGGTTGCGTGCACATGCCCGCCCAGCGAAAAAATAATTTAGCTCGTTATTTTAACCGTTTCAGGACGATTTGTGTTAGTCGTTGAGTGAGGCTCGTGCGTGAGAGTAACGTTTCCTGCCACATTTTGGCACCTTCGGTCATGCCGTCAAACGCATCGCGCCAGGCAGACCACGCAGATTGTGCATCGGGCTTGCCGTTGATCCATTCGCTCACAGCCAGCCAAGGCTTGCGTGCCTCACACGGCAAAGCCTCGGTATAAATTTTTGAGAATGCACCGAGTTTTACCAAATGCGTATCTTCTTCTTGGGGATACAGCATCCAGATCAATGGCACGCCCAAAAGTTGCGCTCGCATCGTGCTGTCTTCGCCGCGCACAAGGGCTGCGTCGCAACTCATTAAAACTTCGTCGAACTCGGCTTGCGGCACCATGGGCATGCGTACGAGTCGGATGTGATCATTGTTTCCCAAAGCTTCGAGCTTGGAAACCAGTTTTTCGGTCGCCGCACCCGGTGCGCACAGCATCTGAATGGGACGCTTGTCGTTGACCAATGCCAAAGCCAGTTCGTCAATCACGGGCTGCGGGTAGGTAAAGAAAAAGAGCGTAAAGGGATGATCGGCGTCAGCTCCAAACGATTTCAAAACTTCTTCACGACGATCCGATTCCCTAAACAAACGCACCTTGTCGGCAAGCTTTGCTTCATAAATGACGCCGCACGTCTTTTCGCTAAAGCCGGGAAAGAGAAACGTCTTGGGGTATCCATAGCGCGGATGCGGGCTCTGTAAGCCGTTCGATTCTTCGGCATAGCGCTCGGCCGTCAGATAGTCCAAAGCCAAAACGACCGGATTTTTGGGCGTCTCGGCGTTGCGCGCCGCATCGATCGCCGCTTCATAGTCTTCGGGCAGGAAACACGAAAAGAGTTCGATCACAACATCGGCAGGCGCTCCGACAAGGGCATTTTCCCAAGCGTCGATCGCAATGGATTGAACCGTTTGCGGCTCGGTATCAATTTTTACTTCGGGCACCATTGCCGCTAACGTCTTGCGATCGTCTATGATTAGGCGCACTTGCCAACCGTTTTCGCGGGTGAGGCTTTGCGCCAGACGCCAAGCGATGCCAGCGTCGCCGAAATTGTCGATCACGCGACAGAACATGTCGCAAGACAGCGGTTGCGTTTTTTCCAAAGAAACGGACACTGAAAAGTTCCTTTTTCATTCAAAGATTCATGACGGCCATTAGTTTAGAGGACAACAAGCGCGTTTTGGCGCAACTGCCCGGTTTGCCCGGCGTCTATCGTTATTTCGATGCACAGGGCAAATGTCTTTATGTGGGTAAAGCCAAGGATTTGAAGCGTCGCGTTTCACAATACTTTCGCGCCACCGGCAACAGTCCTCGCATCGAATTGATGGTGCAAAAGATCGCAAGCATCGAAACCACGGTCGTGAGAACCGAAGCCGAAGCGCTGCTTTTGGAAAACAATCTCATCAAGACCTTAAATCCCAAGTACAACATTCTTTTTCGAGACGACAAAAGCTATCCGTACTTGAAAATTACCGCAGACGAATTTGCCCGCGTTTGTTACTACCGTGGGGCAGTAGATCGCAAAAATCGCTTCTTCGGGCCGTATCCCAACGGCTCGGCCGTGCGCGAAGCGATCGGCATCCTGCAGAAAGTCTTTCGCTTGAGAACGTGTGAAGAAGCCGTTTTCAGAAACCGTTCCAGACCTTGCCTCATGGGGCAGATGGGGCGCTGCTGGTGCCCGTGCGTCGGCATGGTGAGCCCGGAAGACTATCAAAAGAGTGTGGAGGACGCCTGCCGCTTTTTAAGAGGCGAAACCGATACGATCCTGCAGGATTTGCGTCAAGCCATGATGAAAGCGTCCGATGCCTGGCGTTTTGAAGAAGCCGCGGTTCTTAGAGATCGCATCACGCTGTTAAACGACGTGATGCACCAACAGGCGGTGGAAACGACCGGGGGCGATACCGACGCCGACATTATTGCCGTGGCCGTCAAAGACAATCGCGCCTGCGTTAATTTGGCTGTGGTCAGAGGTGGTCGTCACTTAGGGGATCACGCTTATTTCCCCGACGTGCCCAAAACGCCCGAGGGCGACACGGTCACAAAGGCAGAAATTCTCGAAGCCTTTGCATACCAGCACTATCTTCAGGTGCCGATTCCTGAGGTCGTCATTGCGCCCGAAGCGGAGAGTCCCGCACAACTGGCGCAGACCCTCACCGAAATTGCCGGCAAAAAAATCATTGTGGTGCAAGAGCCCCAACAAACGCGTCGCCGCTGGTTTGAGATGGCTGAGCAAGGCGCATCGATTGCTTTGGGACGTCACTTGGCCGAAGAAGCGGGCAGTCGCGAGCGAATTGACGATTTGATTCGAGTTCTCAACCTCAATTTGGATGAAGAAGAACGTTTGACGCTCAGAATGGAGTGTTTTGACATTTCGCACACCCAAGGCGAGGCCACCCAAGCTTCGTGCGTGGTCTTTGAAGGCGAGCGCATGAATTCGTCCAAATACAGGCGTTTTAATATCGAAGGCATCACGGGAGGCGACGACTACGCCGCCATGCGTCAGGTTTTGGAGCGTCGCTATAGCCCGGTGGCTAGAGGCGAAGCGATTCTGCCTACGATTGTGTTTGTCGACGGCGGTCGCGGTCAGGTGCATATGGCGCGCGACGTCTTTAACGACTTGGGGCTTGATATTTCCGTTATTGTCGGTGTGGCCAAGGGCGAAGGGCGCAAGACCGGGTTGGAAACGTTGATTTTTGCCGACGGCAGGGAACCCTTGGTGTTGGGCTCGGAGAGCCCTGCCTTGATGCTCATTGCCATGATCCGAGACGAAGCGCACCGCTTTGCCATTACCGGCATGCGTGCCAAGCGCAGTAAGGCACGCCAAGTCAGTCGATTGGAAGATATCGAGGGCATTGGGCCAAAAAGGAGACAGGCCATTCTCACCCATTTTGGGGGTTTAAAGGGCGTAAAGAATGCGAGTGTTGAAGATATCGCTAAAATAAGCGGTATTTCTCGCGCCTTGGCGCAAAAGATCTATTCTCAAATTCACGGGGCTGACGGTGGCTAAAAAGACCCTCAACATTCCGATGGTGCTCACTTGGGCACGCATTGCATTTATTCCGCTCATTGTGGGCGTGTTTTACTTGCCCGACACGATGTGTCCGGCACACATGAAAAACCTTTTAAGCTGCGTGATGTTTGTCATCGCGGCCATTACGGATGCCTTGGACGGCTATATTGCACGCAACTTCAATATGGCCACCAAAATGGGTGCATTCTTGGATAGTGTCGCCGACAAGCTCGTGGTGTGCTCTGCCATCGTCGTGTTGCTTTCGTTTGATCGCATCGACATGATCGTGGCTTTGATCATTGTGGGTCGCGAAATCGCGGTGACGGCTTTGCGCGAGTGGATGGCCAAGATCGGCGCGGCCGCAAGCGTCAAGGTCAACTGGTACGGAAAAATCAAAACCATCGCTCAGATGACGGCTATCCCGATGCTGTTGTACTTTGATCCGATCGCGGGTCTTCCGATTGCCTTTATCGGTACGATCCTCATCTACATTGCCGCGCTCTTGACGCTTTACTCCATGTTCGTTTACATGGCCGCCGCCTGGCCGCATTTACAGGCTCAGGACGCGCAAGACTAAAAAGACAAGGACTCGCAAAACAAGAAACGCTCGGCCGATTTCGGCGCGAGCGTTTTTTTGGTCTGTACGTTTTGCAGACAAACAAAAAACGCATCGAAGGAGCAATTCGATGCGTTTTTGTTAAGGTATGGCTAGAACCTTCCTCGCTGAGGGACTCGGATGATTCAGCTTTTGTCCTGTAGCAAATTAGGCCATTGCCTTGATGCTGGCGGACAAACGGCTCTTATGACGCGCAGCGGCGTTCTTGTGCAAAACGCCCTTGGAGCTCATCGAGTCGATCACGCGCTGGGCCTTCTTGAAGGCTTCGGTGGCGGCGGTCTTGTCGCCGGCGACGATGAACTTACGCACAGCCTTGATGGCGGTACGGTACTGGCTACGCTGAGCCGAGAGATGCTGATTGCGAGCAACGGCCTGACGGGCGCGCTTGCGAGCTTGGTTGGTATTGGCCATTTAGAATTCCTAAAAACTGATGCTGAAAGTACAGCAAATAACCGTGTGAAACGTTCACACGACCGGTTTGCGCCCCTTTAGCATCGATCAGCCGTGGGCTCGGCCGGTTAGTGATTAAAATAAAGCTTTTGCGAAATCCGTAACCGACATCGGTTTTGAGTTCTCGCAAAGCGCGCAATTTTACCAAAACAAAAATGTTCCTACAATAGGCGCGTTAAATTTTTTTTTCGAAATAACACTATGTCGCTTTTGCGCTCGGCTGCTACCATTTCCGTTTTAACGCTCCTGTCCCGTATCACGGGGCTGGTGCGCGATATGCTCATTGCTCGCTACTTCGGTGTGGGGGCAGCGACAGACGCCTTTTATGTGGCGTTTCGTATCCCCAATATGTTGCGGCGCCTGTTTGCCGAAGGCGCCTTTTCTCAGGCTTTCGTGCCGATGCTAAGTCAAGTCAAGGAAAGCGAAACGCCCGAGAGACGACAGGAATTCGTCAATCACGTCTTTACGTTACTCGGTCTTGCCGTCTTCTTCGTGAGCGTCTTGGGCGTGATCTTTGCTCCCTTTGTCGTGTGGATGATCGCTTCGGGCTTTAGTAACGACACCGCCACGTTCGATTTGACGGTGTGGTTGACACGCGCCATGTTTCCCTACATCCTCTTTATGAGTTTGGTCTCCTTTGCCGCGGCGTTACTCAATACGTGGAAGCATTTCGCAATTCCGGCCTTTACGCCGGTACTTTTGAATTTGAGCTTTATTGCTTGTACGTTGCTGTTGGTCGATCAATTCAGTCAGCCGATTTGGGCCTTGGCCTGTGCGGTGATTATCGGCGGGGTTTTGCAACTTTCCATGCAGTTGGCGGCATTAAAGAAAATGGGGCTTTTGCCTAAGCTCTCCAACCCGTTTAAGGCAGCCAAGGACGACTCGGTGAAAAAGATGTTGGCTTTGATGTTGCCTGCCTGTTTGGGCGTGTCCGTGACGCCCTTGTCGGTGTTGATCAACACCAACATCGCATCTCACTTAAACGACGGTGCAGTGACGTGGCTTAATTACGCCGACCGTTTGATGGAGTTTCCCACGGCGCTTTTGGGTGTGGCGTTGGGCACCGTCTTGTTGCCCGGGCTTTCATCGGCTTTTGCCCAAGGCAATCTCACGCGCTACAACACGCTCTTGGATCGATCGCTCAAAATTGTGATTTTAATTGGGGTTCCGGCCTCCGTCGGTTTGGCGCTTTTGTCCGAAGGGCTCACAGCCGTGCTTTTCCAAGGTAAAAACTTCTTGGCAAGCGACGTGATGCAAACCTCCGTTGCCATGCAAGGCTATGCGGCAGGGCTCTTGGGGCTCATTGCCGTCAAAATCATTGCGCCCGCGTTTTACGCCAGAAAAGACATCAAAACGCCCGTTAAAAGCGCAATCGCCGCTTTGATCGTGGTGCAGGCCTGTAACTTCGTGACGGTTCCTCTTTTTGCCCACGCCGGCCTGGCGTTGTCGGTGGCGATCGGCTCCTGCTTTAATGCCGTGACGCTACTTGTCATCTTATTGCGTCGCGGTTGGTATACGGCCCAAAGCGATTGGTGGATTTATTTCGTGCGTGTGATTGTGGCCTCGATCGCTATGGGAGCGCTTCTCTATTGGGGGCAAATCGGCGTTGACTGGACGCAAATGCAATCCGAATGGATAAGGCGCCTAATCCTAGTGGCGGGTGTTATTTTGGGTGCCGCTGTGACATACTTTGCAACAATGTTTGTTTGCGGGTGGCGAGCCAGAGAGTTGCGCGGCGCCGCCAAGGAAAGTTGATCAGATGATTCCCATTACCGACGACGTTGCTTCGCGTATTCAAGTCATTAAAGCGGACATCACCACTTTGGCGGTTGATGCCGTTGTTTCTTCGGCCAATGCCGATTTGACCGGGGGCGGCGCCGTCGATCAGGCCATTCATCATGTGGCCGGGCCCGGCCTTCGCAAGGCTTGTCATCAGTACGTCGAACAGCAAGGTCGTTGCTTTGCGGGCGGCGCTTCCATTACCGAAGGCTTTAAGCTTCCCGCCCGTTATGTGATCCATGCCGTGGGGCCCGTGTGGTGCGGCGGCGAAGACGGTGAGGCGGCACTGTTGGCACGATGCTATGCGCGTTCATTTGAGTTGGCACGCTTGCGCAATTTGCAAACCATTGCATTCAGCTCCATTTCGACCGGCCAATACCACTTCCCGAAAGATGTGGCGGCTTTGGTCGCATTGCACGTGGCAGTGCAAGTGTTGGAAATGGATACCAACTTCAAGACCGTCGTTTTCTGCGTGTTTGACGACGAAAACAAAAAAATTTACGAAAACCTGATTAAAGAAGGTCGTGCGCTTGCCAAAGAAGAGGCGGCCGCGTAAAACAAGTTTGGTTGTGGTGGATGGGACGAGCACGGAACTTCAAAACTCCGTGCTTGTTTTTGTTGGCGGAGCGCTCATTTCTTCAGGCATGACTGCCCTTTGCGAAATGGAAATTTGCATTGTTCTTGCAGTAGCGAAACAGCCATTTCCGAAATGGCTGTTTCGGAAGTGGTCATATCAGCAGATTCTCGGCAACGGATCGGAATTGAGCCAATCCACCAAGCGGGTGCCGCCCAAGGCCGTCTTCATTTCGACCATGCCGGGGTTCTCCTCGGTCACGTGCCCCACAATCGCCGCGTCTTCGCCGTACTTTTGCGCTTGTAATGTTGCCAAAACATCTTGGGCAACGGCTCCGTCACAAATCACAATCAATTTGCCCTCGTTAGCGATATAAAGGGGATCGAGCCCCAGGAATTCGCAGGCAGACATCACACTGTCTTTGACGGGAATGTCTTCTTCTTGCAAAACCACTCCCACGGAGCTTTGTGCGGCGATTTCGTTTAAGGTCGTGGCTAAACCGCCTCGGGTCGGATCGCGCAGAACGTGGATTTTGTCTCCGAACTTTTCGAGCAAAACTTCAATCATGCCGTTTAAGGGCGCACAGTCGCTTTGCAAATCTACGCCGAAACTTAAACCCTCGCGATGCGAAAGAATCGTGATGCCATGGTCTCCCATGGAGCCCGAGACCAAAACCGCGTCGCCGGCCCGGGCGTTTTGCCCGGCAACGCTAAAGTCCGCCGTCTTTTCACCGACGCCGGTCGTGGCGATAAAGATGCCGTCGCCGTGGCCTTTTTCAACGACTTTGGTGTCGCCCGTGACAATCGCTACACCGGCTTCGTCGGCCGCCTTTTTCATGGAAGTCACGACATTGACCAAAGTCTTTAAGGGGAGCCCCTCTTCGAGAATAAACGAAGCCGACAGATACTTGGGTTTGGCGCCGCACACGGCAACGTCGTTCACTGTTCCGCACACGGCCAAGCGTCCGATGTCGCCGCCCGGAAACTCCAAGGGTTCGACCACGTGTCCGTCGCAGCTCATCACGGGTTTTCCGGTCATGGCGGGCAGTGTTGCGCCGTCGTGGCCTTCTGCCAGATAGGCGTTGTCAAAAGCTTTGGCAAAGACTTCGGAAATGAGCTGCGCCGTGGCTCTGCCGCCGGCGCCGTGCGTCATGTCGATGACGCCGTTTTTCAAATCCAAGGGACGAACGTATGCGCGTTTGGTTTCAGACATTTTGACTTTTCCAATGAATTGAATCTTTAATTTCTCGTGCGACTTTCGTAGCTGTAGTAGGCGGCACACGCCCCTTCGCTCGAGACCATGCATGCGCCGATCGGATGAATCGGCGTACAAACGGTGCCGAACGCCTTGCAGTCTTTTGGTTCTTTTTCCCCGCGCAAAATGGCGCCGCACTCGCACGCTTTGTTGTCGGGCACTTCGCGCGCCACAAGCTCGAACTTCTTTTCGGCATCAAATTCTGCATAAGCGTCAGACAGCGCCAATGCACTCTTGGGCACCTGACCGAGCCCGCGCCAGGCAAAGGTGTCGCGAAGCGTAAAGACGTCTGCCATCAGGTCAATCGCGACCGGATTGCCGTCGGTGGGCACGGCACGGATAAATTCGTTTTCGACTTCGGCGCGAGCATCATTGACTTGACGCACAAGCATCAAAATGCTCATGAGCATATCCAAGGGCTCAAAGCCGCAAATGACAATGGGGACATTCCATTTGGCACAGAACTCGCGATAGGGCGTCTCGCCGATGATGGTCGAAACGTGCGCCGGCCCCACCAAACCTTCCAAGAAGGGCTCGGGATTGTCTTTGTGCGAGAGCATGATGTGGGTCATGGCTGCGGGCGTTAGGACGTGGCTGCAGACCACCGAGAAGTTTTTCAAGCCCTGCGCCTTGGCTGCTTTAATCGCCACGGCCGTCGGAGGCGTCGTGGTTTCAAAGCCGATTGCGAAGAAAACGACTTCGGTGTCGGGATGCTCCTTGGCAAGCTTTAAAGCGTCCATGGGAGAGTAGACCATACGAATGTCCGCACCTTGCGCCTTGGCTTTAAAAAGCGTCACGCCTTTTGAACCCGGCACACGCATCAAGTCGGCATAGGTACAAAGCGTCACCTTGCGATTGAGCGCCAAGTCGATCGCCATATCCACGCGACCGATGGGCAGCACGCACACCGGGCAACCGGGCCCGTGAATCATGCGCACATTTTTGGGTAACAGATCGCTTAAGCCCCAGCGCGCCAACACGTGCGTGTGGCCTCCGCAAAATTCCATAAAGCGGTACGTGCGGTTGGGGTCGACCTCGCGCGCAATCTCGGCGGCAATGGCCTGTGCCTTGTCTTTGTCGCGGTATTCCGTAATGTAGGGAATGTTCTTTGCTACCATCCTTGACTCCTCATACTGCAATCAGGCCAAAGACACTTGACGCATCGCATCCAACGTTTCCTTGGCTTTGGCAGCGTCGATCTTTTGCAAAGAAAAGCCGACGTGCACGATCACCCAGTCGTCGGGCCCGACGTCGGGGGTCAGAGAAATATCAATCGTTTTTTGCACACCCGTCATTTCGACGGTTGCCGTCAAATCTTGAACGGAAATCACTTTTGCAGGAATGGCTAAACACATATCCGTAAATTCCTTCAATCAAAAATTCAATTCTTTTTTAGGGCCAACAATTCGGCCGCAACCGCCGCTTGCCCGAAACTCACGCCGCCGTCGCCTGCGGGCAACTGCTCGGACTGATACACGGTAAAACCGGCTTGCATCAGGCGACGCGTCAGATCCGTAGATAAAAAGCGGTTTAAAAACGTGCCGCCGCTCAAGCAAATGTTGCTTTTTGCCGGCACCGTCTTTTGCACCAGATCTGCCAGTGCGGCCGAAAGCGTGCCGTGGAAAAGCTGTGCAATCACGCCGGCTTCGACACCCTTTAAACGCAAAGCAAGCATCTCGGCAATCAAGGGCTTGACCGACAAGACGGCAGGGCGATTTTCCGTCGTTTCGATCGTCCAGCCGTCTTTTAAAACGGGATAGGGACGAGTCGTACCGTTTTCGGCAACGCTTTCCAAAAGCATGGCGGCACGCGCTTCGTCGTGCTGCACGTCAATTAAACCTGCCAAGGCCGCCGCACCGTCAAAAAGGCGCCCCATGGAGGTGGTTTTGCCGGTCAAGCGCGTGTTGCGAATCAAAGAGACGATGGGCAGTTTCGCGTATTGCGGCCAAAGCTTGGCAAGAGCATCTTCGCGATGAATGCTTTCGCACAAAACCGCACCCATGCGCCAAGGTTCTCGTGCGGCTTTATCTCCCCCGGGCAGTGCCATGGCTTGCAAATGCGCCAGACGGTCAAACGTACCTTCGTGACAACGCAAAAGTTCGGCACCCCAAGCTGTACCATCCGTACCCAAGCCCACGCCGTCCAAAGCCAGACCGTAGTAGGGCGCCTCAAAAATGCCGTACTCGTGCGCGACGCCTGCGATATGCGCGTGGTGATGCTGCACGGCAATGGCAGGCACCTCAAACTTTTGTGCGAGCTCCAGGGCAAGACGGGTGGAGTAAAAGTCCGGATGCAGGTCGTAGGCAATGGCCTTGGGCGTCACTTCCAAAATATCCAAGAAGTGATCAATAGCTTCTTTTAAGTGTCGGCACGTGGCCGGATTGTCGGTTTCGCCCACATGTTCGGTCAAAAAGACTTCGTGTCCGCGACCGACGGCGCCCGTGACCTTCAATGCCGGTCCTACGGCCACAATGCCCGTCATGTCCAATTTCGTTTTGACGGCCAAAGGCGTAAACCCGCGCGAGCGGCGTACCAACCGGGGTTTTTCATCGACAACGCGCACGACCGAGTCATCACAGCGCGTGACGATGTCGCGGTTGTGCATGAGGAAAACGTCGGCAATGTGAGAAAGTCGTTCGACGGCTTCGTCATTGTCAATTACCAAGGGTTCTCCGCCCGGATTGGCGCTTGTCATCACGAGTGCAAAGTCAAGCGACCGGTTTGTCAGCCAATCGATTCCTTCGGGTTTGCCCGCCAACGTATGAAAAAGCAACAAATGTACCGGCGTGTAGGGGAGCATCACGCCCAATTCGTTCAAGCCCGGGGCAACCTCGGGCATCAAGGCGTCGACGATTTCTTTCTTGGGGCACAACACAATGGGGTGCGCCACACCTTCGAGCAGCTCTTTGGCTTTGTCAGAAACCGTGCAGAACTTCTCGGCCGAAACGGTGTTGGCCAGCATCAATGCAAAGGGTTTTTCGTCGCGCGCTTTTCGAACGCGCAGTTCGTGCACAGCCGCTTCGTTTTTGGCGTCGCACGCCAAATGAAAGCCGCCCAAACCTTTGACGGCAACGATTTTGCCGGCCTTGAGTTGTTCGACAACGTAGTCGACGGGGTCAAAGCAATCGATTTTGTTGCCGGCCTTGTCCGTCACAAACAGTTGCGGGCCGCACACGGGGCACGCGTTGGGTTGGGCATGAAAACGGCGATCGGCCGGGTTTTCATACTCTTTGAGGCACGCCGGGCACATCTGAAAACCTGCCATCGACGTTTCTTTGCGATCGTACGGAATCCGGCGCGTAATCGTCAAACGCGGTCCGCAGTGCGTGCAGTTCGTAAAGGCATAGCGCCAACGGCGGTTGCCCGGACTAAACATGTCGGTCGCACACGCCTTGCAGGTCGCCGCGTCGGGCGTGACCATCGTCTGCGCTTGTCCGCCTTGGCTTTGGTGAATTCGAAAATCGGCAAAGCCTTCAGGCGTCTTCGTTTCAACAACTTCTACCGTATCCAATCTTGCCAACGGGGCTTCTTCGGTGAGGCGCCGGCGCAAAAAGTCGGGAAACGTTTCAACGATTTCAACCGGGCCTTCCAACACGGCGGTGACGCCTGCGGCATCGTTTAAGACGTAACCCGTGAGCTTTAAGTCGACAGCCGCACGCCAAAGGGTCGGACGAAAACCGACCCCTTGGACGAGTCCCGTCAAGCGGTATGTGCGGCAAATCTTGGTCATCTCGAAAACCGATTCAGATCTGCGTGATCATGTGGTTGGCCGTGAGCCACGCCCACCACTTGTCCAAGCCTTCGCCGGTGGTGGCCGAAACGCGCAACGAGCGCAACTGCGGATTGACGCGACGAGCGTTTTCTTCGCACTTGTCCAAGTCAAACTTTACGTACGGTGCCAAGTCGACCTTGTTGATGATCATCAGATCGGCTGCGGCAAACATGTCCGGGTACTTCAGGGGCTTGTCGTCTCCTTCGGTCACCGAAATCACCACCACCTTGTGGGCTTCGCCCAAATCGAATTCAGCCGGGCACACGAGGTTTCCGACGTTTTCAATCAAAACGAGCGACTTTTCAGGGGGCTGCACCGTGGTGACGGCAAGTTCCACCTGCTGCGCATCCAAGTGGCAACCTTTGCCGGTATTGATCTGGATGGCCTTGGCGCCCGTGTCGCGAATGCGATTGGCGTCGTTATCCGTTTGCTGATCGCCTTCGATCACGAAAATTTCGGGAGCGTTGGCCGGCTTATTGCGAACCGTGGCGCACAGCAATTCGGTTTTGCCCGAGCCCGGAGAGCTCACAAAGTTCAAAGCCAAAATCTTGTTTTTGCGGAAATATGCACGAATGCGCTCGGCAATGACGTTGTTGCGCGCGAGAATATCTTCACCGACCGAAACTTTGCGCACGGCGCCCTGAGCATCATGGTCGTGATCGTGAGAATGTGCATGATCGTGGTCGTGATGATGGTGATGGTGTCCATGGTCATGGTCGTCATGGGTGTGCGTGACGATATTGCCGTTTTCGTCCAAATGGGTATGGCTGTGCGGATCACCGCAACCGCAAGTAGTGCACATCGAAATTCTCCAAATGATTGTTAGGGGTCTTAGGAAAGGACAAAGCGATTCAAGCGGGGTTTATTGCTTGCTTTTCACCGTCAAATCCAAGACTTTGAGTTCATGGCCCTGATTGGCAAACAGCTGAAAGCCGCCGCATTTTGGGCACGGGTCGCCGTGGCGGTGCAAATCCACCGTCTCGGCGCAGGTCATGCACCAGGCTTTGCCCGGCGGCCGATCGATGAGAAGACGACTGTTGGCCGCAACGCTGTCGCGTTTGACGCTTTCCCAAGCAAAAAGTAAAGCTTCGATATCGACGCCGGCCAATTCGCCGACGGCAACCCTGACTTCGGTCACTTCTTCGTCGGCCGACAACGGCGTCTTACGGACGGCATCAAGGATGCCTTCTGCAATCGAAGCTTCATGCATGCGCTACCTCACGAAAATCGGTTTCGGGTGCGGGAAAACGGATTTGATACGGAACGCAAGGATCGACGGCAGCCAGCACCCAAGCGGCGTCGTTTTTATACTGCTCCTCGCTTTCAAAAGAAATGCTCTTTAATGCCTGCTGCGCCGCACTGCCCTCGGTGAAATTCCATTCGGTCGGGGCAATGATCTGAACGTTAGTTAAAATGCCGTTTTCGACCTTCACACGCGTAGTCAGCGTGCCGCGTGCGCACTGCACCAATGCCAAGCCCACGCCCTTTTCGGGCGAGCCCGCCGTCATGACGTTTTGCGGATTTTTGCGTTGTTTGAAGAAGTCGATCAAATCGATTAAGCGCGCGGCAAAGCCGGCACGAACGCCGCAACCGTACTGTTCGCTGATTTCGTGCAAAAGCGGAAAGTCCAAGTGACGCGCTTCGGCACTCGTTTGATAGCAAACGGAGTCTATTTTGGGCGTATTGGCCGAAAAGCCGGGCTTAAACCATTCGTTGGCGGCAAGCACTGCCGTGTGCGCATCGATTGCAGGAACCTGCGTGTGTTTGCGACACGGCACATCTTCCCAAAGCTGGGCAAAAAGGCGGCTTGCGGCCGTGGCGCCCAACATCATCCAAGCTTCGAAGTCGGGCAGCGAATCCAAGGCTTTGAACTTACTTAAGCACGGGTTGCCCGTCACAAAATATTCCAAGTCGGCACTGATGGTTTTGTCCAGTGCTTCGTAGTCGGGCTCGGGCAAATTGAGTTCGCGATCAAGCTGAGCGCGCAGCGCTCCCAAACGGCGAATTTGTGCGTCGGGTTTAAGCCCCACGGAGTTCGGGGCATCGAACGCTAAAAAGCGCAAATGTTCACCGATCATTTCATAGACGATGCGGCGAGCGTCCAATGCAGGCGTTGTACCTCGAGCATAGTCGCAGGCAGCGCGAAAAGCCGCCAAATGTGCCTGCGGGCACAGCGCATACAAGGATCGGATCAGGGTTTCGGGCAAAGGCGAGTCGCACGCTTGCCCCACAAGCGCTGCAGCGACTTCGCCGGCACGCGTGGAGCGGGTTCGAACGTCGGTGACACCGGGAGCCGGCGTACAGACTTCGATAATGACGGAACCTTCGGTAAAACTCATCTGTTTCTCTTCGTTTTCTGGGTGTTGGGGGATGCGCTCTGAGTATTGTTTTTGTGGCAGGCGCTTTTATGGAATTTGCCTGATCACAATAACTTTTTTTCAAGGTTTTCGCATCGTCCCGATGGTGTATTTGCTTGCGGTATTGGTAGGAGTCCTTTTTGCAAATTACCTCAAGAGAATTAGCCTGCGCGTCCCGTCAGAAATCTTCTGCGGGAAAGTGCTTGATTTCGGGGTTTGTCGCCGGTCGTTTTCACTTCTTTATGCGTGCAGTCGGCAAGTTTCGGGTTTTCGATGTCGCTGTCTTCGGCAAGCGGTTCGTCGGACTTTAAAAGTGCCATGCAAGCCAGCCCGAACGCACGCAACGTTGCCTGATCGGAAAATTCGAACACGGGGCTTTTTAACGAGCACATCGCACACTTGCCCAAAAGCGAATCGTCGGTGACGATAAAAGTGAAGATGCCGCCTGTCAACTCAATGTCGCGCTTGACACCGGCGCGGTGCTCGAAGACCGAATCGTCGTTACAGGCAACCACGACGGCTTGCACCGACCAAGGCGTCATGGCCACCCCCAACCAAAGATCGAGAATTTTTGGGTTGCGGGTGTCCGTCACGTCTTTGGCCTGAATCTTTTCAAAGGGAAGCACCTCCACAACCAAATGCGTATTGACAATCGGAAGACCTTGCATGCGCTCAAAGAGTACGCGCGTCAACTGCGTCTGAAAGTAGTCCCGAGGATCGGTTTCGTGCACCGACAGCGGCGCCAAGACCGGCAAATTGCGGGCATTTTGCACGAATTCGGGGTGCAACGTTTCAAACGTGTTTTGGGCTTCGGAACGATCAAACGCCTTGGGCTTTCGATGAAGCGTGACGGGGGCGACTTGAACCATGGCGTTACTCCTCGTCTTGAAAGGGCAAAAACACGTCCTTGCCGTTGCCGCACTCCGGACACGTCCAGTAGTTGGGCAAGTCCTTAAAGGGCGTACCCGGCGGGGTTTGGTTTTCTTCGCACCCTTCTTGTGGGTCGTAGACGTACCAGCAGATCTTGCACTGCATCTTGGTCGTGTCGTCAATGCGGTCGCGCAATTCTTTTTCCAAGCGCTTGACGACTTCTTGACTGTTGACAAACTCTGCCATTCGTTACCCCAGTGCGCCGCGTTCCAAGTCGTGGGATATCCATTCGCGAATTTCCGCGATTTTGGCCGTGGCATCGTCCAAATCGTCCGGACTTGCCGGCACTTCGGGCGGAATGCGCGCGACCGTCAGGCTGTGCAAAAGCGTCTTGCCCGAGGGGCTTAAAATGACGGTGCGCCAAACGCCCTTGACCTTGGTGGAAAAGATGCGGCTGTCGGCAAAGCCCATGAGTTCGATGGAAATGGGACCTTCGCCCAAGGTCGTCAAAATAAAGGTTTTGTCCGCCGGCGACATGGGTTGGCGCACCATATCGATTTGCTTACCCGGCTCTCCGTCCAGACGGCTTAAATCGGTGTGCTTCAAGTTGTCTTCGATTTCGGTGAGAAGCGGTAGCGCCACAAAGAGACCCTCGGGTTTGTGATCCGGAATCGGAATCGACTCCAAACCGTGATCGAGCAACACATCCACGCAACGCGGCAAAAGGGCGGCCACCAAACTTTCCTGCGGACCGATCTGCAAGCGCCAAAGTCCTGCAATCTTGGTTTCGGTGGCAACGGCTTGTCCGCCGTGCAGGCTGATTCGCACTTCGCCCACCCCCAAAGAATTCAATAAAAAGCGACGCATATCGCCCGAAATAGTGCCCAGATCGCGAATCCAATGCAAGGGGGCATCGGTCAATTTGCTACGGGTGTAGACGGCGTCCAAGTCGTCCAAAATAGAAAGCGTCAATTCGGCGGCGCGCTTTTCTTCTTCTCGATCCAAGTCGGGACCTTCCCATTCGCTGTAGCGACTTTTGGGTTGGCGCAATAAGTTGGAAGTCATGTCGGTATCCCGGTTAAAAAACAAAAATTCTTTTCAAACACTCGTCTTTAGGCAGTTGCGATCGTAATGGTCTTTTTAGGCGCTTGCTGCGTGAGGATTTTGATGAGTTCGTCCTCGTATTCTTTCCATGATTTGAGCCCGTCAATTGAGCCCATCGATTCGCCGTAACGGAAAACGACGACGGAAGGCAGGCGATAAATGCCCAGTTCGGCGGCAATCTTGCGGCCGTCTGCGGGGTCGCTAAAGGCGGCAGTCGTGAGCGCGCCGTCAAACATCTTGATGATCTCGGGAGCAATGACCGTCATGTCCAAAGTTTCTTTGAATTTGACGGGGTCGTCTACCAAAAACAAAAGGGCGAGCCCCGGCGTTTGACGAAAGGCTTCGTAGTCTTTGTGGTACAGACGTTGAACAACGCCGGAATCCCACAATTTCTTAAAAAGCGGGTGCGTGTCCGTATCGATCTTGACCAAGGCTTCGGTCAGTGCATTGAGTTTGGATTTTGCCATGAGCTTGGAATCTCAATTTGTTGTATCTGTTATGTTTCTCAAACACTAAAAATTGTGTTTTATGAGACGGGGTCAATCTTCAAAAGACAGATGTCAACATTGTGGCGCCGAACGTCTTGCCGTGTAAATAGATCAAACAGGCGAAAACGGCTTATCCCGAACTTCCCCCGAGGTAGGTAGGCCAACGTCGGACGGCTTAGGTCCGTACGAAAAAGGATAGGATAAAGGAGTAAATATAAGGGAAAGTCCTAATAGATCAATGAAATTTTAAAATTGATCCTGTCAATGCCATGCCTAAAATTTAGGCACGTAAAAAGACCCCTTGATTTATTTGACACGGACACGGATATCCACGTCTATCCACAAAAGTCGTGAATAATTTTTCACACCTTCAAAGTCCCCGATAGATCCGTGTAAGTCATTGAATTTAAACGATAAAGTGTTTTGGTAAGTGTGCGCCACTTGACAGATCGGCAATCGCTTTAAGAGCCTTGATTTATCGGGCTTTTAGTTTTTTGCAAAAGTGTAGAAACATTTCGACACAGGTCTGAGCTGTGCATAAGTGCGTTCCCTAGCAGGAATCGTGCCCGTTTTTCGAAGAGCTCAAAAAAATCTCTAGGAAAATCAAAGACTTCCAAGAACAACAACGCGAAAAAAGGACTTCGGAGCCGAAAAGATTTTCATGATTTCGGCAATTGAGCGTTTTATCGCTCGGTACAATTCCACACCGAAACCTTTTTTTGCCGAAACCATGCCCATTGTCGTCACGCCCACCCGAATTCCCGATGTCAAGATCGTCGAGCCTGCCGTTTATACGGATGCTCGCGGCAGCTTCATGG
>CALKKK010000062.1 GCA_937995395.1 uncultured Sutterella sp. | reverse complement strand
TGCGGGGTCAAAACAGAGTTCGTCAAAGGGCTATCTTACGAGGGCGCCTAACACTTTCTCAATTAGCCTTGTGACCCATACTTTATTCAATTGGGCAGTTGCCACATTATTTTTGAGCTAAGGCAAAAGATGTGAATGATTATCACTCTGATTATTGACCCCCCCCCCCCTCAGGAGCACTATTTCCCAAGTTAAAGCATTCAATTGGGAGGATCTGAAATGCGATTCAATCAACTTTCTTCGGTTGCTTTGGCAGTTTCTCTTGCTTGCATCTCACTTCAAGCACACGCCATGGGCTCCATTATCGGAAGTGCTGACAACAACACCTTCAACGAATCGATAACGGTAAATGGCGACGGGGTTCTAAGCTCCATAAACAGCAACCAAGTGACTGTCTCTCAAACGCATATCGGAATTTTCCCAAACCGTCATAACTTGAGTTTGAACGGCGATACAAACGTGATCAACGTTTTAGGAGCCGGTCGCTCCACCGACCTTTTTGAAGTTCTCGACGCTACGGCGATTGATGCAACCACTGGCAATCTCATACTTGGCAACGAAAACTCAACCAACGTAATCAACCTTACATCCGATCGAGCCTTCATGGGAATCCGAGCAGCTCTAGGACAGAGGGTTGAGATCAACGGTGAATCATTTACATTAAATGCAGAATCCCTAAATAAAGAGAACGGGGGCTATTACTATGGTCTGATCGCTCAAAACGCCTCTACCACAGCCGCTATGGAAGACCGAGCCCGTTTGATTGTCAACGCTCAAAACACTGTCATCAACGTCAAGAACAAGACCGCAAATGCCGTCGGTCTCGTGTCTATGTCTCAAGGGATTTTGGAAGTGCACGGCAATCTTGAGGTCAATGCCGATATCGCCATTTTGGCTCGCGGTGACTCTATTGTTCGCATCAACCCTGACGGGAACAAAACGGTCAAATTAAACGGCAATGTCGATTTTAACTTTGACAAGGGCACCTCCGGCACCAAAATTGACTCTGATGTGAATGTTCACCTGTCCGGAGCCGATTCCTACTGGAAAGGCGGTGTCGTCTATTCATACGGCTCAGGTAGACCCGATGACCCGGCAAAGCTTGAAGTCCATGATTTCAAATTGACGATCAGCGACAATGCCACATGGTACGTAACGCCTACGATCAAAGATGATGCTGATGCGACAATCGGCAAGAGCACCATTGCACTCAATTACCTCACGCTCAACGACGGCATCATTTCCATTGAAGATGCCGATCAAACGCTTGAGATCGAAAATATGCAAGGCAACGGTGGCACTGTTAACGTCCAAACTGTCAAAAACGGTGACTCCGTTCACTCTGCCAAGCTTTCTGTCAAAGAATTCTCAAGTGACATGCAGCTGACCGAAAGGTATGTCGGCGTCACAGCGGACGAAATGACCGTTGCCGATCTTGACCAGTTAAGCGCCATTTCCGACTCCACGGGGAAAGTGACGCGCAATCAAGTTGTTCCTGAAGGCGACATCATCGGTGAACTCTCTCGAACTGTCGGCACCGACGGAACAGTCGGCACGATCTCCGAAGGAACCAATACGAAGCAAGACGCTTACAAAACGTTGACGGCCACGAACTTCCTTGCCTGGCGCCACGACATGAACGACCTCACGAAGCGCATGGGCGAATTGCGCGATTCTCCCGAAGGTGTCGGAGCATGGGCGCGCGTCTACGGGTCTGAGCAGGAATCGGGTTCTCAGAACATGCTCACCAAGTCCACCTCCATTCAGGTGGGCGGTGACGTCGATGTCGGCAACGGTTGGAAGGTCGGTGTGGCTTTCAGTTACACCGACAGCGACACCTCCTATTCTTTGGGCAGTGCCGATAGTGATTCCTACGCAGCGGCTGTATACGGCTCGTGGCTTGCTGAAAATGGCCAATTTGTTGACTTGATTGCCAAGTACACCAGAATGTCGTCAGACTTCACTTTAAACGGCTTTGACGGTTCTTACGACAACAATGCTTTCAGTGTTAGCGCCGAGTACGGTTGGCACTTCCCCGTCAACGACATCGCCTTTGTTGAACCTCAAGTGGAATTGACTTACGGTCATATTTCGGGAGACAAGTTTGCCTCAAACTCCGGCACCACGATCGATCAAGACGATTATGAGAGCTTGATCGGTCGCGCAGGCCTACGCTTCGGGTTCTACTTCCCGGAACACCGCGGCACGATCTATGCGCGCGTCTCGGGCGTTTATGACTTCATGGGCGAGTATGAGTACACCGCAACCAAGCCGAACCTCACAAAGCGCTTTAAAGACGATTTGGGCGGTGCTTGGGTAGAGTATGCCGTGGGTGCCAACTTCAATTGGACGGAGAACACCTACACGTACGTTGATTTGGAACGCACCTCGGGCGGTGAAGTTAAAGAGAACTATCGCTGGAATGTGGGGTTGAGACACGTGTTTTAATACGTTGTGAGCCGACAACAGTCGGCTACCCCCTACTTTTGGTTTTATGAAGCCTTCGGAGCGGTTGCTTCGGGGGCTTTTGTCATTTAGTTACTGACTGGGGTGCTCTATTTTAGAGATCACCCCTTACCGGTTAAACGAGTTATTTGCCAGTAGATATAGGGCAAATGACTCTCTTTCAATGACCATTAAAATAACTTTTCAAATGGGAACTCATTTAAATAGTCCCCCCACATCTCCGAAATATTTTTCACTTGACAACCCTTTTCGAACATCGGACACATTTGGGAAAATGCCGCCAACCACTTCAACTTGAACGACGGATTCGACATATTAAGTCGTACCCATTCCGACTTGTCTTTCGGACTCATTTTCGTTAATGAGCTGTTCGTTGAAGGATCAATCAAAGCAAGGTTACCGAGACCGTGGCGAAGAACCAAAGTATCCCCCTCTTCCAGTTGTGCATTATCTTGCGCAAGCCAGTGTTCTACGGCGCCTCTGCTAACGATTCGCTGATTTTCAAAATTATTAAGATAACTATTCCAGAAAATATCATTCACTCCGTCAGCCTTTGACTTAGACCACCAACCGTCAAATTCAGACATGACGGTGTTCAGATATAGCTTTTCCTTGAGTTTCGACAGCTCCGATGTCTTGGCTTCTTGCCTGGCC
>CALKKK010000061.1 GCA_937995395.1 uncultured Sutterella sp. | reverse complement strand
TGAAAAATCATGCGTTTTTCGTGAGGCGTTTTGTAATTTTCATTTTCTTTTTTTAAGGATACCGTCAAGATGGCATTCAAGAAGATTGCATTGGCATTGGCCGGCGCCTGCGTGTTGGCTCTTTCGGGTTGCGGCGACGACAAGGCCGGTCAGGATCAAAAGACTGCTGCCGAAGCGCCCAAGACCCAAGTGGTCAAGGCTGCCTGGCTTTACCCGAGCCCGCGTGCCGACGAAGGCTGGAGTAAGCAACACGACGAAGCTCGCGAGATCGTGCAAAAGCAGTTCGGCGATAAGCTTCAGACGCAGTTTGTTGAAAATGTCGTCACCCCAGCTGATGCCGAACGCGTGATTCGCGACTTGGCCGCACAGGGCAACAACATCATCTTCGCCACGAGCTTCGAATACATGAACCCGGGCTTGAAGGTTGCCAAAGAGTATCCCGATGTGAAGTTTGAACACGCTACCGGCTACAAGACGGCAGCAAACTTCAACTACTACAACGCTCGCTTTTATCAGGCACGTTACTTGGCAGGCAAACTTGCCGGTGCCATGACCAAAAACGGCAAATTGGGCTATGTGGCTGCAGTTCCGATCCCCGAAGTGCTTCAGGGTATCAACGCCTTTACGATGGGCGCTCAGACCGTCAACCCCGATATTGAAGTGCGAGTGGTTTGGACCAACACTTGGTACGATCCGGGTAAGGAAGCCGACGCCACCAAGACCTTGATCGGTCAGGGTTGCGACATCATTTCGCATCACACCAACTCTCAGGCCGTGGCCTCCACCGCTGAAGCAGCCAAGGTCAAGGTCATCAGCTATCACTCCGTGATGAAGACGGCTGCTCCCACGCAGTTGATCGGCGCCGTGACGCACCACTGGGACGAATACTATGCCAAGCGCATTCAGGCAGTGATGGACGGCAACTGGAAGGTTGATCCGCTCTGGGGCGGCGCCGAACTGCACATGGTTCGCTTGTCGGGTATCACGCCCGAAGCTCCCAAGGCCGTGGTTGACGACATCAACGCCGTCTACGCCAAGATGGAAAAGAAGGAATTCAATGTCTTCACGGGTCCTGTGGTTGACAACGAAGGCAAGACCGTTTTGGCCGAAGGCCAGCAGGCTGACGATCAGCACCTGACCACCATGAACTACTTTGTGAAGGGCGTGGTCGGCAAGGTGCCGTCCAACAAGTAATCCAGACAAAGAAACGGCGCTCGAAACATAACGCTCGAGCGCCGGATTTTTAATATTCGGCACGAGAGTTTCAATGGCTTTCGTGCCGAAATTGTTTTTGCGAGTTAAGCCTTGGGTTTGGCGGCCGTTGTGCGCTTGGCAGCAGGCTTGTCGGCAGGTGCCTTAGCCGGTGCTTTCTTGGCTACCGGTTTCTTGGCAGGAGCCTTGACCGGAATCGGAGCAGCGGCTTCGGCAGGTTCTTTTTCTGCCGCCGGCACAGCTTCCTTAGGTTCGGCCTTTACTGCGGGCTTTTTGGTAGCGGCGGGTTTTGCAGCCGTCCTTGTTGCCGTTTTTGCCGGAGCCCTGGCAGCGGCCTTGGGCGCAGCCTTAGCCGACTTTTTAGCCGGTCGAGGTTTGGCTTCGGTTTTGACGGGCTCGACATCGGCGACTTCTTCGACCTTCTTGGCTTTGGCGGTCTTTGTCGTCTTGGCAGTCTTTGCAGGCTTGGCATCTTTTTGGGCAAAGCGAATGCGCAAACCCATTTGTTCGCTTTCGGTGTTGAGTTTTTCAACATCCATTTCAGTCGAAACCGTTAGGGGGGCTTCAAACATGTCGGCCCAGCCGAAACGCACGTCCAAGGAATCGAGCACTTCGGGCGACAATTCCATCATCAGCGTCACGGCAGCGCCTTCGGCCGTGTCGTAAGCCGGATTAAAGATGAAGCTGTCTTCGGTCACGTCGCCCTTGATGGTCTTTTTCACCAAGTCGACCACCATGTCATATTCTTCGGGTACTAACGACAGAACCCATTCGGGCAGGGAGTTTTCTTCGATCGACCACAAGAAGAGGTCGACAACGTGCAACATATCGTAGAGGCGCGTGAGTTCTTCGTCATTTAACGGATCGAACTTTTCGCGGGCTTCGTCGTCAAGCTCAGCCAAAAGCAAGTCTGTCTTTTCACCGATTTGCACTTCGATATTGACGCGCGTTTCTTCCAAGTAGCCGGCAAAGCCGTTACGGATCGTGAGCACCATACCCATCAAGTCCGGGCTTTGGCGCATGGCCTTCACCAAGAGCTTGGGAGACTTTTTCCACCCCTTTTTCAAGAAGGGCTTCAAAGCCATTTTCATAGTACGGGGCTCGAAGTCGGCGACTTCAAGTTGTCCGTTTTTGCCGATCAAGAAATTGATGGTTTCAGTAGCGTTTTCAGTCATTTCCGTCTTCCTCGTGCCCCGAAAGAAAGGGCTGATTTTTTTAGAAATTCGACACAAATTTTGTCGGAATAAAAAACTATCATACACCGTTGGGCGAGAATAGGTTAGAATGCGCTTTCTTGAAAAAAATTCCGGGCCTATAGCTCAGTTGGTTAGAGCAGGGGACTCATAATCCCTTGGTCGCAGGTTCAAGTCCTGCTGGGCCTACCAATCGCTCAAGAAATTACCTTCCTCGAAAGGTCAGAAACCCGCGCCTATCGCGGGTTTTCTGCTATTTGCAGGCTTTTCAGAAATGGCGAAAAACTGCATTTTTGGCCCCCGTTTTTTACTCAAACAGGGGACCCAACAGGGGACTGGCAAAGTTAGGGGCCCAAAAACAACTACCAAACTCGCATCCCTCAAAGGCGCTCCGCTGTTTCGCAATGCTGAGACTGTAATCATCAGTTTGCATGAGACTCTGCATTTTGAGATAACCGCGAGAGCCTAATGGCATTGAAGTGTGCGGAAATGAGGGAAATTTCGAAGTGCGCCTGTTTGCTACTCTTGCTGTCATCTACAACGGCAAGGGGGCGTCCCGGGATATTGGCCAACCGAAAATTTGTCGCCTTTCGCAAAAAGTTCGCGGTGGAATTCGAAGTTGCAGAAAGGACGTCGATGTAGTCGCTATCTACGGAAAAATCAAACTCCAGCTGAGAGCCATCCAAACCATCAATTGTCGGGTTTGACTTAATTACGGCAGACGGGCGCCAACGTTTAAACATGACTTTTGCCGATTCGACAAGGTTATTTTTAGAGGGTTTTCGCGCAAAAATTTCTACAACCCAACGATCCAGATTGATCATTGCCGAGAGGTAATCGCAAACAACGTCCGATGCTTTATCTTTTGCTCCGTAAATTTCAAAAGACCCACACTCCTCAAAAGCCACGCCGTACATGCCGACAACATCATCAATGACATTGATTCGAGATGCTTTCACTAAGTCAGGTGAAATAGCTAATAAATTAGGGTAAGTGAGTCCCTCATCCCAGACATGAATTTGATTTCCGACTTCCTCGATATATATGTCAAAGGGGAATTCATCAAAAAGCTTAAAACCGGTAACAAGCTGAGCGATATTAGATCCATCCCGTGTTTCTACAGGATAAAGCCCAAAGCCTA
>CALKKK010000060.1 GCA_937995395.1 uncultured Sutterella sp. | reverse complement strand
ACCCCGTCGCAATAAGGACGACCGTCAGAAGAAAATGACCGATCGTCAAAAGGCAGCCTACCGTCGTCAGATGGAAGAAAACCGCAAGGCCGGCAATCAAAAGTCAGGCGGCTCGGGCGCCCGTATGGTCAAGCTTAACCCCGATAAGGTGCGTGTCACCAACTTGATCGTGGACGAATTGGCGCGCGCCTTTGCCGTCATTCTCAAACTCGACGGTCCGGCCGATACTTTGATGAAGGCCTTCTTTAAGAGTAATCCCAAGCTCGGCAGCCGCGATCGCACCATTTTGGCCGAAGCCATCTTCTACGCATTGCGCCACTTGGCAGGCATTACTTATCGCATGAAGCCCGTGAAACCCGAACGTGCCCCGCGTGCGGCAGCGCTTTTGACCTTGGCACTGCAATATGGGCCGGACTCGATGACCGATGCCGTGATGGGCTCGGAAAAGGGTCCCGTGACCAACATGCTCTCTGTCAAGATGGAAAAGGCTGCGCCCGAAGTCTTGGCCGAAATGCCTTTCTGGCTCTATGAACGAGTTGAGGCCCAATACGGCAAAGACGAAGCCAAGGCCATTTTCGAAGCCTGCTGCAAGGGTGCTCCCTTGGATTTGCGAGTGAATGCTTTAAAAGCCAAGCGCGAAGATGTACTCGAAGAAATGAAAGAGCATCATGTCGAAGCACAACCCATGCGCTTTAGCCCGGACGGCGTGCGCTTAATCGACAAGCCCGGTCTCATTCGCTGGCCGATGTATCAGGAAGGCCGCATTGACGTTCAGGACGAAGGCAGCCAACTCATTGCTCGTCTTCTGGCACCGCGTCGCGGCGAAATGGTTTGCGACTTCTGTGCCGGCGCCGGCGGCAAAACCTTGGCCTTGGGTGCTTTGATGCGTTCCACCGGCCGTTTGTACGCCTTTGACATCAATGAAAAGCGTCTCGGGGGCTTGACGCCTCGCATGCGTCGCGCGGGGCTCTCCAACGTTCATCCCGTTGCCATTCGCGACGAGCACGACAACCGTATCAAGCGCTTGCGCGGCAAGTTCGATCGCGTGTTGGTGGATGCCCCTTGCACCGGTACGGGCACTTTGCGTCGCAATCCCGATTTGAAGTGGCGCTTGTCGGTCGAAGAACTTGAGCGCATCAACACCGTTCAGAAGTCGGTCTTGGAAGAAGCCTCCAAACTCTTAAAGAAGGGCGGTCGCATCGTCTACGCCACGTGCTCAATGCTCAAACAGGAAAACCAGGATGTGGTCGACGACTTTTTGTCTCGCCATCCCGAATTTGAGCGCTTAAACGCCACGGACGTTCTGGCTAAGCAAGGCGTGGAGCTGCCCGCTGACCAGAAAGAACGTTTCGGTGACGACTTCGTGATGCTACCGCACCTGCATGACACCGACGGTTTCTATTCCGCGGTGTTGGTGAAGAAAGCGTAATTCGTCTGCGGACAATTCGACTTGCAAAAAAGGGCTTCGGGCATCGGTCATGCTTGAAGCCTTTTTCTTTTCGATCGGATTGATCCGATAGAGAAAATTGAAATTTTCAAAATTGATCCTCTGCAAAACCCCGAATTGACAGCGTTTGCGTGATTTTCGCGGGATTTTTGTCGCAATGAAACAACATTTTGCGACTTTCACATTTCTTCCATAGACACCTTCCTAAGCCCGAAAATAGGGCAATATGACGCAATCGGCGGCCGTTGACTTGAAGATCATTTTTTCAGTGTTTTGGTCGGGGTGGCTCAATGACTTGAGTCACTTTTGAGTCTTCTCATACATCGTTGATTTAAAAGAATAAACACCACAATTCAGGCTTCTGCACATCTACAATGAGATCATTCAATGATTTCGCAGAGACATCTTAAACTGAAGGATCACGCAGATGCTTACGACCAGTGCTTTTTTCCAGTTGGCACCCTCCGTTGTCCAACGAATCCGCAACAAATACCGTGTAATGCCGCGCACGAGCTTGCCAACACGCTTAACCTTTTTGGTCAACTGCGGTGTTGACAATGACGAACTCGACGCCTTGCGCGCCATTTTGACCGATGCCGAAGAAGAGCGCATGGCAGCCGCCTTGGTGCTGCAACGTCTGTTTCGCGGTCAGACATTTCATGCCGCCGAAGCCTTAACCACCTGGGTGCGTCGCAAGGGGCGAACGCGTCCGGAAGTCAAAGAAGCGGCGATTCGTTTGGCCAATACCTTGTTGGAAGCCGAAGAGGTTATGCAGCAGGCTGTAAATCCCTTGGGAAAACCTACAATGGATGCGTGTGCAACAAAGAGGTCAGCTCGAAAGACTAAGAAGTTGTCCGACCCTCGGCAGCCCTCGTTCTTTGAGGCGGACAATTTCGTCAGTTTCCAGATTTGCAGTTAGAGAATGCCGACCATTGACATGATTGCGACCCGTGATGATTACGAACGCTCCATGAAGCGACTGAGTACTTTGATGGCAGCCGATCCCAAGCCCGATTCGATGGACGATATTGAGCTTCGGTCTTTGGCATTGCTTCTCAAAGATTACGAAGAACGGCAAGGCTTTTTCCCGTCAACTCCAGTAGAGGCGTCTGCAATCATTCGCTACTGTATGGAAGAAAACGACCTGACCGTTTCGGATTTGTTCGGCGTTTTCGAGAACGAACACGAACTTGAATCTGCGCTAGCAGGCAAGTGCAAACTCACGGATGCCGAAATCGTCAAACTCAACCAAACCTTCGGCATTCCCATTCGCTGCCTTGTGTAAGTTTTGTCGTTTTGCACCTTGCGGATGTCTCGTCATGTCGACATGGCGAGACACTTTTTTCTCTCATGGGCTAAGATGGAACCAAGTTCATCCCAAAAAGAGGGGACACGCCATGACTTCGACACCAAAAGCCGCCGGACTGATCCTACGGACCTCCATGATTGCCGCAGCCGTTGCGCTGGCCATGAGTCCCGGTGTCGAAGCCGCTTACGACATCACCTTCGATGGTATCGACGGTAGCCCCTATGCGACGGTGCGCGTCTTCGAAAGTCAAGACCGCGACGATCTTTCCGAAGACTATCTCGAGTTTTTAACGAAATCCGATCGCTCACTCAAACGGATCGCACATCGCTTGAAACGGCTTTTCGCCACGTAAGTGATTTACTCGGCCCCTCTAAGAACACACCCCTTTTATACCTACTGTTGTCGTCGGAAGCCGATAATAATGCCTCCGCCGGTTCCGAAAGCGAAAACACCGACGGACTCGGTACGCAGTTTTTTGCCTCCGTGACCGGACTCAAAAATTTTGGCAATGAGGCAGTTGGTGTCGTCACGATCAACAAGGGTAGCGAAGATTCGGGCTTCTCCGTCCACCCTTTAAGCGTTCTGCCACAAAACGGCCCGCACATGTATCTGCCAAGCGTCCTTATCCATGAGCTCATCCATGCCTACGGGATGCTCACCGACGTCTACGGTGACGATGAAGGGAGATACGGTTTTGGCGAGGAATTGATTCCTTTTGAAGCAGGATTAAGGGACGTTTTTGGCAATCCGGCTGCCGGCTCAAAGGAATTCAACCTCATTCGTTCCGAAAGCGGAGCATTCACCGAAGAATTTATCAAGACGCAGGAAGAGGCTGGCCAATTTAACCTCTTATTTCGCGAAAGCAGCGGCGGCGTGAGTTTTGCCGGAGAGCACGTCAACGAGCTGATTGACGAAAACGTGCGCATATACAATGCCGACACTGTCATTGTCGACGCCGATGGCAAACTGGTCGAAGGCGACATGACCAACTCGGTCGTGGGTGGCATTCCGATCAACGGTTTGGAAATCGCCGGCAACGGAAAAGACTTCGACATTGAACTGAGCCATCTGGAATTGCAAAATTCCTTCCTGAGCCACCAAAACTGGCGCAACTGGAGCACGCTCATGGAAGCCGAAATGGCTTTCTTACAAGATTTGGGCTTTAAGTTCGATCGCAAACGCTTTTTCGGAACATCCCTTTACGACAATGACAAAAGCGTTGATATTACGCAAGCTTTCACGCAAAGAAATGAAGGGGATTGGGTTGAAAACACGCCGAGCACGCAAGCCTTTGCCATTGGCACGCACATCTACGGCAGCCTCAATACCGTCAATGTTAAAGCCGATCAACTTGCTGACGGCACGGCTTCGATCGGCGTGCGTGTCGACGGGATCATGAACGATCTCACCGTTGAGGAAGGTGTCAAAGTCTCGGCCAACGGCCAAGGGGGGCTTGGGCGTAGCCTTTACATACGGGCGCAACCACACTTTGACACTAGCCGAAAATGCTGTTATTGAGGCCAATGGTATCGGAGGTACGGCGATCTCTTTTGACTTCGGCTCGAACGCGATCTCCGACACCTCCGAGATGCGCGGCTCATACATGCGTTACACTTTTGATAACGGTCAATGGGTCCCCTTTATCTCAAAGATCGATGCGTTGCAGGGCGCTTTGCTCGACTCGGTCACGATTTCGGGCACCGTCTCGGCAACGGGGCCGGGCGGTCGCGCCATTTACATTGCACCCAACGCCTTGGTGCAGACAATCGAACTCACGAACTCGGCCGTGGTGGCGGGCGATATTGTTTCGGATTGGAACGCACAAAGCTTCGCCGGCCAAATCAACGGCAATAATGTCTATCAGGCCGAACACAAAGACTATCCGAACGCCGGCGCGCTCATTGACAATCAGGCAATCGATCTCACAACCGAATTGGTCCTCAACGGCGCAACCTACGCCGGCAACATCTTGGGAGCCGACGGCATTCGCATCACGGTGGGCTCAAGCACAGAAACCGAAACGATTGACGCCGACACCGTCACAACATTCACGGGGCTTGCGCAAGTTTTGGGGGTTACGCTTAAACGCGGCGCGACACTCACGGGCGGCGGCACCTTTGTGTTGACGCCTCAGAAGGAAGAGGGGAAGACATTTGCCCGTGTCACTGACGGTGAGGGATTCGTACAGGAAACGTTTGTCAACGACGGCAAACTGATTTCAAGTCCTGCTACAGGCACCA
The DNA here is from genome assembly GCA_937995395.1 of uncultured Sutterella sp. Classification (GTDB taxonomy): domain Bacteria; phylum Pseudomonadota; class Gammaproteobacteria; order Burkholderiales; family Burkholderiaceae_F; genus Duodenibacillus. The sequence goes on along the minus strand of CALKKK010000060.1, from coordinate 6,974 downwards.
CCTACATTGACGGCAATTACCAGCAAAACTCCGGTGCAAGTCTCGTTGTCGGCATTGATTCTCAGAATCGGCTCTCGGGACTTGTCGTAACAGGCACTGCTTCCTTTGCCGACACCAATCCGACGATCGGTCTGATTCCGGCAATTGACTACTATGGTGCCGCGACAACGCTTGAGACCAAATCCGTTCAAGGCAATCCGGTCAGCATCACAGACGTGACAGGCAAAATCTTCAACTACGGTTTCGATGCCGAGAGCATGACGGGCTTATCTTCGACTCTGGATTTCGCCGTCGACGACAACAATTCGACATTGACCGTGACGCGCAAGGCCGGAGCCTACAGTGGCAAATTGAAGGCGCAAGCTTCGGGGTGGCAGCGCTCGATCGCTTCAATTCTCGACACCAATGCAAACATTGTCACCGATCGTGATGCGCAAAACTTGATTGCTTCCTTGGACTTTTCCAACGGCGTTGCAGACACAATCTCGTCTTTAGGCGGTGATGCGTATTTGATGAGCGTTCGAAGCCACCTTGCCTTGGAGCGCTTGTTGGATCGCACTCTCGCCTTTGCGCACCAAGACCCGGCGCCCGATGGCAAGTCGGTCTGGGTTCAGCCCTTCGGCGGCAAAGTTTCAGAGCATTTTGACGAAGGCACGGCTGACACCGACATCGCAGGGCTTGCGGGTGGCGTCACGATTGAAACCCAATCCCGAACGGTCGGCTGGCACTTGGCAGCAGCCTACATGAAGTCGGACGACACCGTAGGCGGCGAAATCCAATCCGAAGGCTTGTGGTTGGGTGCTCAGATTAAAGACTACCCGCATAAGAACGGTACGTGGTTTGTTCAAGGATCAGCCAGATTGGGCGTTATCAACACCGACACCGAACGACAAACCGGAAGCCAAACCTTCAAAACCGACGGCATCCTCTACAGTCTCTCGGCCTCGGCAAGAGTAGGGGCAGAAGTTGACGTCGGCCAGATTGAATGGACACCGATTGCGGGTATCACCGCCACAACCCTCCGAACGCCCTCGGATACCGAATCGGGCATCGGTGCATTGGATATCGAATCCCGTTGGTACACGTCGGTGCGTGGTCAATTGGGTGTCAAAGCCTCGAGTGCTTACTTGCCGTCACAATTTGTGGGCTACTCGTGGAAATGGAATCTGTATGCCATGTACGAGCGCGAGTTGACGAATGATGCCGGAGACTTCAGAGCCAGTTTAAAGGGCATGAGCGGCACCTTTACGCGCGACGTGACGTTCAACGACAAAAATCGCTACTTGGCAGGTATCGGTCTGGGATTGTTTAACGAAACGGGCTTTTCCGCATCCCTGCGGCTAGACACTGAAATGACGCATGGCAATGGCTCGACTGTGACAGGTAGCGCGCAACTGCGATGGAAGTTTTAACCCGTGCATTCGTGGCAACATTTTTTGTGATCTCGTTTATGATGGACAAAGATTATTCATCTTAAGAACAGGTTATGAAAACAATTCCGCATCCGATAAGAAAATTGGCGCGCAATTCTGCGATTGCCGCAGCCGTCTCGCTTGCCTTTGCATCTTCTGCTTTTGCGGGCTATACCATTGACTTTGACGATATTCACGGTAAAGTCTATGCCACGATGTACGTGTTCGAGCCATCGGATCGCGATTTTCTGCCTGAATTCGTTCAGGACTACCTTGGAAACGACGACATTCGAGACTTGAATGAAACCGATCGGCAATCCATGCAAGTCGCCATCGACTACTTGAGCGACATTTTGGGATCTGCGGTCTTTGTGCCCACCATCGGTTTTCTTCCGACGGCCACAGAAGACAATAATGCAGGCGCTAGCTCGATTCGTGACATGACCTTGAGTGGGACCTCCACTTTATTCAACGCCGTCACCGGAAAGGAAGACTACGGTGACATGATAGTCGCCCTCGTCTCCATCGATCTTCCCTGGCCCGATGCCGGTTGGGATGCAGGCCCCGTGAGTGTTTTGACGCAAAACGGGAGCATACATCAATTGTCGAGCTCAGTCATACATGAATTCATTCATGCGTATGGTATGCAACCACTTCTCGAAACCGATGCAAACGGTAACCTAAAGTTTTTGAGTGAATTAGCGCCCTTCGAGCAAGGGTTCCGAGATGTTTTCGGCAATAAGGCCCAGGCCAATCAAACCGTCCATTTCATCGAGGCCCAAGACGGGCAATGGTCTGAAGACATCATCAACAAAGGGAAACTGGATGGCGCTTTCAACGTCCTTTATGACGTATCTTCCAGAGGCCTAAGTTTTGCCGGTACTGAGGTGCAAAAGCTCATCGGTGAAAATACCGTTATTTACTATTCCGATCAACCAATTGTCGACAGTGACGGGAACCTGATTGCCGGCACGATGCTCAATTCGGTCAAAGGCAGTATTCCGCTCTTAGGGTTGGAAGCCATAACCCCGACGCAGTATCAGGTCAGCTTCAGCCACATCGAACTGCAAAATTCGATGCTCAGTCACCAAAACTGGCTCAACTGGGGGACGCTCATGGAAGCGGAATTGGCGTTTTTGCAGGATTTGGGGTTTGAGTTCGATCGCAAGCGCTTTTTTGGAACATCGCTTTATGCAAGCGGGCAAACCGAAACGATCACACAACCTTTTACGCAAAGACAAGACGGAAAATGGCTGACCGACACCTCGAGCACGCAATCTTTGGCTGTCGGTACCCATATCTATGGAAGCCTCAACACTGTCACCGTTGCCGCCGATCAGTTGGCCGACGGCTTGGGCGCGATCGGCGTGCGAATTGACGGCGTAAAAAACAGTCTCACGATCGGCCGGGATGTAAAAGTCTCGGCAAACGGTCAAGGGGGCTTGGGCGTTGCCTTCACCTACGGGCGAAACCACACTTTAAACGTTGTCCAAGGAGCGAGCATTGAAGCCGACGGCGAGGCCGGTATCGCGCTTTCCTTTGATTTCGGCTCCAATATGGTGAGCGACAAATACGAATATCGCGGCTCGTACATGCGCTTTTATATGCCGTCGGATACTTGGGAATTGATTCCTTCCAATACGCTTGATGCGGTCAACGGGGCTTTGATGGACTCGGTGGTGATATCCGGTACCGTTTCGGCAAAAGGCCAAGGCGGTAAAGCCATTTATATTGCGCCCAACGCCTTGGTGCAAAAAATCGAACTCACGAATTCGTCCGTTGTCACGGGCGACATCGTTTCCGATTGGAACGCACAAGCGGTTGTGGTCGGCGACGAACAAAAGTGTTACATGACTTCCAATAAGCTCTATCCGTCAGCCGGCGCATACATTCCCATTTTTGGAGACACGAACATCGATCTCACGACCGAACTCGTCTTCAACGGCAACGCCTATCGCGGCAACATCATCGGCGCCGACGGTATTCGTTTGACGGTAGGTTCGGCTTCAGGAGTCGCATCTGTCGCAACAGGAACGGTCTCAACGTTTACGGGGCTTGCGCAGGTCTTAGGCGTCAATATCAAACCGGGGGCCACACTCACGGGAGGCGGTACATTTGTATTAACGCCGCCCAAAGACGGTATTGCCCATGCTATCGTCAGTAACGGTTCCGATTTTGTACAAGAAACCTTTGTCAACGACGGTAAACTCGTTTCGAGCCCTGCCACAGGCACGACTTACATTGACGGCAACTACACCCAGTCCGAAAACGCGACCTTGGTCGTAGGCATCGATGCCGAAGGCAACTTGAACGGCCTTGTCGTTTCGGGCACGGTAACCTTTGCCGATAACAAGGCCGACATCGGACTGGTTCCGTCGATTGACTATTTCCAATCGGGCACAAAACTTCAAGCATCGACAGCAAAAGGCAGCCCCGTGATTGGCAAAGATTTCGAGAACAAAAGCTTCACTTATAGTTTCGATACCGCAAACATGGCAGGCTTATCTTCAACGCTTCAGTTCACAGTGGCCGACAACAATTCAACATTAACCGTCACGCGTCAAGCCGATGCCTACAGCCGAAAGTTGGTAGCAGGAACGCCGGCATGGCAACGTTCGATCGCCTCAATACTCGACGCCAATGCCGATACTGTGACCGACGCCGGTGCCCAAACCCTGATTGCCAAGTTGGACTTTACGACCGGCACCGGCATTTCAGACACGATCTCGTCTTTAGGCGGAGATGCGCACATGATGAGCGTCAGAAGCCATTTTGCTTTGGAGCGTCTCTTGGACAGAACCTTCACGTTTGCCCACCAAGACCCGGCGCCCGATGGCAAATCGATCTGGGTACAGCCCTTCGGCGGCAAGGTGTCCGAACATTCTGACGAAGGCACGGCCGACACCGACATCGCAGGTCTTGCAGGCGGGGTCACAGTTGAATCCCAATCCCGTACAGTGGGCTGGCACTTGGCGGCGGCCTATCTCAAGTCTGACGACACCGCAGGTGGCGAAGCCCAAAGCGAAGGCCTGTGGTTCGGTGGTCAAATCAAAGACTATCCCTACAACAACGGCACGTGGTTTGTCGAAGGCTCCGCCAGAGTGGGCGTCGTCAATTCTGAGACCGAGCGCAAATCCTTGGGGCAGACCTATAAGACCGACGGCATCCTTATGAGCCTCTCCGCTTCGGCAAGAGTAGGGGCAGAGCTTGATATCGGTCCGGTTGAGCTCACCCCCATTGCAGGCATCACAGCCACCACGTTGAGAACGCCGTCTGACACAGAATCCGGCACCGGTGCTCTGGATATCGATTCCCGTTGGTACACGTCGGTGCGCGGTCAGTTGGGGGTGAAAGCCTCAACCGCTTACCTGCCGTCTCAATTCACCGGCTACTCGTGGAAGTGGAATGCTTACGCCATGTACGAACGAGAATTGACGGACGATGCGGGCGACTTCAAAGCCGGTTTGAAAGGCATGAACGGCACCTTTACGCGAGAAGTGACCTTTAACGACAAAAATCGCTACTTGGCAGGCGTGAGCCTTGGACTCTTTACAGAAACGGGCTTTTCGGCTTCTTTGCGCCTAGACACCGAGCTGACGCACGGAAACGGTTCGGCTGTCACGGGCAGCGCGCAATTGCGCTGGAAATTCTGATTTTTGTTCCTGACGTAAAGTAAAAAAGAGGGCGTGTGCCGAAACCGGTGCACGCCCAGAGACTTTCAAGATTTGGGTAAAAAAATCAGATTACGCTTCGTTGTGCATGGCGTAGTGCAACCACACCAGCCCCGAGGCATTGACTTCGGAGTCGATCAGCTCCAAGTGCGTCTTGGCTGCCGGTCGTGCGTCCGCGTTGCCATCAAGAGGCTTGTGCCCGATAATGGACGTGACGCCAAAAAGACCGTCCACAGCCGGATAAATCAGCACGGAGAGCTCGTCAATCAAACCGGCGTTTAAAAACGCCCCGTTAATCACGCCGCCGCCTTCGAGCAACAGCGTTTCGATCCCAAAGACCGAAGCGAGCGTCTCCAAAATCTCAGCCAAGTCGTCGACGGCTTCGGGCACCACGTAAGAAACGCCGACATCTTCCAACTCGTCCAAGTAGGCTTGAGAAACGCCTTTGCCCACAATCGTCACGATATGTTGATTCTCAGGAATCGTCGAAGTCTTGTAGTGGAGCTTACCCTTGGGATCCAAAACGACAGCCATCGTCTGACCGTCTTCCAAGGCATTGAACACACAAGCTTTCGTCACGCCGCCCTCAACCACAGCGCTTTCTTTTTCTTCGACTTGCTCGTCAAACTCAGCCAACGTGGTTCTGCCCACCATCCAGGCCTGAGCCGGGAATTTGGCGGCGTAAGCTTCATAACACTCCGAAATATCGATGTCGTTAAAAGGCTTGGACCAACGAGACGGGTGTAAACGCCCGTCGACGGATTCAATCATGTGGCAAATGACCTTGGGTCGCATTTTCAATCTTCCTCACAAAAAATTAAGCATTACATTCGCACTGAGTCTGCGCCGTCACAAACTGACGCGGCGCCAAACCGAAGGTGCGTTTGTATTCGCGACTAAACTGGTTGGGACTTAAATAACCCACTTCGTACGCGGCTTGCGTGGCGCTATAGCCCTTGGTCATCATCAGGTGCTGCGCCTGGTACAGGCACTGTCGCTTGTGGTACTGCAAGGGCGACAATTTGGTGATGCTCTTAAAGTGGCGATAGTAAGTCGATCGCGTCATATTGGCCATATCGGCCAACATGTCGATATCAAACGGCTCGCCCGTGTGCTGACGAATCCAGTTAATCGTCTTGTTGATGCGATTGGCCGTACTGTTTTGAGTAAAGAAGTGCGAAAGCGCGCCGCCCTGATCGCTCATCAACAACAGGTAAACGATTTCGCGTTCAATCAACGGCGCACGCGCCGAAATTTGTTCCGGCGTATCCAACAGGCGCACCAAACGCGAGTAGGCTTCGATCAAATCCAAAGAAGGCACGCCCACCGTGAAGATGCGGTTTTCATGCTGAAATTTCTCTTGGCCGTGCTTAGCGAGAATTTCCGGGTGCGACTGCACCAATTCGGTCACGAGCAACGGATCAAGTTTCAGTGCCACGGCCACGTAGGGCTTTTGCGGACTAGCCTCGAAGATTTCGTAAGAGCTCGGCGTATCGGCTGCCGTGGCAATGCTCGTGCACTTGCCGTATTCCCAATTCTTGCCGTCGACCTTCACACGCTTGCCGCCTTGCAGGATCAACCCCGTAGAAAGCGTGTAAAAACAGTTCAAATCGCTTTTGGGCGATGTGTGTCTATAGAGATGCAAGCCGGGGATCGCCAAATCGGCATCGTTCATTTCGGGATGCCTATCCAAAAGGGCCAGAACACGGGCCGTGAGCATGTCGTTAGCCAAACGGACTTCTTCAGAAATGTTTTGCGTCATCGTGAAACTCCGAGTCATGTATTTTTGTTATGGGGTATTTTAAGCACATTTGAAGAAATTCGACACACTCTAACCACTTGACTGAGATTTTTTCGCGCGTCATTGAGATTTTTAGGCAATATGCAATTG
>CALKKK010000059.1 GCA_937995395.1 uncultured Sutterella sp. | reverse complement strand
ATTTTGCCGTCTGCTATGCCAGGGAAAACGTGTCGTTTGCCGGCTTTACCGTCGAGCCTTTGATGCGCTGTCCATGCGCCGTAGCTTGTTCGATCGGGCACAGTCTTCAAAATGCAACCACGCTTGCAGAGCTTGCGCACGCCAATTGGTTGATCAATGAAGAATTTGAAATTTGGCAGAAAGAGCAACCGGAAGCATTCAGATTTCAGCCGAGTTATACGGTACGCAGTCAAGGGTATTTTCTGACGAATCAAATGGTCGGCAAAAACGGCTTTTTGGCTTTGTTGTCTTCCGTGCAACTGAGAAGACACCGAGACCATTTGACGATGATTCCCTTGCGAGGATTTCAAGCCAGTACGGACTATGTGCTCGCTTATCCCAAGAACCGTCCGAGAACGCCGTTGACCGAACGACTGATTGCGTATTTGCATCAGGAGGCCGACAACTACGATTGGAATGTTTGGGAAATCGAAGAGGGAAGCCCCGATACTCCGTTTAAGTCGCAAATGCGGGATATGGGGCCTCAATAGAAGTCGGTTATTGCCAACCGTTGAAGTCGCGCACGGTTTCCCATGCAATCTTTTGCAAGAAAGCCGCTTCGTCTTCGGTCACCGTCAAATCGTCGAAACGACCGTAGTAAGGCAAACCTTCGGGACTGGTTTCAAAAAGCGAAGCAAAAAAGACGGCGGCTTCCAGATAGGAGCCGGCGACCGTCGGATGACGTCTGTCGGTGCGAATAAGCGCCAAAGACGGACGTTGACGTTGCGCACGTTCAAAAGCGATTCCGCACGGAACGGCGGGGCAAGCGCATTCGTTGGCCACAGCGACGATCGAGTCGGCCAAGGCGCGCGTCATTCCCGGACGATCGCTGTAGCCCCAGCTGATCATCAAAAGGGGATCGGCACCGCTGGCTTTTACGGTTTGCGTATGTTGAAGGGCAAATTGGCGAAACAGTTCGCATAGCTCAGGGTGAATCGGTCCTTGAGTACTGTCGACCATCAATACGGCATCGAAGATTTTTCCGTCCGGATAATCGATGAATTCGAACTTGTTTTCAGCAGTGATTCGATAGCTGCGAAGGCCGTTGGGACGCAGATAGCTTTTGACGTCGTGCCAGTAAAGACCGGCACCGCCGATGCCGACCATCGTGACCTCAAGCTTTCGATTTGCCGCTTTGGCAAAGCCTTGCAGAAAGGACGAAACCCCGCAGTTATAAAACATCAGAGAATTTCCGACGAGAAGAACTTTTTTGACCGGACCGCTGAGGCGGGTGACCTTGGGGCGGACGCTGTAGTCAAGATTGAAAGACGGATCGCAAGAGTTTATCGCGTTCATGTGGTGCTCCAAGGAAGGTATATCAAAAAATGCACGGTGCCGAGGTTCGATTATTCGGATCGGCAACAATGACGGTATGTTGACGTGAAATCGGTAAACCCGCTATTGCGAAAAATGTATAGGTTCTGCAAATTCGGTATGCCTTCGACTGCAGCCGGTCAGTAAAAAAAGTCAAATTTAATTTGTCCGAAGTTTACGAACGGATTTTTGTTTGCCTATAATTGAACTGACTAGTCAGTCATTTATGGGGTGCGAAAATGAAATCCAAGAAAATCGCTGCGCTTTCAGTCGTCGTTGTGATTGTCGGAGCCGTCGGCGCCGGATTGTATTGGTGGCAACAGAGCAATATGCCCAAGCCGTCCGTAGCATGGGGCAGTGTCGATGTACGAGAAGTCAATTTGAGTTTTGAAGCTTCGGGACGCATTGCCGAACTTGCCAAAGAAGAAGGCGATCGCGTGACGGCAGGCGAAACGATCGGGCGGCTCGATACGGAACTTTTGGAAATTCAGCTTGCCAAAGCTCAGGCCGATCTCAAACAACTTGACGCCGCATGGCGTTTGGCCAGAGACGGTTTCAGAAGCGAAGACATTGTAAAAGCCAAGGCTTCGCGCGAAGCCGTCAAGCAGGAGTTGACTTTGGCTCAGTTGCAGGAAAAACGCCAACGTGCGCTTTTTAACGCCAAAGCATCATCGAAGGACGCGCTCGATCAGGCCTAGTGGACAAGAAAAACGCTGCAGGCCCAATTGGCGGCACAAACGGCCGAAGTCAGTCGACTTGAAGCGGGGTCTCGGCCCGACGAAGTCGTGCAGGCTCTGGCTGCCAAAGAAGCCGGCAAAGCCGCTTGCGACGCACTTCAATACCAAATCGAGAAAGCGGGTCGTATCGTTTCTCCCGTTTCGGGCATTGTGCGCACGCGTCTGACGGAGCCCGGCGACATGACCTCGGCTTCGCGTACCGTTTATCAAATTTCAATTACTTCTCCCAAATGGGTGCGCGTTTATGTTTCCGAAGCCCAATTGGGAATCGTCAAAGCCGGTTCGCCGGCATTGGTTTTGACCGATACGACACCGCCCATTGAAGCCACGGTCGGTTCGGTTTCAAGTCTTGCCGAATTCACTCCCAAGACCGTTCAAACCCAAGAATTGAGAACGGCTTTGGTTTACGAAGTCCGACTTATCGTTCGGGATGAGGAAGATATTCTCAAACTCGGTCAGCCGGTGACGGTGGATTTTGCACCCGACGCTCAAACTTCTTCTGCCGAGGGGCAATCCCGGTAAAGGATGCAAGCGATGACTTCCAAGGTGACTGCAAGCCTGACGGGCGTAATCAAGACCTATTCGACAGGCGCCGGCAAAGACATTCGAGCGCTTGACGACGTCACGTTTGCGCTCGATCGCGCACATCGACTGACGGCGGTGATCGGTCCCGACGGCTCGGGCAAGTCGACTTTGTTAAAGCTTTTGTGCGGGCTTGAGGTTGCAGATGTCGGAAATGTCATGACGCTGGAGAAAACGCCCGATCCGGACGATCCCGATCTTTTGATGCGCATTGCCTTTATGCCGCAGCAGCTCGGTCTTTACCAAGAGCTGTCTTGCGAAGAAAACCTGTTTTTGATCGCGCAATTGAGAGGTCTTGACGAAGACGAGGCCAAAGCAAAAAGCGATGCACTCTTAAAGCTGACGGGCTTGGGCAAGTTTTGGGCGCGTCCTGCAGGGAAATTGTCCGGCGGCATGAAGCAAAAATTGGCGTTGGCCGGAGCCTTACTGGCTTCTCCCGATTTGCTTTTGTTGGACGAGCCCACCGTCGGGGTTGATCCTTTGTCAAGACGAGAGCTTTGGTCGGTGTTGCTCCAAAGGTTAGATGCCGACCCGAAGATGAGCGTTATCTTTTCAACGGCATATTTGGAAGAAGCCCAAGCAGCCGACTATGTCCTCTTTTTGGAAGACGGAAAACTTGTGGCAAGCGGCACCCCCGAGTCTTTGATGCAAAAAGCCCAAGGACTGACGTTTGCATTGAGTCTTGAGGGGTTGACTCCGAACGATGCCGCCCGTTTGCAAAGACGCATGATGACTTCGGTTCGGGCGGCCGAGGCGCAATCCGTCTGGCTCGATGCGGTGCCCAGAGAAGGGCGAATCGATTTGTTGCTGGTGCCGGGGGCTCGCGCCGCCTTGCCCGAAGACATCGATGCGTCCAGACTGTTTGCCAGAGAGCCCAGACTCGAAGACAGTTATGCGCTTTTGACATTTTCGTTGTCGGCCTCGGTATCAAACGTTGCCGAAGATAAAGAACAACAAGCACTCGGGTTTGCGGTAAATCGGCAAGAGGCGGTGGTCGAAGCAAAAAAGGTCAGGCGCGTTTTCGGCGACTTCGTAGCGGTTGACGATACGACCTTTGACGTAATGCCCGGTGAGATTTTCGGAATTTTGGGGCCCAACGGTGCGGGCAAAACAACCACGTTTCGTATGTTGTGCAGCCTTTTGCCGATGTCGGGCGGCGAAATCAAGATTGCCGGATTCGATCTGGCGCGCGCCAAGGCGCAGGCCAGATCTGTCGTGGGCTATGTGGCTCAGAAGTTTTCCCTTTACGGGAAATTGACGGTTCGGGAAAATTTGCGATTTTTCGGGCGCAGTTTCGGTTTGAGAGGCAAAGGACTCGAAGCAAGAATCGAAGAGTTGATGCACGACTTCGATCTGCAGAATAAAGCCGACTTTGCGGCGCTCTCTCTTTCGTTGGGTGCGCAACGCGATTTGTCGATTGCTTGCGGACTGATACATAAACCGAAAATCATTTTTCTTGACGAGGCGACCTCAGGTGCCGACTTGGCAGCCAGAAGGGCTTTGTGGCGAAGGATTGTCGAGCTGGCAAGCCAAGGTGCCGCAGTGGTGGTGACCACGCACTTTATGGAGGAAGCCGAGTATTGCGATCGCTTCCTGATTCAAGACGCCGGCAAAATCATCGCGCTCGGCACGCCCGACGAGATTCGCCAAAGCGCTTCGGACGAAACACACGCAAGCAGCGGCATGTCGATTGAGACGGCGTTTATCCGCATCGTCGAAAAAGAGCGCCGGGACGTGCAAACCAAAGGAGAAGGACAATGAGAATCGGCGCACTTCTTCGATTTGATTTCGGTCGGTTCACGGCTTTGTTGGTCAAAGAAATTCAACTCATTGCCCGAGATCCTTCCTACTTGGTGATCGGGCTGGGTTTGCCGGTCTTGATGCTTTTGATTTACGGCTTCGGGATGTCGATGGACGTCAAAAACGTTCCGGTGTCGCTTTTGGTGGAAGAAAAAACGCCGGCAGCCGTTGCTTTGGCGAGGCACTTCGAGGCCAACAACTACTTGGTCGGGGCTCGAGCAGACAACCGGCAGCAAGCCGAACTTGCGTTTTCCAGACGAGAGGCCGAGGCCATCATTCGCATTCAACCGGGCTTTGCCAGAGACTTGGCCAAGGGCAACGCGCAAGTAGGTTTGACGCTTTACGGTGTGGACAGCAACACGGCGCAGATGGTGCGCTCTTACGCGAGCGGCGTGGCGCAAACGGCCATGCAAGACGCCAAGCTTCAAACATCGGGAAGTAGCGCAACGACTTCGGTCAATCCTGCAGTGAGTTTGACGTCGCGATTATGGTTTAACGAAGCGAGTAACTCCACCTGGTATTTGGTGCCGGGATTGTTGGTGATCGTTACATCGGTTTCGGCTTCGTTTTTGGGCAGTCTGGTGATTGCGCGCGAGTGGGAGCGCGGCACCATGACGGCGCTTTTTGCCACACCCGCCGCATCGTTGGAAATTTTGCTCTCCAAACTCATTGCCTGCGCGGGAATTGCATTAAGCGGCTTTTTCGTTTGTCTGGTCTTTGCGGTCACGCTTTTTAGTGTGCCGTTAAGAGGCAGCGTATTCTGGCTGATGACAACCGCCTTTTTGTATTGCGTGGCTGCGGCTGCTCTGGGGTTGTTTATCTCTGCCAAGGTCAAGAGTCAGTTTTTGGCAACCGAGTGCGCCATCATGGCAAGCTTTATGCCCACGATGATGCTTTCGGGCTTTTTGTTCGACCTCAGAAGCATTCCGCTTTGGATCGAGTGGATCGGAAGGTGCTTTCCGCCCTCATACGCCGTCGAGTCTTTAAAGATTTGCTTTTTGTCGGGCGGCGGCGAAACTACGTTGG
>CALKKK010000058.1 GCA_937995395.1 uncultured Sutterella sp. | reverse complement strand
TACGGTCCCGAACTTCTGCGCTTTAAAGATCGCCATGAACGCGACTTTGTGATTCAGCCCACGAGCGAAGAAGTCATCACCGAAGTGGCACGCTCCGAAATCACGAGCTGGCGCCAGTTGCCCGTCAATCTCTACCAGATTCGCACCAAGTTCCGTGACGAACGCCGTCCGCGTTTCGGCGTGATGCGCGCCCGCGAATTCGTGATGAAGGATGCCTACAGCTTCGATCGCTCGGCCGAAGACGCAGCCGTGAGCTACGACAAGATGTATCAGGCCTATCGCAACATCTTTACGCGTTTCGGTCTGACTTTTAGAGCCGTGCGTGCCGACACCGGCGCCATCGGCGGCTCTCGCTCGCACGAATTCCAAGTCATTGCCGATATCGGCGAAGACGTGATCGCTTACTGCCCGGACTCGGACTACGCCGCCAACATCGAATTGGCCGAAGCCGCTTCCGTATTGGACGGCCGCAAGGCTGCAACCCAAGAATTGGTGAAAAACGCCACGCCGGGTAAAGAAAAGTGCGAAGACGTCGCCCCCTTCTTGGGCATCGACCTTTTAACCTGCGTCAAGAGCATTGTTTTGGCGAGCGACAAGTACGACGAAAAGGGCGCCCCCCTGCCCGCTCAAATCGTGCTGTTGTTGCTTCGCGCCGATCACGACTTAAACGAAGTCAAGGCAGGCAAGTTGCCCGAACTGAAAGACGGTTTCCGTTTTGCGACCGAAGCCGAAATTGCCGAGCACTTTAACGGTGCCAACCCCGGCTCTTTGGGCCCGATCGGCATTCGTGACGATGTCGTCGTTTATGCCGACAAGACCGTTGCCGACATGAGCGACTTCTGCTGCGGCGCCAACGAAACGGGTTTCCACTACACGGGTGCCAACTTCGGGCGCGATTTGCCCGAACCTCAGGTTGCCGACTTGCGCAACGTCGTCGAGGGCGATGCGTCTCCCGACGGCAAGGGCACGCTTCGTTTGCAGCGCGGTATCGAAGTCGGTCACGTGTTCTACTTGGGCACCAAGTATTCCGAAGCCATGAACGCCACCTATTTGGATGAAAACGGCAAGCCTCAGTTCTTGGAAATGGGCTGCTACGGTATCGGCGTGACGCGTGTGGCGGGTGCCGCCATCGAACAGTGCCATGACGATAAGGGCATCATTTGGCCGGACGCTATTGCGCCCTTTGAAGTCGTGATCTGCCCGATGAACTACGCTAAGAGCGAAACGGTGCGCGAAGCTGCTCAAAAGCTTCACGACGAACTTGCCGCTTTAGGTGTGGACGTCATTTTGGACGATCGCGACGTGCGTACCGGCTCCATGTTTGCCGACTGGGAATTGATCGGTGTTCCGCATCGCATCGTCGTGGGCGATCGCGGTTTGAAGACGGGCGAAGTCGAATACGCCTGCCGTCGCAATTTGGACGCCAAGGAAATGTTGCCGGTGGCTGACGCCGCCAAGATCATCGCCGATCGTATCGTGCGTTAATCGACACTTCCTTTGAGTTTTTCGATGCCCTTTGCATTTTCCCGTGCAAAGGGCATTTTCTTGTGCTTTTGACTATTGCCGAGTTGCACTCTGCCGAACTCGGCTTTTCGATTTCGTCAATATTTCTTCAAATCCCGCTTTTCAGGCATAGCCCCGATGCTGTAGCATCCCGATCCGTCTTATTGTTTTCCCTGATTTCCTTTCTATGACCGACTGGTTTGTCAACAACACGCGCGGCATTTTGATTTCCGTTGCAATCGCCTTAGCGGGCATGCTGATTTCTCACGTTGTGGGCGGCCCTGCCGTCTTATACGCCATGATGATCGGGCTTGCCTTTCATTACTTGAGCGAAAATCCCAACGTTCGTCCGGGGATGGAATTTTGTATCGGGCCGGTGTTGCGTATCGGCGTGGCGCTTTTGGGCGTGCGCATTACGGCCGAAGAACTTTCTCACTTAACTCCTTTGACCTTGGCCGTAATCGTGGGCGGCGTGTTTGCCACCATTGGCTTTTCGGTGTTGATCCGTCGCCTCGTCGGGATGGAAAAAGGCGACAGCGCCTTGGTGGGCGGCTCGGTTGCCATTTGCGGTGCCTCTGCTGCTATTGCCTTGTCGTTGGTGATGGACAAAAAGCAACTCAAAGAACAAACGCTTTTGGCCGTGTTGGTGGTGGTGACCGTCATTTCGACTGTGGCCATGTTGCTCTATCCCTTGATTTTGGAATTTACGCCCTTGTCGGGCTCGGTTGCAGGCCTTGTTTTAGGGGGCTCCATTCATGACGTGAGTCAAGTGGTGGGTGCCGGCGCCATGATGGGCGAAGATGCGCTTGCCACAGCCACCATGACCAAGATGCTGCGCGTAGCGATGCTCGTGCCCATGATTGTGATTTTTGCCTTTGCCTTTAAGCCCAAGGCTGAGGAAAACGACGGGGAACCCAAAAAATTCAATCTCATGCGCGTGATTCCTAAGTTTTTGATCGCCTTCGTGATTTTGGCTGTGGTCAACGTCATGGGATACATTCCCAAAGAAGCCGCCTCCTACCTCGTGGAAATTTCGCACTTTTGCGTGTTGGTGGCCATTGCCGCGCTAGGTATGAAGACGTCATTGTCGCGCCTTCGCACAGCCGGCGTCACCGTTTTGTACTTGTTGACGATCGATACCGTTTTCCTCTTTATTTGGGTTTTGGGCGGTATTTGGTTGGCCCAACTCGTGTAAATAGAACTAGAGAAAAGCCCCTAAGACAAAAAACGACGACAATTCATGCAAAAACATCCTTCGGGGTATCGCAATACTAAGCATTTTGTTGTACATTTAGGGGGTAGAATTTTCGATACACGTCGGCACGGTGTTTTGACCCCGGTTTCAAGCACCGACGAGTTGATGTGTGCCCGAGCACTTAGCTCATAACGGAGAATAATTGTGGAATCTTTAAAGCCCCTGGTTCGCGTGATTGATGACGACGACGCAATGCGTCGCTCTTGGGCATTTTTGATTGAAGGTGAAGGCTGGGACGTCGTCACCTATTCCGACGCTTTGGATTTTATTTCCTCCAACGACTTTCAGCGCCCGGGCTGCTTGGTGCTTGACGTGCGTATGCCGCGCATGAGCGGTCTTGAACTGCAAGACAAGATGCGCGAGTTGGGGGTTGATCTTCCCATCATCTTTATTTCGGGTCACGGCGACATCGATATGGCCGTGCGTACCTTGAAGATGGGTGCCGTCGACTTCTTGCAAAAGCCCGTGGACGATCAACGTTTGTTGACCGCCATCGGCAATGCCGTGATGAACAACCTCAATCACCGTCGTACGGAATTGGAATTGTCCACCTTCCGCTCTCGCCTGGAACAGTTGACCCAGCGCGAACGCGAAGTCATCCGTATGGTGGCTCACGGCATGAGCAACAAGCAGGTTGCCGAAAACCTCGGCATCAGCGAAAAGACGGTTCAGGTGCACCGTGGCTCGGCTTATCGCAAGCTCGATTTGCACAACGCCGCCGAAATCGCGCGCTTGCTGTTGCGCTCGGGCGATCCGCTGTAAGAACTAGAACACCGGAAATCAATACGCCTGTCGTATATTTTTGACGTGTGTCACAAGGAGCGATATATCTTTTTTATCGCTCCTTTTTTGCGCCCGAAGTCTTGAGCTTAATCAAATCTTAAGCCTTGCCAAGAATCCGTTTTCGGGCAACAATACGCCCCGCTTGAATAAAAACCGTGCGCGATACGTCGATTCCCCGATCGTCGTTTCGACCCCAACGCACAAAAACAGGAGATAAATCATGAACATGCGTTTGTTCGTTTTGGCTGCCGCCGGTGCAGCCCTCATGGCCGGCTCTTTGTCCGCCGCCCCCTTGGCCGATCGTCACGTCGGTCGTGCTGTCACTTGCGACAAGTGCCACGTTCCCGCACCGCCCACCGTCAAGTTTGAAAACTGCTTGGCCTGCCACGGCGGCGCCGATGCACTCGTTGCCAAGAACCCGGTTCACGCTGCATTAAAGAGCGGCGCCAACTGCGGTATGTGCCACAAGGGCCACAAGGAATGATGATCTTTTGATTTGAGCCGAAATCTTCGGCTTGAACTCACAAGCTCGCGAACCCGAATACGATGCATTGTCGTGTTCGGGTTTGTTTTTGTTTCGCGACTGCGACGGCACCGTTACAATATCGCGGTTGTTCTTTTCGATTGAAAGCAAGTTTTATGAGCTTACAGCTGCGCAATTCTTTTCTGTTACTCATTACCGCCACTATCTGGGGCTCGGGCTTTGTGGCTCAGGCTTTGGGGATGGAACACGTCTCGCCCTTTACCTTTACGTGGGCGCGATCCATTATCGGCGGACTTTTTCTTTTAGCCGTTATCCCGTTTTTGGACACGGTGCGCGCCAAGCGCGATCCCCAAACCGTCACAGGCAAATCGGCTTGGAAAAATCCTTTGGTGTGGACGGGCGGCATTGTATGCGGTACGGTGCTTTTTATTTCCGAATCCTTGCAGCAGTTCGGACTTCTTTACACCACGGTGGGCAAGGCCGGCTTCTTGACGAGCCTATATATCGTGATCGTGCCGATTTTGGGTATCTTTGTCGGGCGCAAAACAGGCTTTCTCGTTTGGATTTCGGTGGTGATTGCCGCCATCGGTCTTTATTTTCTTTGCATGCCGGCAGGGAGCTTTTCTTTAGCCATCGGCGACTCCCTGGTTTTAGCCTGTGCCCTATCCTTCAGTTTTCATATTCTGGTGATCGATCGCTATGCGCCCTTGGTCGATTGCGTACGCATGAGCTGCGTGCAGTTTTTTGCGGGCAGCGTCTGGGGCTTTATCCTGATGATGATCTTTGAGCCCCCGACCATGGAAGCGCTTTATGCGGCGTTGCCTGCCATCCTCTACGCAGGCATCATGAGTAACGGCATTGCCTACACGCTGCAGGTCATTGCGCAAAACGGCGTACATCCGACGTTGGCTTCGTTGATCATGAGTTTGGAGAGCGTGGTAAGCGTCATCTGCGGGTGGCTCATCATGAACCAGGCATTGAGTGCCAGAGAGCTTTTCGGGTGTGCTTTGATGTTGGGAGCCATTGTTTTAGCGCAGTTGCCGGTACAAATGGTCAAACGCCTGCTCGGAATCGGAAGGCGGTAAGTTCGCCGGCGTTTTGCCAACAGGAGCCGATGGATCGACGCCATCGGCTCTTTTCTTTGCGCTGTGCATTGCAACGAACGTTTGAACCGTGATATGCAGATAATGTTCGCCGGCTCGTCACGGCAGCTTTTGAGCGGGTTTGAGATTGATGTGCAAGGCTCAGTCCATAGGCAAGAAAAAATTGCCTTGGGTTTACAACGGACAAAAATTTGGCGGCGTCACTGCTACGAGTCACGCCGCCTGCGGTTTTATCGATTCAGGTGCAATTAGTTTTCGGCATCCTTAGCATCGACTGCACCGGGCATGTAGTCTTTATTCAAAACCACAGCTTCATGCTTTTCACGCAAAGCCTTCAGGTACATGGCCTGATCGGCCTGACCGAACATCTG
>CALKKK010000057.1 GCA_937995395.1 uncultured Sutterella sp. | reverse complement strand
GGGCAAAGAAGGGATTTTCATTGACGTGCGACCAATCGTCAAAAACCAACGGCATATTGCCGATTTCGGTCACGCAGGCACGCACGGTGATGCCTAAGTTTTCTGCAAGCCACTTCTTGGCAACGGCACCGGCCGCGACTGTGGGTGCCGTTAAGCGAGCTGACGACCTGCCGCCGCCTCTGGGGTCGCGGATCCCGAACTTGGCCCAGTAACCCCAGTCGGCGTGTGCCGGTCGAAATTGATGCGCGATGGCGCCGTAATCTTTGCTACGCTGATCTTCGTTATAAATCACCAAAGCAATGGGAGTTCCCGTGGTTTTGCCCTCGTAGACGCCGCTCAGAATATGCACTGTATCGCTTTCTTTGCGCTGCGTCACATGGCGGCTCGTGCCGGGCTTTCTGCGATCCAATTCCTTTTGGATATCGGCTTCGGTCAAAGGCATTTGGGCAGGACACCCGTCAATCACACAACCCACGGCAGGTCCGTGGCTTTCGCCGAAATTGGTGACGACAAACATGCGACCGATGCTGGAACTCGACATGATCTCCCCCTTTGGAAAACCGAGTGCTTTTGTAAATCAGTTGAACTGTTAATAATACTTGTCTTGTCAAAGTTTTGAAAAGTCGCTTCACAACAAATAGACCGATCATCGGCAAATACAAAGGCGAGTACCGAAGACCAGTTACTCGCCTTTATCTGAATGAACCGAAAGTGTTGCGTTAGTGTTCCAGCACCAAGAGCTTTTCCACATGCCCGTAATCATCCACACGTACGGCATAGCGGCGAGGACGAGACTGCAGGAGCAAATACTTGTCGATTTCTTCCTGCACGGCCAAAGCTTCGGCCTGAAGCTCCGCCACCAAGTCGTCATGCGTTTTGGCAAGCTCTTTGGCGTGACGCGTAATGGCACCGGCGCGTTCCACTTCGGAAGCATTCATACCCTTTGATTCGACGGCAAGTTTGCTGTGCGCGATTGCCTCGGCTGCAGCAATCAAGGGTTTGACGTCGGTAAAGCGATTAACATTGGCGGTAATTCGGTTGGCACTGCGCACTTCGTGCTCAAACGTATCACCCCCGATCACGCGCAACAAGGCACAGACTCTCAAAACGCGCACTGTCAGTTCACGCACATGCATGTAGGCAATGGCGTGCACCAGGGCGCTGTCGGCGTCTTCCAAGTCTTTGACTGTCTTGGTGTGATCGTCGACCATCGTGTCGATACGCTCGGCTTCGAGAATCATGGTCTTCACTAATTCGTCGGTCTGGGCGTTGCGTTCAATGGCAGGACCCGTTTCGGCACCCAAACGACGAATGTCGTGCGCCAGATCAATAATGTGATCCATGCGCAACTTCCAGTTGCGTTCCGTCAAAGCCGAGACGTAGCGACCGATATGTTCCACTTTGTCTTTTAAAACGGCGATTTCTTTACGCAACTCGCCTTCAAGCTCATGGGGCTTGTCGGTGGGGTTCAGTGCAGACCACAGTGCCAAGACGCGCGCTTCCTGACCCCAGGCGTGGTCGGGCATCGACATCGCTTCGCCCAACTGCGTGCCCGTTTCGTCAATGGCGCAGAACTGAAGATCGGCTGCAGTGGCGTTGACGCGCGGATGGAAACCCTGGCGCAGGGCTTCTTCCAAAATCGGCGCAAAACTTACGGCATAGATATGGCGCTCGAAGTTGCTGCCCGGCACCCAAGCCAGTTTGCAAGCGTTCACGAACAAGCAATCGAGCCCGCGCATTTCAGGGATAGAAACATCGAGCTCGCGCCAATATTCGCGGTCGATCTTAAAAGCGCGCTGAATAAACACTTCGGCAGCCGTCGCATTTCCGCGAATGGTCGTCACAGCCAACATGGTGGGACGCTTGACGTTAACGGCTTCGAAGTCGTAAACGGCTTTTTCTTTTTGAATAGCCCCTGCCGCCGGGTCTTCGTTAGGAACCGGAGAGCCGTTGGGATTGCGACGAACGACCGAAACACGATCGACATTGCGCACGGGCTTTTTGGGTTTGACGGACTTGCGGCGCAACAACTGCCACGTTAGGCCGGCACCGAAAATCACACACGCCGCAAGCGGGGCAATCACCCCGGAAAAATCACTGACTGCCATGGTTTTATATTGGAATAGCTGAGTCTGACCCGAATGTTTCGAACGAGGGATTCAAACGACGGGTTTTTAAAGCAAAAAATGACGTATGGATTATATGCTTTTGGATTGCAAAGACCTTTACCAAAGTCAAGAATCGGTGCGATGACGATAGAGTTTCACAATGGCTTCTTGCAGCGTCGGGTTTTTGAGAATATCTGCCAGGGTGTTTTCGTTTAACTTGGCGTAAAAAGCCATGTGGGCTGCGTGCAGTGCGCCGATCAGACCGCAGCCTGCGCACAGCGGACACGGCGGTTCCGAACAATCCAAAAGACGCTCATCACCTTCAAGCTTTTGTACGATATCGCCGATTCTGTATTCAGACGCATCTTTGGCCAACAGCAATCCCCCGTTGCGACCGCGCACGGCGGCAAGCCACCCTTCCTGCACCATGAAGTGGGTGACTTTGACAACCAAATTTTTGTTCCACTGAAGTTTGTTGGCAAGTTCGGTGACCGTCACAAGGTTCGCCTCGTCAGTTGCGGACTTGGCACGTCCCTGTCCCAGGTACATCAAGATGCGCAATCCCAGATCGGTAAAGCGTTTGAGTTGCATGCGTCGTTGTTGGAGATTCTTAAAATCGTTTTCGGGCAGAAAGACGCGCACCCTTCTGCCCTTTTCTCAATCTTTGAGCTTAGCACGCCGACAGTCAAGTTTTACTATCGGCGTGTGTGTATCAATAGCGATTAGCTCTGGTTGCCCGTGCCGAAGGCTTCGGTGTGAACCTTATCTTGAGCAACACCTGCGGCTACGAAGGCGGCGCTCATATCGGCCATGAAGGACACCGGACCGCAGATATACACGTCGGCATCGGCAGCAGGTGCCAAAGCCTTAATGTCGTCAGCCGTCGGACGACCAGTGGTCTTGACAGCCGGGCAACCGCAAGCCTTGTCGGCGTCAGAAGGCTGCGTCAAGAACACCACGCCCTTGCCGGCGGTGCACTTGGAGAGAGCTTCGCGCACTTCCTTACCCAAAGCCAAGTGAGCGGTGTCGCGAGCCACCTGAACCACCGTCACGGGACGAGACGAGGTCTTTTCGGCGATTTCCTGCAACATGGCAAAGATCGGGGTAACGCCGATGCCGCCCGCAACCAACACGACCGGGTTGGTGCCTTCGGCTAAATAGAATTCACCGGCAGGAGCAGAAAGTTCGATCACATCACCAGCCTTGACAGCAGAGTGCAAGTGAGTGGACATCAAGCCTGCGGGCTTGTCGCAGCAACCGTCGATGCGCTTCACCGTAATGCGCAAGCCGCACGGGCAAAGAGATGCGGCAGACAACGTGTACTGACGCGGCTGCATGGCGTTGGCGCCCGGGATGTAAGCGCGCACCGACACGAACTGACCGGCCTTGTAAGAAGGCACCTTGCCGCCATCGGCAGGCTTCAAATAGAAGCTCGTCGCATCGGCAGATTCTTCGACCTTCTTGTCGACTACAAACGGACGCCAACCCGACCACCCGCCTTCGACGTTAGCCTGTTCGTTATAGATGCCGCCTTCAACGTTGATCAAGAGGTCGGCCAACTGACCGTAGGCAGCTGCCCATGCGTCGATCAATTCGTCGGAAGCGGCATCACCCAACACTTCCTTGATGGAAGCAAGCAAATGTTTACCTACGATCGGATAGTGTTCGGCACGGATACCGACGGTGCAGTGCTTGCTTGCGATATGCTTGACGGCACCGATCAAGACGCCCGGATTTTCAATGTTTTCGGCATAGGCCAAAACGGCACCTGCCAAAGCCTTCTGCTGATGGCCGCGAGCCTGGTGAGCCTGGTTGAAGACGTTCTTCAATTCGGGGTTGCCGTTGAGCATTCGAGCATAGAAGTGGGTGGTCAAAGCCACGCCGTGTTCGCGCAAAACGGGAACGGTTGCCTTGATGAGTTCGATCTGGCGTGCGGTCAACATGAGTATTTTCTCCTGAAAAGAAATTGAGGACGTCGGCACCTGAAATCTGTATGTTTACGTCGGGTGCGACTGAAGTTGGCGAAATCATATATTTGAAATATATGATTTGCAAACGCAAAATTTCGTTCTTTATGAACGCGATAGGCAAAACTTATTTGCGTTCATCCTTACGACTTGTATGGCCGCACCATCCCCACCAATTCCAAAAACCTCAACTGCGACCGCGTTCCCTCCACCTTCTCTTTTTCAGGATACAAACGGTCAAAATCCGCCGCCTTAGCTTCGTCGATCTGAAACACCTTGCTCTCGCAATAGCGCCCGAAAAGCCCCTCAAGAGCCCCCTCAAACAACGGCATCACCTGCAAAGCCGTCATGTACTGATTTGCTTCGTTTCGAATACCGAAGTCTTCGGCCGCCACAAACCCCGTCTTAACGTAATAGTCGGGATCTCCACAGAGGAAAATCGCCCTATAA
>CALKKK010000056.1 GCA_937995395.1 uncultured Sutterella sp. | reverse complement strand
TATCATAATAATAGATATTTACTATTGGATAGCAATAGACCACCAATCTCTCTGGGCTCCCTCCCATGGCAGGTAGCCAACCGGTGCGCACTGCCTGTATAGTGTGTCCTAGGAGAATTTCCGTTGAATTTCCTATCGCGATCAAGGCATGTTGAATTTGCGCAAAGTTTTTCAAACAAGCGTTGCTATGGTGCTCGGCACTGTGGCAACTTTGTTGTGCGCACAAACAACGCAAAACACCATTCGTTTGGGCTTTGTGGAAACGGCTACACCCGGCTACCTCACTCGCACGGTATTACCTGTGGCCAGAGCCATCGAAGACTCGATGCCCGGAACTCGGGTGAGCTTAATCGGGCTGTCTTCCATTTCTCTGGTCGACACCATCACGCAAAGCAAACCCGATTTTGTGATTAGTCCCGCCGCAGACTTTCTGCGTGTGGTCGATGCAATGGGGGCGCACCCCATTGCCACCCGAAAATCGTCTCATGCCGTTAATCCCGTTCAGTCGGCCGGTGCCACGATCATTGCTAAAGTCGACCGTGCCGACATCACGGATCTGGCAAGCTTAAAAGGCAAGCGCATCGCCTCGACCCTACCCACCTCCATTGACGGATGGTTGGGCATTCGCATGGAGTTGGAAAAGAAGGGGCTCGATTCCCAACACTTTTTCAGTCAGGTCGACTTTCTCAACTTCAGCTTACCCAATGTCTTTGTTTCGGTTTTGTCCAATGCGTATGATGCCGGTGCCGTGCCTACGTGCTTGTTGGAGCGCGCGCAAGATGAAGGTCTGATTGAAACGGGATTACTCAAAGTCATCAATGCCAAAGACGACGGGATCAGTACCTGCGCACACTCAACCGATCTCTACCCCGATTTGATTGCGGCAAGCCTTCCCTGGACCAACGAAGAATTGGTGCGAAGCGTTACCATCACGTTATTAAGTCCCGAGAGCTCTACGTCGGACTACAGTTGGTACGGCACGAGCGACTTTCACTCGTTACGCAACCTCGAAGAAACGCTTCACATAGGACCTTGGAGTTATTTGGAGGACTGGTCGATTTCAGGTATTTGGAATCGTTACAAAGCCTGGATTCTAGCCGTACTTTTCATCATTGTCGGTGTCGCCTTTAACGAATGGCGATTAAGAAAACTCGTCATTGAACGCACCAAAGCCCTGATGGAAACGATGGAAGAACGCGATCGCCTGGCGGCTAGTCACGCGCAGTCGCGCGAGCGCATTTCTCAGATGGAGCGCATCGGCGCCATCAGCCAGTTGTGCACCATGATTGCTCATGAACTCAAACAACCCGTGGGCGCCGTCTTAAATTACTTGGCCGTCATTCGTCTGACAACCATGAAAGACAATACGGACAATCCGTTGGTCGACAAGGCCATGACAGGCGCCGAACAAGAAGCGCGTCGCATTGCGCAAATCATTGATCGCGTACGCGGTTATGCCAGAAAACAAGAACGTCAGGCCGAGCGTACCAACTTACGCGACATCATTCAGACCGCCAAGAAAAACCTGTCGGTGGCGCTCAAAAAAGCCGTCAAGATCGAATTGATGTTGGCGCCGCAAGCTTATGTGATGGGCGAGCCATTGGAGCTCGAACTCCTCTTTTTAAACCTGATGAAAAACGCCGCGCAGGCTGTGGCGGATCTTCCCGACGGCAAGGTTTCGGTCGTGTTGCGCGACACGGGTGCCGCCGTTGAAGTCACAGTAACGGACAACGGTCCGTTTTTGGATGACGAGGCCTTCAAAAAGCTCACCAAAGTGTCTGAGAGCGTCAAAGAAGACGGCCTGGGTTTGGGCTTGGGCATTGTAAGAAGCTTGGTGGACGAAAACGGCGGCAGACTACAGGTGGAAAGACTTCCGGTGAGGGGACTGTGCTTTACCGTCACATTCGATCGGGCCGATGACCTAGATAAAAACAAAAAAGAGGCTCCCGCACCTCAACAGATATAAAAAACGGAGATGAGAAATGAAACCGCTTATTCGAATTGTTGACGACGACGAGGCTCTAGCCGCCTCCACCGCCATGCTCTTGGAGTCGATGGGGTGGGAAACGGTAAGCTACACCGACGGCGCGAAATTTTTAGCCGAAGACGACTTCACGCGCCCGGGCTGCATCATTTTGGACGTACGTATGCCGGGTATGACGGGCTTAGACGTGCAAGCCCAATTGGAAAAGATTCAGGTCAGTGTCCCGATTCTCTTTTTGTCGGCGCACGGTACCATTCAGATGGCCGTGCACACGGTGCATCACGGCGCGGTGGACTTTCTGGAAAAGCCTGTCGATCCTATGGTACTCGTACAAAAAGTGGCGCAATGCGTTTCCAATTCCGTCTCTGCCAATGCCGAAGCCATTCTTTTGGATGCTAAGAAAGCGCGCTTTGACGAATTGACGCCGCGTGAAAACGATGTGGTAAAACTGGTTCTGGCCAACGCCGCCAACAAAGTCATTGCCAGAGAGTTGGGATTGGAAGTTTCGACCGTAAAGATGCATCGCGCCAACGCTTTTGCTAAGCTCGGTGTTCATTCGCCGTCCGAACTCATCAAGATGGCTTACGAGGTGGGCATTGTGGATCACCTCACCGAAGAAAAATAACGACCCAAAGACCCCAAATCAAATGGATCGACGAACGCTACTATTGGCCGGACTGAGTGCCATTCCGGCAAGTTTCTTACCCAAAAGCCATGCTCAGGAACTTTCCGTCGAGAAAGTTTCAATACTGGTAGTGGGTTCAGGCGCTGCAGGGCTGTCCGCGGCGCTTTCGGCGCTGGAAAACGGTGCCAACAGCGTTCTAATTTTGGAAAAGCTGCCCTTTGTTGGCGGTCACTCGATTTTCTCTTCCGGGTCTGTTGCGAGCGAATCAACGCCCCAAGGCATTGCCGCCATGCGCCAGGACATGTTAACGGCGGGGCTTAATCTCAACAATCCCGACTTGGTCAACGTTTTGTGTACAAACGCCCACGCCGCACGCATGTGGCTGGCTTCTTACGGTCTCATTTGGAAACCCGAACCGTTTCAAGCCGTGGGGTCTACTGCCGTTCGCAGCTATTCGACAGGCTCGGCTCAAGCAGGCTACGACTACGTGCAGCTGTTAAACGAATCTGTGAGGCGTTACGGTGCACAAATCCGATTCCGTACCCGTGCCGAAACGCTCATTTATGACGAAGATCCCATGCGCATCACGGGCGTTTTGGCAACCAATCCCGACGGCTCCCGCACGCTTATCCAGGCGCGCGCCGTGATTTTGGCGACCGGCGGTTTTCAAGCCGATAGCCAGATGCGTGCACGATTCTGTCCTAACATCGACCCTCAAATGCGTACCACGGCCAACCCGACAGGACTTCTTTTGGACGGCGCCACCGGCGACGGGATCGTGATGGCCGAGCGTTTGAACGCCAAACTCGTCGACACCCAGTACATGCAGATTCTGCCTTTTGCCGGAGGTCGTTTGCTTGACTATGCGGGCGGAGAAATTTGGCTCAACGTCTTGGGCGAGCGCTTTGTCAACGAAGGCACTGTGTCTTTCAGCAGCCTTTACAGCGTCATAGAAAAGCAACCCGATCAGGTGATGTGGGCGATTTCCGACTCCAAATCCAAAAAAGGTGCAACGCTGGGCTTAAAACTACATCAAGGCATTGTGAAGTTGGCCGACTCGGTTGAAGAACTGGCCAAAGGCATGGATATTTCTTCGACCGTTCTGAAGCAAACGCTTGATCGCTACAACAAATCTGTCGTCAACAACTACGACAGCCAGTTCGATCTGCCCTTTAAAGCCGAAACGATCGACACCCCGCCCTACTACTACGGCAAAGAAACCTTCAGTCTACATTATTGCTGCGGAGGCATTGCCATCGATACCAAAGCACGCGTGCTCAACACCAACGACCGTGTTATTTTCGGCCTTTATGCCTCCGGCGAAGTCACTGGCGGCGTACACGGTGCCGATCGCTTGGGCGGACACAGTCTGATCGACTGCTTCGTCTTCGGGCGCATTGCAGGGGCGCACGCCGCCATGATTGCAACTTAACTTTCGAGAACTTCTCCGCTTCAGACGAACTGACTCTTGAATTCTAAAAGTCCTTCCTCCAACTCCTGAAGCGAACGCACCCCTATTTTCCGATATGCGGCTTCGCGATGATGTTCAACCGTTCTGACGGATAGTCCCAATCGTTCGGCGATGTCGGCATTGGTCAAGCCTTCTAACAATAAACGAACAATTTGCGTCTCTCTGGGTGTTAAAAACTCAAGCAAATCTCTAACCCGTTCCTGAGAGAATTTTTGCGAATTCTCCTGACTTTTAAGGCAATCTCGAATCACCTGGATCAACTCTTGCGGATTAATGGGCTTTTGCAAAAAGTTGACTGCCCCATTCTTGACGGCATTGACTGCCATTGCGATGTCGCCATGTCCGGAAAGAAACACTATCGGTCTGGGATAGTTGCGGGCAATCAGTTCCTGATGCAATTGCAATCCGGTCATTTGAGGCATCTTCACGTCTAATATCAAAACGCCGGGACGCGACGGTCTTTCCTCTCGAAGAAAATCCGCAGCCGATGCATATGTAACAACCTCCAATCCTTCCATCTGAAGCATGTATGTCAAAGCTTCACGTACGGACTGGTCGTCATCCACAACACGAATCAAAGCCTTTTCTTTCATAACTTTTTATTTGCCCTGGGAAAGACAACTTCTACCTTCAACGAACGGCTAGAACTGAGCGAATATCGAATGAATCCGTGATGCGCTTCAACCAAATCACGGACAATTGACAGCCCCAATCCGAGACCTTCCGGTTTGGTCGACTCGCCAATTGAGACGATATTGTTGAGTTCTTCCAAACTCAGAGGAGGTCCGTTATCAACGATACTTAAGACGACGTTGTCTTCGGAACCGACAACGCCGACAGCAATCCATGCATTCTGATTACCGTCCTGTGCTTGAACGGCATTTCTCAACAAATTCACGACGATCAGTTCGATTTCCATTTCATCCGCACATATATCGCAATTCTTGTCATTTGAAACAGTCAAATCGATCGGGATATTGCCGGCCGACGTTACCTTAAAGTCGGCAATCGAAGACGCCGCCAGCTTGGCCAATGAATAGATTTTTTCGCGCGAAGATTGCGAGCGGACATAATCGCGTACACGCTCAACAACCGCACTGGCACGTTGAACCTGGGCTTCGAGCGCCTGCACCCCTCCGGCAACTTTGTCCTTTGTTTCTTGATCTGCGCCACTGACGGCCTTATCAATACCGTATGCGTAGCAACTGATTGCATTGAGGGGCTGACGCAATTCATGCGCAAAAAGTCCTGTCAATTGACCGATTGTTTGCAGGCGTCGCATTTTTTCCAACTGAGTTCTTGATCGATCGGCCGCCAACCGTAATGCTTTTTGTTTCGTTAACGCTTGACTTAATTCCGAAGTGCGACGTCTGACCAGATGACCTAAAAGTACACTGTTAAGCAGTATGGCGATCAGTGCAAAAACTGCCCCCAATAACCATAATCGGTATTGATCAAAGAACTTTTTCCAAGTCAGTTCTCGATACTGTGCCCAAGCATCGACATTGAGTTCATGCAATACCACATCCAACGCATTGAAATCCGTTGCAATTGACCAGGAATAAGGATATCGATCGTCTTGAATGGACAAAAGAACGCGTAACACTTGCAGATATACGTCGGAAGGCAATATCGGCATTGCCACAACCGTAAGCCCCGGATAAAGATCCGTCGAGTGCAGACATGCCACGCTTTGATCTTGTCTTGGAGTCAAAACTGCCAAATTCTCTGCAATTTCCGGACTCTTTTGCACCATATTCTCTAAATGACATATCGGCAAAGCCACTGCGTCGACTGTTTCATTCTTGAGTTTTTCCAATGCAAGAATCGCACTGTCAGACACTTTGTCTATCTGTGAATCTTGTGCGGTTGTCTCTTCGTCATACTTCAGCTTCTGCGCTTTAAAACTGATCTCTACCGTCGGAGACAAAGTTTCCACATAGAGCACACGTTTATTTTTAAGGTCATTCCACGATTGAAGCGTATTGTCGCCTAAGCGCTTAAGTACAAGCCCGCCTTCCGTTCTATTGGGATCGACAGTCAAACGCGAATTCAATACGACAAGATCACGACCGCCGTTAATCAGCGAACGTCGATACGTCACGGCAGATGCCACAAACATTTGTACCCGATTACGCAAAATGGCATCACTGAGTTCTGCAGAGTTGAAGTACTGAACGACTAACTTATGATCCTTGCCGATAGCATCTGACAATTTCTGCAACGTATCATCAACAAATCCGCGTTGCAAGTGATCGATTGCCGTGATTTCAACACCGACACGCACCAAATCAACAGGCAATTCCTGTGCCGGCACCCGTAGAGCAAAAGTCGCGCAAAGCATCCAGACAAGAGCAACAAAACACTTCATAATGCCCCTTCTTTTGCTTTTTGAGCAACGGTCATTGCCGCAATTCTTCCAAAGGTCATTGCTTTACCGAAGGCGGTACCCATAATAAACGATGCCCCGTGAAAGCCGCCTGTGACTTCACCCGCTGCATAGAGCCCCTCAATAATTGTTCCATCCTCAGTAACGACGTTGGCATTTTGATTGATTGCCAACCCGCAATAAGTTCCTAAAAGTGCCACAGAAGCAGGCATAACGTAAAAAGGCGGTTTATCGATCATCGGCAGTGTGCCGTCACCAACAGACGTTAACCCTCGCGGCAAATGTTGACTTTGGATGGTCTGGTTATAAGCGTCGACCGTTTTGACGAGCTCCACAGGGTCAAGCCCGGCCGAGATAGCGACCTTTTCCAATGTATTCTCGCGACAAACGTAGGTAGGAACGCGATTGTCTCGGAGCATCTTCCACAAATGAGCTTCAAAAGCCTGCTTTTGAGCCACTTGACAGATGTTGTCGTCAAAAACAATCCAGCTGGCGCCTCCCTCCTGATCCAAAACCGCTTGTGCAATTTGTTTGTAAGGAAGCGCTTCATCAATGAATCTCTTTGATCCCGAATTGACAACAATTGCCCCGTAATAAGGCAAAAGAGTCATATCGGCAACGGTCGAAGGATTGCGAACAAACGCGTAACTCGCCTCTAAAAACTGCATATCGGCTAAACCGGCACCGAGCCTTTGCCCCATCAGCAATCCATCACCCCGACAGCCTTGTGCTGCAATCGTTTTGACAAAGCGCATGCGGGGTGAAAATCGCATCAGCAACTCCCGATTTCTGCTAAAGCCCCCTGTCGCCAACAAAACTCCATTTTTTGAGCTCAGTGAAATTTCTTTTCCTGTTCTTGTGGCAATGCATCCTGAAACAGAACCGGTCGAATTAACCGTAAGATTCATTGCCCGAGTGGATGTCAGAATCGTCACACCGCTCGCGACAGCTCGCCGATATAAAGCAAACACAATACTTTGCGCGTCAAAAGCATGCGCCCGACGAACGCCGGCACCGGTCACAATTCCTTTCGGAGCAACACCCAATACCTCTCTTACCCAATCGTACTGAATCTTGTTATATCGAATAAATGCTTCAACCAGTTCCAAACGATTGGCGTAGTGCCCGACTCTGAGAATATCTTTCTCAAACGCCTGTGAGTCGTCATAAATTCCCAAAGTTTGTTGCAGTTGTGTTCCGGCAACTGCCCAAAGCCCACCGCTCACAATACTTGAGCCGCCTAAAACGGGTTCGCTCTCCAATAAAACAATGCGTTTGAACCCAAGCTCGGAAGCTATACACGCGGCGGTTAATCCGGCAACCCCGCCACCGACAATAATCCAATCAAAATCGGTGAAATCATTTTGAGCAACAGCACTCCCCGCCCAACAGCTTTGAGCCACACCAAGACCGGCAATGGAGGCAACTGAACCGATAAATTTCCGTCTATCCATAAACATGGAATCGCTGCTCATGAAAAAGAAACCTACCTTGCCAAAAGTTTCGTTCGGACAAGGCAGGTTCATTGTATCGACAGTTTTTTGTTTACCAATGCCATCGAAGGACGCATTGTCCTTCGATGTTTGTAACAAAACCTTTACTTCGATTCGGCAATGCTTCTAACGGCAATACGACCGAAAGACATCGCCTTGGAGAAAGCCGTACCGGTCATATAGGACGCACCGTGCACGCCGCCTGTCATTTCACCGGCCGCGTACAAATGCGGAATTTTTTCACCGAATACGTCCAGAACTTCTGCCTTGGGTGTGATGCGAATTCCGCAATACGTACCGATCATCGCGCCGGTAGACGGGAAGACAAAAAACGGACCTTGATCGATTTTGACCAATTTACCTTCGCCCGAAGCCAAACCCTTTCGGCCGAATTCGGTATCGTTACCCGTTTCGACAGCCTTGTTATAACGAGCAACCGTTGCCGCTACAACCTTAGGATCGAGCCCTGCTTTTTGTGCAGCTTCTTCAACAGTCTTACCCATAAACACATAATCGGGGCACTTGCCTTCGTCGATGGGTTTCCACAAAACACCGTCTTGCATCGGATCAAGCTTCATGGCCTGCTTACGGATTTTGTCGTCAAAAACCATCCACGACTTACCTTCGGGCTGCGCGAATGCAACATCGGCTTGCGTCTTATACGATACGGACTCATCAATGAAACGCTTACCAAACTTGTTAATTAAGATGGCACCCTTAAATTGCGTCAGAGCCATATCCTTAATCGTATGGGGCTTCAAAGTAAAACCGTAGGACGCCTTAATGTAATTGGTATCGATCATGTCGGCGCCGTAAGCCTGTGCCATCAAGATGCCGTCACCCTGCGTACCGGCACCGGCAATAACAGCAGCGTTTTCCAATAACGGTGCATACTTTTTGAGCATTTGAGGATTGCGGGAGAAGCCGCCCGCAGCCAACACAACACCGCGCAACGCACGAACGTTTGTGACCTTACCTTCAATGTTTACACGCACGCCGGCAATGCAATTGGCTTTCGGATCCCACAGAAGTCTTTCAACCTTGGCTTCCGTAACAACCTTTACACCGTTTTTCTCATCATAGTCCAGGAAACTTTGAATAACTTCCTGAGGTTTGAACGTATGTGCACGAGGAACACTCATACCGCCGGACAAAGTGACGGACACGGGTTTAACGCCTCGCACTTCAGTCATCCACTTATAAAGTGCTTTTGTCTCTTTTACGTAGGCTCGAACGACATCGGGATCATTTTGGTTCTTGCCCGTTTGCATCATGTCCTTAAAGAAAAGTTCATCGCTATCTTTAATACCGCGTTTTTCTTGCTCGGGCGTACCACCGACAGCCCATTGACCGCCGCAAAGAACGGAGGAACCGCCGACAACGCCAACCTTTTCAAAAACAATTGCCGACAGTTTTTGCTGCACAGCCTCAGACCCGGCAGCCAAACCGGCACCACCGGCACCGACGATAACGACGTCATAGGTCATGTCCCATTTCGCAGGACTATTAACCGGCACGGCAAAGGCAGGACCTGCAGCTAAAGCTGCTCCGAGACCAAGGAATTCTCTACGTTGTAACATACCCTTCTCCTCACTTATGAAAAATTTCACTTGGGGCTTCAAAAGCATTTCCTTTAAGAAACTCACTCTTGATTCAAGTAAATGGCCTTTAAAGGCTTAAGGTGAGTTTGGCAATGCTTGTACGTAGGTACGTTGCGACTCGTCAAAATTCATCGTGAAATTGCAATCAAGACTTCAACGACTACCGTATGCCAATCGTCATACACCTAAAACCACAAATGGCTCGAACGATGCCGATTGCTCGGATAATCACAATCTCATCGACCGTTTCCTCTTCGGGCGCCTTGCGAAGTACGCATACCGTCATGATTGCAACCTGATCGAACGGCTTTCTTAACCGTTTACTTTTTCGTTGTTCGGGAACCAAATCGGGATCGAGACCGCATATTTTTTCTGCTTAACAACTTATATTGCAGTTATTAAGTCAAAAGTCGAGCCAAAGCGACGCTTTTACATCTAACGGATACCTCCCGCGGGCGGTATCCCGATCTTTAAGGGACTTTTAAGATAACACTCAGTAACACAAGATGATTTCCTTAGTTCAAACGAAGGAGAAAGTCTTAGATAACTGAAAACCGAGTGTCCCTTTCAAAAGCTCTTGATGCTGATGAATCCGGCACCTGATAAAGAAGACTCTTTCAGGAGAAAAGTCCATGTCTGTAAAGCAAGCCCTGTATGCATTGGCTTTGGGTTCGGTCTTTGCCGCTTCGGTTGCAACGGCTGCCATGCCCACCGCCGCCAAAGGCCCTCATACCAGCGTTCCCTGCACGATGTGCCACCAAAACGGTCAGATGACCGCTCCGGCCAACACGACGTGCTTCCAGTGCCACCAGTCTTATGACGCAGTGGCCAAGAAGACCGAAAAGTTGGTTCCGAATCCGCACTTCAATCACCGCGGTGAACAGAGCTGCAACAACTGCCACAAGATGCACCAGGATTCTCGTGTCGAATGCAACGACTGCCACACCTTTAAGAACCTGAACTTGAAGTAATGGGAGAAAAGAAAATGACTGAAAAGAACATCTCTCGCCGTAGTTTCTTGGGTGCCGCAGCTGCCGGTGCCGCCAGTTTCGCAGCCGCCCCGTCGATGGCTGCAAGCACGGGTAACAACACCATCCCCTCCAAGTGGGATCAGGAAGTCGACGTTGTCGTTTTGGGTTGCGGCGGTGCCGGTATGATGGCTGCCATCCAGGCTCATGACGCAGGCGCCAAGGTTGCCGTTTTCGATAAGGGCATGAGCCCCTTCCACACGGGTACGAACCTTTGCGGCGGCTTGTTTACCGCTTTCGGTTCCCGTATGCAAAAGGCCGATCCCAAGATCAAGGACAGCTGGAAAGCATTTGCCGACGACATCATCGCTTACGGCGAACACCAGAGCTTGAAAGAACCCGTTTACGCTTTTGCCAAGAACTCCGGTCGCGCTTTCGACTGGCTCGAAGACCACGGTCTTGCCAAGCACCACTTGGAACCGTATGCAGGTCACACGCACGTTCGCGCACACCGTCAGGACTCCTTCAAGGGCCGCGACTACATCGAAGTGCTCGTCAAGGAAATGGACAAACGTAAGCTCGTGATCAACCACGGCTGCGGTATCTCTAAGTTCTTCTTCGATGCTCAGGCCAACCGCGTGGTCGGTGTCGAATGCGGCACGGGCGCCAAGAAAGTGACCGTGAAGGCCAACAAGGGCGTGATCATGTGCACGGGCGGTATCACCGGTACGCCGGAATCTTTGGACCGTTGGGTTCCCTCCGTTGCCGGCAAGGGCGTCGTGATCGGCGGCCCCTGCAACACGGGTGAAGCCATGATGGTTGCCGTGCGTGACGTCGGTGTTCCGATTTCTCACATGCAGTACATCGCCAGCTACCCCTGCGGTATCGTTGTCAACGGTCGTAGCGGCCCCTACTGCCGTTGGTGGTTCATCACCGGTCAGGGCGGTATCCTCGTGAACAAGAACGGCAAGCGCTTCATCACCGAACGCGAAGGTATCTGCCACGTCACGCCCAAGCTCGCAGGCAACCCCGACGGCTGCCACTACGTCTTGGTCGACCAGGCCGGTTGGGATCGCACGCTCACCAAGATCAAGCTCTCCGCTTTGGTCGGCTTGCCCTCTTGGACGGAAGAACGCGTTTTGGCCGAATTTGCCAAGGGCGAAAACCTCTGGAAGTGCAACACCCTCGAAGAACTCTGCCAGAAGTCGGGCGTTAACCTCGAAGGCTTGAAGGAACAGATCGCCGTTTGGAACAAGGCTGTCGAAACCAAGGTTGACAACCAGTTCGGTCGTACCGATCAGGAATTCAAGATCGGCGCAGGCCCCTACTATATGATCCGTATGTTCCCGTGGAACAACCTGTCTTGCGGCGGCGTTCGCGTGACTGAAAAGTTCGAAGTCCTCGGCTGGGATATGAAGCCCGTCGGCGGCCTCTACGCAGCAGGCGAAACGGTTGCCGGCGTGCACGGTGCCTTCTACTGCGGCGGTAACGCTTGCGGCTTTGCCCACACCTCCGGCTTTATGGCCGGCCGCTACATCACGGGCAAGGAAGCCTAATCGGTTCATCCTAAAACGATGAAGTAGTCGTCAGCGGAAAAATCCTCACGGGTTTTTCCGCTGTTTCTGTTAAAAAAGCCGACGTCGTTGGATAACGTTCGTCGGCTTTCGTGTATTTAGAATTTCGTATAGTCGCCCATAGCTGCGCCGATATGTGCCTTTACACCGGTTTTGAGCGCAGGATCGTAAATCTTAAACTTGTCCGAATGGTTCACCGCCGGATTCTTTTCCTTAGGATCGTCCACGCCCAAGAACATGAAGACCGAAGGTACTTTTTGCCCATAAAAAGAGAAGTCTTCGCTCGCGCCCGGATTGCGGGTGGTGGGTACGGCGTTGATATCCCAGCTTTGTAAAGCCTTAATGGTGTGAGCCGTCAGTTTCGGATCGTTCCACACCACCGGGTAGAGCTCAAGAATTCGTGTCGTGGCTTTGGCGCCGGCCGCCTTGGCAGTGTAGTCGGCCACTTCGGGCAGGCGTTTGAACATCGTTTCGCGAATGGATGCGTCATTGGAGCGAATGGTGCCCGCGATATAGCCTTCGCGCGGGATGACGTTGACGGTTTCGCCCGAATTCATTTTGCCGACCGTGATAATGCCCATGCCTTTAGACGTATTGATGTTTCTCGCCATGATTTGCTGCAGAGCCACAACGGTTTGCGCCGTGACCATGGCGGCGTCGATACTGTTCCATGGCATGGCACCATGGGCTTGCTTGCCTTCGATCGTAATTTCGAAAGCGTCGCCGCTATTCATCGCCGAGCCGCTGGCAATTTCAAGCAACCCCGATTCGCTCCCCGTTTGCACATGCATGCCGAACATGTGCTTGATGTCGAACTCTTCGATCAAACCGTCGCTGACCAAACGGCGTGCGCCGGAAATCTTGGGCGTCTTGGCCGTCATCTGGTTTTCGAGCGAATCGCCCTCTTCGGCCGGTTGAAAGACAAACACGACGCGTCGATTGATTTCAGCTTTGTGCTCAGCCAAAATTTTAGCCGCTGCCAACAGCATGGCGATATGGGCATCGTGTCCGCACATGTGAGACACAAAAGACTCTTTGCCCCACATTTGGCCCTTGACCTTGGATTCGTAAGGCAGCCCCGTATTTTCTTTGATGGGCAAGCCGTCAATGTCGGCACGAAGTCCGACCGTATCGCTCCTTGTCGGGTTAAGGACCCCGATTACGGCAGTGGGCGAGCCTTTGTAGCCTTTGATGACTTCGTCAACGCCGGCTTTTTTGAGGAACTCGTAGATAACTTCTTGGGTTTTGTATTCTTGGTTGCCCAGTTCGGGCATCTGAT
>CALKKK010000055.1 GCA_937995395.1 uncultured Sutterella sp. | reverse complement strand
GTTCAATCACAACACCGGTAATGCGGCAAACTTGTTTACAGGAACGAATGGCTGCGAAATCGTCGTTAAGCGGCGCTAGTTCAAACGATTCGTTCCCGTGTTCATCAAAGCCGATTTGACGATATTTTCTGATCATGCAAGACACCGAATTGGCAATGTTGGCAACAACAAAGTCTCCCGGCAACGGCCGAAGCGTCGGATCGACAATGATGAAGTCTCCCTTGAGAAACTCCGGCTGCATCGAGTGATCTTCAATACACATGGCAAAGCAGTTTTCGGGCAACGTTGCATCAACCAAAAGATGCTCGCCGACGGGCGCGTTGCCGAGCATCTCTGGAAGTTTTTCTCCATCGGATACTTGGCTGACTTGGTCGAAAGATACCAGTGGAATCACCATCCCGTCGCTAACGAGCGCATGCGATTTAGGCCCGAGGTTGTAGGATGCGATTTGACGCGCAAGCCGCGGGCTGAAGCTACTCACTTCAATTTCCAGAGCGCGTGCAATGGTCGTTGCAATTCTGAGATTGAGCGCGCGACGTCCCTGCAAGTATTGCCCGAAATTGGCGGGACTGCCCAGATCGTACTTTTTGGCAAAGGCTCGTTGGGTAATTTCAGATTTTTCTTTGAATAGCTGCTTGAGAGTGGCGCACTCTTTGAGTTGTTCCGGGGTTAAGTCATATATCAGTCTCTGTCATTTGGAAAGATGTCGTTCGACTGATTATGTGTCGAGTAGAGTCAATATGCAATATTTCTCTATCGAGAATGATATTTTTTCGTATGCCTTGGAAAATCAAACGATAGTCACGCGTCTCTAACGAGTCGAGTAAGGCTTTAACAACGGCACCGGCATCGGCAAGTTGCCCCTCCAAGGCTTCATGTACCAACGCAGATAAAGCAGCGCCCAGCGGTAGTCGTAATCGGGCGCTTGCGACCAGCCGGCCGCCACACCGGCCGAGAAATGCGATCCCAGGCGCCTTTCCAAATTGGCCTGCAACTGAAAGCCGTTACTCCAATCGCCGCTCGTGCTGCTTCTTGAGTCCAAATCCCCCATGACGGCTTGTTGCCACGCGGGAATCCTGTCGGCAAGCGGATAGCGTCGAATCGACTCGGTCTTGGCATAACTTCTGCCCCAGGTGCCCGTTAAGCGCCACGCCCAGTTTTCCGTGCGTCCGACATCGTTGATCGACACGTTAAAGCCCACGTACTGCTGTGGCGAATAGTAGCCGCCGTGCCCGAATGTGTAGCCGCTCAAATCCTTTTCAAATCCCCAAAGCATCATAAAGACCGAGGGGATCAGCTCATGGTTGGGTTTGTTGATCACGCGCGCGTAGGTCGTAGCCATCACCTGCCAAGCGCTGTTTCTGGCCACATTGCGCCCTCGAATATCTTCCCAAGACGCTTTGCCCCAAAAGCCGAAGGTGTTGCCCGAGTCTTTGCTCACCGACACCGATGCTCCGGTGCGGCGCACGCCGCCCCACCAAATGCCGGTTTTGGGATCTCTTTGTCCGCCGTAAGCCAAAAGCGAGCCGTCCTTGGCACGGCGATAGGCCTCGGCCGTGACACTCAAAGGCCCCAAGTCAAAGTTGTAGGAGACTGCTCCCGTCACGTCGGTATAGTGAAATCCGATCGGGGTCGTACCGATGTCAAAACTCCACGTGCCGTTGGTCCAAGCGGCGGCAATCGATGCGCCCGTATCTTTGGTAAAGCCCTTGGCAGGATCACAACCTTCTGCAAAGCAAGTCCCGGTCATCGACTCCCATGGCCCCGGGACAAGTCCGCCCATGTTGTAGTGCACCGTATCGGTAATGAGCGTCAACGTGCCGCCCTTGGCCGGCATCATGACGTGCGTAGACCAAATGCGCGCATTGGTATCCGAATACCCCGGCGTGCCTTCGTCATGAAAGCCCGTGAGCCCCGTGGTCACGATCACATTGTCGTTTTGATATAAAAGAGAGGCGTGCAGACGCAGCGCTTCGCGCATCCAGTCGTCTTGGGTGTCGGGCGTGAGCATTGCCTGCGTGAAGTCGTCGTCTTGAACCGGATAGGCGGTTGTAATCCCCGAATTCACGAAGGCTTGACGGTAGGCCGTGAGCGCCAAATCGGATTTGCCTTGCGACTGCAAAAAGTCGGCACGTTCCTTGCCGAACAATGCATAGTCTTTGTTAAGACTCATATCGATCTTTTTGGCATGGCGCTCAAAGAGATCACTTACCTTGTCGGTCTCGCCCAACTTGGTATAAACCGAAATCGCGCGTCTTGCCTGCGAAATCGTCATTTGGGCTTCGGGATTGTCCGTCAAGGTGTCCAAAACCGCTTTGGCCTTGTCTTTGTTGCCAAGTTCGATGGCTAAATCGGCAGCCGAAACTCGGGCGTGCGAGGCATAGGCCGGAATCGCAAAA
This sequence comes from uncultured Sutterella sp., assembly GCA_937995395.1. GTDB lineage: Bacteria > Pseudomonadota > Gammaproteobacteria > Burkholderiales > Burkholderiaceae_F > Duodenibacillus. The sequence continues at coordinate 3,722 of CALKKK010000055.1, read as the reverse complement.
AGGCGCTCGTATTCGGCCAGAGCTTCTTTTTTCTCATCAAGTTTACTCGCCCAGTCGGCGCGAAGCGATATCACTTCTGGCGCCGTCGACGATACCGCACGCAAATCTCTTAATGCTTGGTGCAGTTCGCCTCTCTGCGCTTTTGCTTGCGCGGACTTTACGGCCCTTTGCGTGAGGAGTCTCTCTAAAAAAGAACGCGTCAGTGCCGTCTTTTTCGTCACGGAATTGAGCGCATTGATCGCCTCGTCGGTCTGGCCTACACGTTCCAAAACAACAGCCCAACCGTAAGCCCACAAGGGCTCTTTGAGGCGCTCCGGATTTTGTCGGGTAAAGAGCTCCAAGGCATCGTCTTGGCGATCGACTTCCAGATAAGCATTGGCAAGTCTGCCGACGAGTGCGGGAGTTTCGCCCATGAAATCCATCAGCTTTTGCGTCACATAGATCAGTAACGGCCAATTTTGTGCCTTCTCGTACTGATCGGCCAAGGTCTGCAATTCTTCGGCATAAATGGTATCCAAAGCCGAGCGTCTCAATTCGGCACTCTCGGGTTTGTCGTCCAAAGCTTGACGCACGAGTTTGTCGGCTTTAGCAAAATTCTTTTGGCGACGTGCAAGGTCGGCCAACTGAAGCACGATGGGTTCTTTGTCGGCTTTTAAAGGCAAGGCTCTCAAATAGTAGCTTTCGGCTTCTCTGAGGCGCTGTGCACGCTCGGCGTCTCGTGCCTTTTCAAGGATAAATCGGTAAACCGCTTCATCCAAGGCCTTGCGCCAGGAGCCCGCACGTTTGTCTTTGGGAGAGAGCAACAAGGCGGTGCCTAGGCTTCTGGCAGCCTGTTCGCGTTGCTCTTTCTTGGCGATGTTGGCGAGTCCAAATGCGGCATGGCGATCGACTTCGTAGCGGCGAATGACTTCCTTGGCACGCATACCGATCATGGGATCGGTGGGCGTCGTGGCTGCCATCAGTTGCAAAGCCTTTTTGGCTTCGTCGGCACGCTCCGGAATTTTGAGCATCGTGGAATAAAAGCGCAAACGTAGCGCGTCTTCGCTCGGCGCTCCGAAAAAGAGCGCTTCGTAGTCGGCAACGGCTTTTTTGTAATGTTTGGCGCGTTCTTCGGCAAAAATAGCACGCAACGCTTGCGTACGTTTGCTCACAATCAAAGAGAGGATTTCTTGAGCTTGTTGGCAAACGCGGGCATCTGTGCCTTGACAGAGTTTGTCGACGATTTCACGCACTTCTTCTTCGCGCGTTTCGTCGGCATGTAACGAGCGGATACGCAGGGCTTCAAGTCGATAACCGGTACTGTTGGGCCACAACGCAATCAGTTTGTCGATGACGGTTTTGGCACGCGACAAATCGTCGTCAACGCGCGCTTGAACCATTTGGTTTAAAAGCGCTGTCGTCGACTCCGTCGGTTTGCCGGCCGCTTGCAACTCTAAGGTAACGAGCAATAGGGCAAGCGGCACAAGCGCGGGTTTGGCGAGTGCACGAATCAATTGCAAAATTTCCGAGGTGTTGCGAAATCGGTTGCAACCGAAAAGAACGTGCACCGCTTTCTTAATGTTATTTGCGAATAATAACGCCTGCTTCAGCAATAAAGCTCACGTTAACCTTGGAATCGGTCGAAATGAGTTCGGTGCCGGGCAAAAACGGTGTCGACATGCTAAAGGGTTTGGCCTGTGAGACGCCGGGTAACACCACGTGATAATCGATTCTGTCGCCTTCAAAGAGGCGATTGACGATTTGCATTTCGATGGTGTTGTCGTCTTCAACCAAACGCAAGTTTTCCGGACGAATCACCAGAAGCGCGTCTTCGCCCACTTGCGGCGGATTTTGCTTGCCGATGCGAGCGCGTACCGTTTTGGCACCTACCGCAAACTGACCGTAGTCGCCGTCAACTGCCACGAGCTTACCCTCGATCAAGTTGGCTTGACCGATAAAGTCGGCCACAAAGGGCGTTGCCGGTTCTTCATACAAAGCCATGGGCGTGCCGATCTGCTCGATATGACCGCGATTCATCACCATGATGCGATCCGACATCGTCAGAGCTTCCTTTTGATCGTGGGTCACGTACAGACACGTGATGCCCAAGTCCTGCTGGATGCGACGAATTTCGGTGCGCATATGCAAACGCAGCTTGGCGTCCAAGTTGGAAAGCGGTTCGTCCATCAGCAAAAGTTTGGGTTTGAGCACCAAAACGCGCGCCAAAGCCACACGTTGCTGTTCGCCGCCCGAGAGCTGATTGGGATAGCGTTGTTCTGCCTTCGTTAACCCCACGAGTTCAAGGGCTTCGCGCACCTTCTTTGCCTGTACGTCGGCAGACTCGCCGCGGATTTTGAGACCGTAGGCGACGTTATCAAAAATCTTCATGTGCGGAAACAGGGCGTAGTTTTGAAACACAAAACCCAAGCCGCGTTCGTTGGCAGGCACATGCGTGATGTCAAGGCCGTCCACTAAAATCTGGCCGGAAGAGGGCGTTTCAAAGCCCGCGATCATACGCAACGTGGTCGTTTTGCCGCAACCCGACGGGCCCAAGAACGTGAGGAACTCACCGGGATTGACTTCCAAATTGACATTGTCAACCGCCGCAAACTTTTCGTTGTCTTTGATGTATTCGCGACGGATATTTTTTAAAGTAAGCGTGACAGACATGATTAACGAGCTCCGAGCGTGTCACCCGTGCGACACAAGAAACGCGCCAACAGGGACATAAAGCCCGAGGCGATAAAAACGAGAATGATAAGAACCACGGAGAAGGCGCAGGCCTGAGCAAATTGCAGCTCGGTCATGCATTCCAAAATACGCGTGGTGATCAAAGACCAGTGTACCGACACCAAGAAGATGGTGGCGCTGATGGCCGTCATCGAGTGAATGAAGAGGTAGCGCATACCGGCCAAAACGGCAGGCAACACCAAGGGGATGGTGATCGTAAAAAACGTGCGCAGGCTCGAAGCACCGAGGCTCTTGCTGGCTTCTTCAATGGAGGGGTCGATTTGCGTCAAGGCCGCAATGACGTTGCGGATACCGGCAGACGAATAACGGAAGAGATATGCCGCCACCAAAATGTAAACGGTGCCCGTTAAAACAATGGGCTTGTCGTTAAAGGCGATGATGTAGGCAATACCCACAACGGTGCCGGGCAACGTGTAGTTAAGGAGCGATACCGTTTCCAACGTCTTGCGACCGCGAATCTTCAATCGTGTCGTGGCATAGCCGATCACCACTGCCAAAAGCCCGCCCAAAGGCGTACCGATACAGGCAATGATCAAAGTATCTTTGATGGCTTTGGCGCCATGGGTAAAGACGTAGCTGTAGTTGTCAAACGTCAACGTGTTGTTCACGCCCCAAACCTTGATGACAGAACCCAAGAAGATGATGGCGTAGATAAAGCAGATAAAGGCAATTGTTGCCACTACCACACCCACGATGATGCTCGTGAGCATGGGCCCCGGTCCCTTGATCGAGCTGCGACCGCCTGCTTTGCCGCTCACCGTCACATAGCTCTTGCGGCTGATCCAGTAGTGCTGCAAGGCGTAAACGATGATGGCGGGAATGAGGAGCATGAAAGAAAGTGCCGCGCCGCCCTTAAAGTCGTACATGCCGGTAATTTGCAAGTAGGCCTGTGTGGGCAACACCGGGAAGGAATGCCCGCCCAACACCTGCGGCGTGGCAAAGTCTGCCAAGGAGCAGGAAAACACCAACAAGAATGCGTTGGCAATACCCGG
>CALKKK010000054.1 GCA_937995395.1 uncultured Sutterella sp. | reverse complement strand
CGACGTCACCGCCCACCTGAATGGAGGTGGACTTGGTGAGCATGTTCTGAGAACCGGACTCCTGCTCAGACCCATAGACGCGCGCCCATGCACCAACACCTTCGGGAGAATCGCGCAGTTCGCCCATGCGCTTGGTGAGATCGTTCATGTCATGACGCCAGGCGAGGATGTTCGTAGCCGTCAACGTTTGGTAGGCATCCTGCTTGGTGTTAGTTTCGGTTACGACTGCTCCTGCTTTGCCTTCCGAGTCGATCGTACTCGAAATTTTGCCAAGAATATCACCTTCAGCAATCTCTGAGGTTTTGCTTGCACCATCAACTGCGACTTTCGAGGCCAAAGATGCAAGTGCTGCAGTGGCATCTGTGATGTCATCTGCGGAAATCCCATTGGCAGAAACTGTCAAATTCATGGTGCCTTCGGTTTCTTTAGCAACAAATTCAGAAGCCTGAACCGTGGCCCCGTCTGTTGTGGCTGCTAAAGTAATCGTACCGCCAGTACCACTCATTTTGTCAACAACGATACCTTCACCAGCGGAACTGTTTACATTGATACGCCCCTCATTCAAAGTAAGTTCGTTGGTGAAGCTAGCGGCTGTAGTTGTCCACTGTGCTCCGTTGGAAATGTTCATGACCATACCACCGACTTGATTTTTTCCGTCCGGCGGTTGGGGATTCCCACTAATAAACACGTTACCGTTGAAGTAGGAGTTCGTACCAGTGAGATTAACCGTCACATCGGCATCGACAGTCGTGCCTGATGTCGGACCATCATAGTAGAAAATAATATCGCCATTCATTTGAACGGTACCCATGCCGCTCGAATTGACCTGAATAACGGAGCCTCCGCGAGTGCTGATCGCCGTGCGGGAGTTGATGGTTAACCCACCTGTGATTTCAACTTGACCACCCGAATAAGCAACGATACCAATGTCAGTATATTCGCCAGCGACGTCAGGTTGAGCATAGCCACTCTTTGTCGTGATCGTGGTGTGATTTGCATCAATCGTGACTTTACTCGGATTATTAACGTCACCAGTATTATTCTGCACCCAGATACCTACACCATAATTTCCACTCGTATTGCCGGTTGCTGTCGCATTGATCACAACCGTCTCTGCTTTCAGATTGACAAATGCGGGAGCCGGCTCAGCCCAATTAACGTTTCGCATTGCCGAGATCGTAGTCGCACTCGTACCTGTAGCGGTCAACGTGATTGTTTTAGTATTTTTATCACCCATATTAATAGTTCCCGAATGGGAGCTTTCTTGAAGTGAGGCGTTCCCTACAAGAGACGCATCCAGTGCGGATGACGAACCATTCTGGGTTGTAGCCGTAACATTGAGTGACGAACCAGTTGCATTGACAACGGCTTTATCGGTTACTTTCACACCCCAGGCATTACCAGTCTTTTCGACAACCAAATCAGTCAAATCCAAAGTAACAGTGCCTGAAGTAACATAGTGCCCAGCATCATCTGTGTGGTTATAGCTTGAACCGTCGATGAATTTCCACGCATGAGCAGATGTTGAAGCCATAACGGAAAGCGCAACCAGACTCAGTGACATTTTGAGGTTTCTTTTCATTGTTAAATCCCTTCGAAAAATGCAAAAGTTAGTTTAAATGCGACGCATTTTACCCCCCCCCAATCAGTCGTCAAGATTCTGAATTAAATTTTTTTACATAGATCAAAATTACTACCTAAAAATCAAACGCCCTGACTTCATAACCCGAGGCGCCGATTGTTTTGATCAAATGTTCAAGCGTACGTTAGAACAACGTATCGAACCCCAATATTCCAGTGATAGTTTTCTTTGACTTCCCCGCCCGACGTACGTTCAAGGTCAACAGATATGTACGTGATTTGGACCACTTGAAGTTACCACCAACACCGTACTCAACCAAGTGTTCAAAACTACTGTTGACACGAACGTGAGTGTGGGCACCGACGGAACAAATGTATGCATTATTTCGCTTCTCCTGAATAAACTTATCGGATTTTTCTATGGTATTCACCGCTGACTCGATCTCAATAGCCCCATCGACACGGAGATGCTGCGAGTACTGTTCTTCTTTTATTTCACGTCTGCGTGCCGTATGGTCGTTGAGTCAGGCCGTGGTTTCAATATCGGAGATTTCCGTCGAAAACACATAAAGCTAACGGCAGATATCACACCATCTTGTGAGATTTTGACTTAAGAAAAATATTGCGCCGGATGAATTATGACGAGCCGATCACAAGGGAAAACAACTAGATGTCACACTATTTTTGGCTAGCAATATCTAGCACTTATATGTTGTTAAATTCATGTTGAGAATCATTAGCTTTATAACCAACCAAAATCAACGCTGTACCGTCCCAGACTCTTCGACCTACCGCCTCACCTTCGATGACAATAAAAAATTTAACGCCGCAGGCTTTCAAAACCCGCGGCGTTTGCATAGAAATTGGATTTTTAAAACTCAGGTTGAAAACTAACCTTATTTAGAAAGCATACGTCACCACCCCGGAAGCACTCACCCCTTTCCGATCGCCGACATAACCTTTGACACCGAAATCAACCGACCAAGGACTCGCGGCAGAAGGCTTCATGGTAAATCCAACTTCAACAATCCCGGTATCACCTTCCAGTGTCGGAGTTTCCAGCGCCAAACGCGTCTTCTCGATCACAGACGATTGTGCATCGCCGTCAAAAACGTGCTCATAAGCCAGTCCCACTCGCCAATCGGCAACTTCATTGATTTGGCCGGTCAAACGAGCCCCGACTCTAAAGGCGTGCGTCGTCACATCGTCCATGTCAAACGTCGTGCCGTCAACGCCTTTGATTCCGATGGTATCGCCTTCCAGATACGTCAAGGTATAGCGACCGTAAAGATCAAGCTTCATCGACTCGGTCAATTCACGTTCAAAGCCCAACGCCAGATGCATGGATCCATAGAAACTATCGCTATCGTACTCGGCTGCAGCATCAGCGTAACGCCCGTCAAACTCGGTACTTGCCCAGCCCAAACGCGCAGAGCCTTCGATATATAAAGGAGACTCAAACGAATAGCGCCCGGCCACACCCAAGCCGTAGTAGCTGTGATCTCCGTCACCCGTGGTGCCCGAAACATGACTTTCTGATGTTGCCAAACCTGCTTCGACAAAAAGAGCCACCATGCCGTTACCAAAGCGAGAAGTCAAACCCGTAGCTAGCGTCACACCGTTGACATCAATGTGAGAGCCCGTTTCGTAACGTGACGATCCCCCGTGAATGGCGCCGAAGGCTTTCAAACCCACGTCGGAAGCCACCGCATTCATGATGCGCAACCCCTCGTCGGCGATGAATTCCGAACCTTGGTTCACAAAGGCAAGTGAACCCAAGAACGATTCGGCCAAAGTTTTGGAGTTGTCGTTGACGGCCTCTTTACCCACGGCAATGAGTTGATCCCCGGAAGTCAAGTCGCCGTTGACAATCTGAATCCCGTCGGTGAGTTGCACCGTTTCGCCATCTTCAAGATCGGTTTCCCAAAGATTGTCGACAAAAACGCCTCTTTTCTCAATGACGGTCGTGCTATCGTAGTAAATGATGCCCAGACCGTTGTTGTCAATGAGCTTGTACGAGCCCTCGGAATCGAGCGTATCGGCACCCGAAATCACCAAGGTCGTCCCGCGCAAATCAAGATTTGTGCCGACATAGCCCTTGTCTTCCGTGCCTTGCGTCCAAGTCAAAACGGCTTCATCGACATTGGCTTCGGTCACATTCAAAACGAGCTCACCGACATACTCAAGCCGGCCGACGGTATTGACACCCGTCAACGTCATCTTGCTCAATGTTTTGCTACCGCTGTTGGCGCGAACAATGCCGGTCACGGTCGAATTCGTCAATCGGATTTCGTTTCCGTCTCCGTACATGGAGGCGTTCCCATTCTGAAGCAGCGTTACATTGCCCGAAATGTAAGCACCGTCCAACTCAACGAGAGTGTCACTCACCTGGGCTTGTGAACTAGACGAGGCATAGGTTGTCACCCCCGTGACGTTGCCTGTGACCGTCCCCGAAATGCGAACCGTATTTCCTTGGGCAGAACCGTAGGTCTCAGCCCCCGTAACAGTACCGGTGACGGTGGCACCGCTTTCAATCGTCACCGTGTTGCCGTTGGCTTCCGAGGACGCACTTTGAGTAGCGTTGTATCCCGCAATCGCCCCCTTGACGGTGGCTGTGACCGTGGCGTCTTTTTCGATCGTGACCGTATTGTTGTTGGCGTTTCCGTTATAGGAATTACCGCCCACCACGGCGCGCGACTCCGTTGTGACAGTAGAACCTTGCGTGACAATCACGGAGTTGTTGGAAGCTTCGCCCGTGCTACCCGCATAGCCGCCGGTAATCGAAGACATCTTGCTGTCACCCACGTCGCTATTGGTGATGCGCACCGTATTGCCTGTGGCATTACCTTTGGAAGAATAACCGCCGTAGAGCGCTGTCCCAAGGAAGGTGCCGTTAATCAAAAGCGTATTGTTCGTGCAGTCAGCCGAAACGCTGTTGCCGGTATAAGCGTAACCGGCGGCAATAACGTTGGCGCGTGAGGATTGCAAACCATTACCTTCAATAGTCAGTGTTCGATTTGCAGCTTCTTCCTTTTTAAAGTGATTGACACTCACTTCTCCGGTTAGTTGACTAAGGTTGTCTTCGGTAATCTTATCCGTCTGATAATTGGCCACCTCAAAGTCAATGGCTGCCGCCGGAAACACGGGACCGAAGGTCAACGCCAAAGCCAAGGCCAAAATGCTTTTTGAAAATCGACACGTCGTTGCGGGCTGTCGGCTTGTGACTTCTTTGCGAAACGTGTGTTGCGTAGCGTGAGACATATAAGCCTCCATGAGAAGAAAATCGGTGAAGCAGCGCCTTACATTTCCATTTCCGACGCTTTGAAATCGAGCCGTATAGTTCGAATGCGCAAATGAAAATCGCACGAGTGCCCCGGAAGACGCCTCATGAAAAAACAACAAAGTTCCATCAATGGCGTTGACCGGGCTCTCGTAAATGAGTCTTTCACCTTGAGAAAAAGCGGGGGCGGCCCCTTGTAGGGCAGAAGATGACTTTGGGCCACCCCCGTTTAAATGAAGTCAAGCTTCCTTGTTAGAACACGTGGCGAAGGCCGATGTTCCAACGGTAGTTTTCATTGACTTCGCCGCCCGAAGTACGTTCAAGATCAATGTACGTGTAGGTGTTGTCCGTCCAATTGAAATTGGCACCGATCCCGTACTCAACCCAGCTGCCGCCCAAGTCTTCATAACTGAAGTTGGTGCTTGCGCTTCCGTCCATCGAGAAGTGAGAATCGAGTTCGCCCTTGAAGTCGTACACTCCCGAGACGCGGGCATAGATACTGCCCTTGTTATCCGGGAACGTGAAACCCGTGCGCACACCGATGCGGCCGATCAGGCTTTCGTAACTATCCTGCTCAATACGGATACCGTCATTCGTTTTGAAGTCCGCAGAATTGACGTAGCCGTAAGCCACTCCGATCTGGGGTTCGACAAAGACGCGATCGTCCATGAACTTGAAGTGATGACCGAATTCGGCCGAGAAGCTCAGGGCGTTGTTGTCATAACTGCCGTAGTGATCGCTCAACAGGAAATCGTTTTCCAAGCGTGAATACTTGGCAATGAGATCGACATATCCGCCACTTTCAGAAAGCCACGAGCCATAGACGGCAAAGCCGTAGTTCTTGGTATCGGCTTCTCCGTTGTCGTAGTCACTGTCGCCTTCAGTGTAGTTGGCAGCAATCCCGATCTTCCAGTTGCCTACAGCAACGTCGGTGCCGACTTGAAGCGTGGTGTTCTTGCTTGTGACACTTTGAGCTCCATATTCCATTTCGGAGCCGTAGAGACGCGCCCAGGTACCGATGCCTGCCGGAGACTGTCGCAATTCGCCCATGCGCTTATTTAAAGAATTCATTTCGTGGCGCCACTGCAGGGCTGAGAGTGCCGACACCGAACCGAAACCATCGACAAAAGAATTCTTGGTCACGCTGTCGACAACAATTGTTTGGTCGCCCAAGCGATGCCCCTTCAAACTGTCGTTTAAAGTGCCTTCTTCAATGACAATGTCATAGCTGTCATCAACGGTTTCGCCCTCGACAGTGACGGCTTTGCCCAACGCTTGGGCGGCTTCAAGAGCACTCGCGTATTGGTCGTTCGAACTCTGATCGGCAATGAAAGTTGTTTCTCCCGTCAGAGACTGAATTGTCGTGCCATCGTTGCCGGCCAAGTCGGTGAAGGTCACGGACTTGCTATCACCCGTATACGATCCGATTGTGAACGCACCAGTGCCAACCGAAACGTTGGCGTTTTCGGCATCTTCGGCATTGACGGTGCCAAGATAGGAATGCCCGCCTTCAATACCGGTAACCGACAGCGAACTGTTGGACGACAGATTTGTGTCGCCCGTACTTGCCGACATCGTGTTGGTTGTAACAGTGGCGTTTTCCGAGAGATTCATCGTGCCCAAAAGGAGCTCGATACCGGTCGTGTCACCCGTAACTGTTGTATCTCCGCCAAAAGTGATTTCGGAGCTTGTCAGGTACAAACCGGTGGCATTGTCGCCCACGGCAGTGATCGTACCGCCGCTTTCAACGGTGATGTCCGCCTGATTCGAACCATAGATGCCGTAGGAGCTTGCGCCGTTTTCACCGGTGGCCGTAATGTCCACTTGATTGAGAACGACCTCAGTTGTTGGCGTCACCGTACCACTACCTTTTTGATTGTTGGCTATAACGCCGTAAGCCCTGCCGCCCGAACTCGTCGCAGTGACGTTAATGGTGGTGAGCCCGTCAATAAACGTCCCCTGCCCTTGGGCTTCGACAGTCGGCGGATAACTCGTATTCGTCATAT
>CALKKK010000053.1 GCA_937995395.1 uncultured Sutterella sp. | reverse complement strand
CGGGGGATTTTGGCTATCCATAGCTGGTTTTTTCCTTTCAAACAAAAAATCTTTGCTGGCACGTTATTGGTTTTTACGTACTTTTAGAACATCGATCAAGCCCGTTAACGACTTATCCATGGGTGAAACGATGCTTAAACTTTCGTGCGTCACCGGGTGCACAAAGTCCAAACGGTAAGCGTGCAGGAACATGCGGGCAAACTTCACGCCCAAGAGTCCCTTTTTGACTTTGTCGTTAAAGTCGTATTCGCCGTACTTATCATCGCCCACCAAGGGGTGACCTTGGCTTAATGCATGCACGCGAATCTGATGTGTGCGACCGGTCTTAAGTTCCGCATCCAAAAAGGTCACGTCGCCAAAGCGCTCCAAGTTGGTGAAGATCGTATGCGCCTTGAGACCCTCAACCTCGTCGACTTTAACGCGACGCTCGCCGCTGGGTAACACATATTTGGATAACGGCGCCTTCACATGCTGACGGTCGTTGACCCAGTCGCCGGCCACAAGCAGTCGATAGTGCTTGTGAATTTCGCCTTCTCGCTGCATTTCGTGCAAACGCACAAGCGCTTTGCGTGTTTTGCAAATGATAATGGCGCCCGACGTATCGCGATCCAAGCGATGCGCCAATTCCAGAAATTTGGCATCGGGTCTGGCACTGCGCAGTCGCTCGATTAAGCCAAACTTCACGCCCGAACCCCCGTGGGCAGCCAACCCTGCCGGTTTATTGACGATCAAGAGGTCTCGGTCTTCAAAAAGAATCGGAAGTTCCTTTTCGTCAATCGCTGGCACTGCTTCATCTTGGCTCTTTTGGCTCACGCGAATCGGGGGAATGCGCACCACGTCACCTGTTTGGATTCTGTCATCGACCGCACAGCGTTTTTTGTTGATGCGAACCTCGCCGCCTCGCACGATGCGATAGATGTGGCTTTTGGGAACACCCTTAAGGATCTTAATGAGGAAGTTGTCCAAACGTTGACCGGCCAAGGCTTCATCAATTTCAAGATATTGCACCGCATCAAAGGCGCTCACCGCAGGTGTTGTGTCGGCAGGGCGATTTTTTTCCAAACTTTTTGCGGTTTGCTGGCGGTTTTTTCGAGCAACTTCGGGCATAAAACGATATACTTACACATTTGTGAAAAAGGACTTTCGTCAGCGTGACAATTCACTCTTTTTTCGGCTTTTTTAACCGAAATCGAGTGACTGTACGCGCACGAGGCCTTTTTTGTGAAACGGATTTTCAAACCGCTCATTGTAGCGGTTTCAAGTCCCGTCTACGAATTTTCGCACTGCTTATCTTTGCCGGTTTCATTTGTATGAAAAATGGCAGGAAAAGCGTCGTAGTTTGCAGATGCTTTAACGGCCGATCGAGGAAACTGGCGCACGTCGTTGCACCAAGTCCGACATCGGTTTGAGTACAAGTTTTATAAAACGAGCCTGTAAGAGATACTTTCTTTTTGTGCAATCGAATTTCGGCTTTGAGTTGCCCTGCGCGTGTCCCCTGTGACGAATGACAAAACGCGTGTGTCGGCCTCGGTCGCGACGATTCCGACAGAAAGTAAGGTCTTCATCAGACTCTCGGCCGTACGGAAAGACTTCGTACGGCTTGTCGGCGAAGAACAAAATTTTTCGCGAATTGACGCTAAAGGAACCGGTTTTGCTGCAACGCGCTGCCTTATTGACTCTGACACTGACGCTGGTCACCCGCCTTTTGGGTTTGAACCGGCCTTTTGTCGTGGGTGACGTTGCCGGCATTTCTCTTCATCGAAAGCTCATTAGTGTTGTGAGGGATCGAGCTGTCCTTGACTCGGTTGATTCAACCGCCAAGGAATTTTTCCGACCGGACAAACCGTCCGCGTCGTGCGCCAGGTGCTCTCCCCAACGTGTCGTAATAGACGACCGACACAAACTGAAAGCGAAGCTTTCCTCACTTGCTCGAGGAGTGTGCGACCGTGTCGCACGCTTATCCGTCGGGCCGATCGGCTTGGCTGTTATTCGCCCGTTTTGTTTTTCAGTTCGGCACGCTTAAGTGAATTTGGGACAACATGCCCGCGAAAGAGGCTGTCCCGACTAGGAGTGCAAATTGAAACGCATGCTATTTAACGCGACGCACGCGGAAGAAACCCGCGTGGGTATCGTCGACGGCCAGAAGTTGATCGATATCGACATCGAATCAAGCGGCCGCGAACAGCGTAAATCCAACATCTACACGGGTATCATCACCCGAATTGAACCTTCGCTTGAAGCCTGTTTCGTGGACTACGGCGAAGACCGTCACGGCTTCCTGCCCTTTAAGGAAGTCTCGCGCAGCTACTTCAAGGAAGGCGTGGACGTTCGTACCGCCACCATCCGCGAGGCTTTGGTCGAAGGCCAGGAACTCATTGTTCAGGTGGAAAAGGAAGAACGCGGCAACAAGGGTGCGGCGCTCACCACCTTTATCAGCTTGGCCGGTCGCTACCTCGTTTTGATGCCCAACAACCCGCGCGGCGGCGGCGTTTCTCGTCGTATCGAAGGCGAAGAACGTCAGGAATTGCGCGAAACGATGGATCAGCTCGACTTGCCCCGCGGCATGAGCACCATTGCGCGTACGGCCGGTATCGGTCGCACTGCCGAAGAATTGCAGTGGGACTTGAACTACCTCTTAAAACTGTGGGATGCCATCAGCGAAGCCGCTACCCCTCAGTACGAATACCACACGACCGAAAAGGGTCGCCCTGTCACGCACTACGTTACGGAATCCGTTAAGGACGGCAAGCCCTTAAAGCGCGCCAACCCGGCACCGTTTTTGATCGTCGAAGAAAGCAACTTGGTCATTCGCGCCATTCGCGACTACTTCCAGCCCGATATCGGCGAAATTTTGGTCGATACCGACGACATCTACGATCAGGCCCGTCAGTTCATGGCGCACGTCATGCCCGACATGGTCAATCGCGTCAAGCGCTATCGTGAAGAAACGCCGTTGTTCTCTCGTTTCCAGATTGAACACCAGATCGAAACGGCTTATTCGCGCACGGTGCCCCTGCCCTCGGGCGGCGCCATTGTGATCGACCATACCGAAGCTTTGGTGGCAGTGGATGTGAACTCGGCTCGAGCCACGCGCGGCGCCGACATCGAAGAAACGGCTTTGAAGACCAACTTGGAAGCTGCCGATGAAGTCGCTCGTCAGATGCGTTTGCGTGACTTGGGCGGTTTGATCGTGATCGATTTCATCGACATGAACGACGTCAAGAACCAGCGTCAGATCGAACAGCGCATCAAGGAAGCCATTCATCCCGACCGCGCCCGCGTGCAGATCGGCAAAATCAGCCGCTTCGGTCTCTTGGAATTGTCTCGTCAACGTTTGCGTCCGGCATTGTCCGAAGGCAGCCACATCACCTGCCCGCGTTGTAACGGTGTGGGCGTGATTCGCGACACCGAAAGCTGCGCTCTTCAAGTTTTGCGCATCATTCAGGAAGAAGCAGCCAAGGAAGGCACGGGAGCGTTGCACGCACAAGTCCCGGTGGATGTTGCCACCTACATTCTCAACGAAAAGCGTGCCGAAATTTCCAAGGTCGAACAGCGCTTCCGCATCCCCGTGGTGTTGATCCCCAATACCACGTTGGAAACGCCGCACTACCATATCGAACGTCTGCGCTCCGACGACGAACGTCTCGAAGACGATTTGGCAAGCTACAAGCGCGCCGAAGATCTCTCGCCTGTGGCAGACGACCCCTATGCTTTGAAG
>CALKKK010000052.1 GCA_937995395.1 uncultured Sutterella sp. | reverse complement strand
AGTCCTTACTGAACTATATTTTCAGAATTTGGGTTGATATCAGGAGAGATTTCTCCTGAACGTGTGAAGACTCCCGTGGCGGTTCCTGCTTCGGGAGTTTTTTCATTTTTGCGAGTTTTGTTGACAAGCTACCGGGGCGCGGGTCGATAATTTCAGCTTGTTCCGTAGTTTTCCAAGAGAAACGGCAATGACAACGTTTTGGCATCACTTCACTTTGTGCGCCCCCTTGTTTTTGATGGTTTTTTTAGGCTGGGCCATGGTCAAGATTAAGCTTTTTGATACGACCGTGACCAAGGCGCTCTCTAAATTCGTCTTCAAATTTCTGATGCCCGTGATGCTCTTTGACTTGCTGAGCAAAACGCGGGATATGCCGCCCATTGATCTGCGCGTATTGCTTGCTTTTTTCGGCTCCTGCGTGGTCGTTTATGTTCTCGGGAGCTTTTTGGGGGCCAAACTATTTCGGCAAGACTCTACAGGACGTGTTATAACGGGCATGGGCGGCATTTTCGGCAACAATGTGCAGTTGGGTGTTCCCATCGTTCAAACGGGTCTTGGAACGGCCGCTATGCCCACGATTTCGTTGATCATCATTTTTAACGTTTTGCTGTTGTGGACGTCGGCGACGGCCTGTGTCGAATTCGGCAAAACCGGCGGCAAAATCGACGGCAAGATGTTTTTGCACGCCATGGGCAATATCTTTAAAAACCCGATCGTTTTGGGCATTATTTGCGGCTCGATTTGGGCCTTGTCGGGTTTGGAACTTCCGAAGTTGATCGGAGACTGTACGCACCTTGTGTCGACGGCGACAACGCCTTGCGCGTTGATTGTGGTGGGCATGGGGTTGGCGCAACACAGCTTTACGGCGGCGTTACTCCGATCTTCTGTCGTCACCGTCTTGAAACTGGTCGTTCAACCCTTGGGCGTCTATGTTTTTTGCAAACTTTTGGGCGTGCCCGAAATCGAAACCAATGCCGCGACGCTTCTGGCGTGTTTGCCCGTGGCGATTAACCTCTATATCATGGCGGCACAATTTGAAAGTCAAGAAGACGAGGCAAGCAGTGCGATATTTGTGTCCACCTTTGTTTCTGCCGTGACAGTGCCCCTGACATTGACCCTTTTAGGAGTTGAAATTTAGATATGGCTTTAGGTGCCACAATTTATAAAGCTACGATTGATGTCAGCGACATCGATCGCGGCTACTACGAAACACGAGCCTTGACGGTTGCGAGACACCCGTCCGAGACCGAAGCGCGCATGATGTTGCGTATTTTGGCGTATGCGCTTTATGCAGGGGAGCACGTCGAATTCGGGCGCGGCATTTCCACCGAAGACGAAGCCGCACTTTGGGAAATCAACGATGCGGGAGATATCGGGCGTTGGATTGAAATCGGCGTGCCCGACACCAAGACCCTGCGAAAGGCTGCCGGCAAGAGTGAAGACGTCGTGGTTCTGGCTTACGATCAGGCACGTATCGAACCCTGGTGGGCATCGCACAAAGGCGACTTTTCCAAGATCGACAAGTTGAGCGTTCGTTGGATTTCAGATGAAGATTTGGAAAAACTTGCTGCCATGGCCAAGCGCAACATGAAGTTGGCGGCAACGATTCAAGACGGGATCGTGTGGTTGGCCGACGATACGCAAAACATTGAAATTCACATTGAGAGTTTGATGCGTCGCGGCGAACCCGTCTTCTGACAAACCGTCGTTTCAAGCGCACAAAGAAAAAGCGAAAGACCGAACAAACAGTCTTTCGCTTTTCATTTTGGGATGGATTTGAGCTAGAAGCGAATCAGCTGTTACACAGTCCGTCGGCGGCGCTCCAAAAGATAGCGGCGAGCTCCCGACGAAGCTCTTCGTCGGCGACCTCTTGTTCCAAAGCATGCGTCATACAGCCGTACCACAAGTCGCGCAACCTCGGCGTAATGAAAAGCTTTTGATGCTTTTCTCTCAGATGCGGCATGCCGTGGTTTTGCATATACAATGCAGGTCCTCCGAGAAAGCCCGTGAGGTACTCGCACATTCGTGTGCGATAGTGATCCAATCCTTGGCAGTAGTAACCGCACAGTTCGCGATTTGCCGGGTCGGACTTCAAAATGTTCAAATGTGCGTCAACCAGCTTTCGAACGGCCGTTTCTCCGCCGATACGATCAAAAAGACTGACTTGCATTTAAGCCACTCCTTTACCGTAAGAACACACCCCAGATGCCAAGCGCAATCACCGGCCATGCCACCAAGGGTGAGAAAGCGATTTTCAAAATCGGGTTTTGCGGGATAAATCCAAAGCCGTGTACCCAGGCACAACTCATGCCGATTAAGAGCAAGACCAAGAATCCGTGCGGGACTTCGGCTGCGTTTTCGGCAATCAATCGTGGGTAGAGAACGACAACGGCCACAATGGCGGTGGCGGCCAAAAGGCTCACCACACGCGCAAAGCCGTTGACGATTTTCAAGCCGCCTGCGGCGTTACTCATCGGCAGCTTCCTTATTGTCCATCATCGTGCTGATGACAACGGAGAGCATGCAGGCAAAACCCAAACCGGTCAGCCAATAGAAGTAAATCATTGTTTAACTCCTTCAAAGGTTTCTTCAGGAGTTTCTGCCGGTTTTCCACCGACAGAAACCTGAACCGATTAGTAGAGATGATGGTCGTTTTTCTTGATGTATTCGGCATTGAGTTTGCCGGACATCACTTTATATGCCCAACCCGTGTAGATCAAAACGATCGGCAGGAAGATGAGCGTGACAACCAACATAATCTGCAGTGTCAACTGAGAGCTCGTGCAGTCCCAAATCGTGAGGCTCGAGCGCGGATCGGTCGAGCTCGGCATGATGAAGGGGAACATGGCCAACAGGGGCGTTAATACGATACCCAAAAGCATCACGGAGGAGCTTACGATGGCAAAACCGGCCTTCATTTGCTTGACGAAAAAGACGCTGGCCAAAGCACCCAAAACGCCCAAAGCAGGCACCAACCACAAAACGGGATAGTTGTAGAAGTTGGTAAACCAGGCGCCGGCATAAACGTCAACCGTCTTAAACAAGGGGTTGGAGGGGCCGGCCGGATCAAGACCGGCGCTCACCACCAAACCGTCCAAACCGAAGTAGGCCCAGACACCGCCCAAAATGAAGAGAACGGCAGTGGCGATACCCGAGAGCGTGCTGATCGTCACGGCGCGGCGCTGCAGATCACCTTCAGTACGCAGCACCAAGTAGTTGGCACCGTGGAAAACGATCATCAGCAAAGATACGACGCCGCACAACAAACCGAACGGGTTCAAAAGACCGAAGAAGTTGCCGGTGTAGATCGGACGCAAAGAGTCGTCAAAGTGGAAGGGTACGCCCTGCAAGAGGTTGCCGAAAGCCACGCCGAAAATGATCGGAGGCACGGCGGAACCCACAAACAAAGCCCAGTCCCAAGCATTGCGCCAGCGCGGGTCGGAAACCTTACCGCGGTAGTCGAAGCCCACCGGACGGAAGATCAAGGCCATCAAAACGACGAGCATGGCCCAGTAAAAGCCCGAGAAAGCCGTTGCGTAAACCAAGGGCCAAGCGGCGAAGATGGCGCCGCCCCCGGTAATCAACCAAACCTGGTTGCCGTCCCAGTGGGGAGCAACGGAGTTGATCATGCAACGACGTTCGGTGTCGTTCTTGCCCAGGAAGGGCAACAGCGTACCCACGCCCATATCATGGCCGTCCATGATGGCAAAGCCAACGAGCAGGACGCCGATAAAGAGCCACCAAATGGCTCGCAGAATTTCATAATCGATCATGATTTATTTTCTCCTGCCCTAGGATTAAGCCTTGCGTTCGAAGAAGTAGCGACCCGTACCCAAGGAGCTCGGACCCAACTTGGCGATACGAATCATCAGCCACATTTCAACCACTAAGAGCGCGGTGTAAAGGAGCACAAAGCCTGCCAAAGAACCCCAGAGGTCTCCGGCCGACAAAGCGGAAACAGACAAGTCAACCGGAAGCACTTCGTAAATGGTCCAAGGCTGGCGGCCGTATTCGGCAACGAACCAACCGGCTTCGCAAGCAATCCACGGCAAGGGCAAAGCCAACAAGAAGAGCTTGAGCATACCGGGCTTGCTGGCAATCGTGCCCTTGATGCTGTAAACCGTACCGAGTAAGAACACCAAAATGGAGGCGATGCCGCAGAAAATCATCAAGCGGAAAGACCAGTACATCGGAAGCACGGCGGGAACGGTCGACAAAGCGGCGGAGCGAATCTGTTCGGGCGTAGCCTTGGAGACGTCGGTGACGTACTTCTTGAGCAACAAACCGTAGCCGAGGTCACCCTTGACTTCGTCAAACTGCTGGCGAAGCGTGAGGTTTTCCTTGTCCTTGCGCAATTCTTCTAAGAGCGTCACGGCACGCTGACCGTTGATGATGCGCGCTTCGTTCTTTTCAACCAAAGGATTGATACCTTCGATTTCCTGAGAAAGGCTGCGCGTACCCATCAAGCCGAAAAGCCACGGAATGCTGATATCGACCGTGTTGGTGCGGGCTTCTTCGTCCGGAACGGCAAACAGAGACAGCGGAGCCGGAGCTTCGTGCGTTTCCCAAATAGCTTCCATGGAAGCGATCTTGGTGGGTTGATCTTGCGTGACCAAGTAACCGGATTCGTCACCCATGTGCAGGGTCAAAACGGTGGCCACGAGACCGAACACGGCGCCCAATCGCAGGCTGCGCTTGGCAAAACCGATATCGCGCCCCTTGATCAAGTACCAAGCGGAAATGGCGACCACGAACATAGCGCCGGTCATGTAGCCGGCGTTAATCGTGTGCATGAACTTGGCCTGGGCCCAGGGGCTGGAGACGACTTCCCAGAAGTTGGTCATTTCCATACGCATGGTGGTGTAGTTGAATTCGCTGCCCACCGGATACTGCATCCAGCCGTTGGCAACCAAAATCCACAGGGCCGACAGGTTGGAGCCCAACGCCATCAAGAAAGTGGAAATCAAGTGGCCGCCCTTGGAAAGGCGATTCCAACCGAAGAAGAACAAACCGATGAAGGTCGATTCCATAAAGAAGGCCATCAAGCCTTCAATAGCCAAGGGGGCGCCGAAAATGTCGCCCACATAGTGAGAGTAGTAGGCCCAGTTCGTGCCGAACTGGAATTCCATCGTGATACCTGTGGCAACGCCCAAAGCAAAGTTAATGCCAAAGAGCTTGCCCCAGAAACGGGTCATATCTTTATAGACTTCGCGGCCGGTAACGACGTAACACGTTTCCATGACGACCAACATGAATGAAAGTCCGAGTGTAAGCGGGACAAACAAGAAGTGGTACATGGCCGTGAGAGCGAACTGCAGTCGCGAAAGATCAACGAGTTCTGAAGAAAACATAAAAAACTCCGAAAAACGCCAAGGGGCTCAAACGGTGCGTTTCTAGTGGTTTGAACTGCGTTGTGCCGGTTCTTGAACGACAGGTCGATCCAATACGCCTGCCGCGACGGCTTCCGGAGTTTGCTCAATCCGCTTGTCCGGTCCGAAGAAAAAGAACCAAAGGGCAAAAATCACGGCGAGCTTGCAACAAAGCACCAGGCCGATCTCCATCACTAGACGGGGGCTCTTTTTGGTTTTTTGAAGTTCGGTCATCGTTTCATCCTGTCCGTTGACACAACAATGGGGAATTTACAGGGCACCATATTAGGCGTTACAAAGGAAAAAAACAGACGTAAACGGAAAAAATTTGATACGTTTTCAATGCTTTCAGAGTTTTGACTGCCAAATTTGGCAGTTTTTCTCGTCCTATTTGATTTTTGCTAAGAGTCGCTTTGGGGATCGGTGTCAAAATAAACGCGTTTAAATGGAGTTTTCGAACCGAGGATTTTTTGTGGAGCTTGCCTGTGGCGGTACCGAGCGAACTTGCCTGTATGCTGGAAGCCGTAAGCGATCCTGCATTTTTGATTCGCGCCGACGATATGACGGTGGCGTGCGTCAATTCGGCTTTTTCACGCGTGTTCGGCGCCTTCGGTTTTGAAGGCAAGCTGTGCTGGGAAACATTGCATCGAGCGAGCAATTGTGCAACTTGCGGGTTGGGGTGCCCGTTAGCCCAAGCGAGTACAACGCTTCAAGAGGCTCAGGTACAGCAAACCGTTTACGCCAGTGCGTACATGACGCGCTATACCGTGACGATGCGTCCGATTCTGTCTTCGGACGGCAAAGTCGTTTATTGGTTGGAGCGCTTTGTCGTGAAAAAGGGGCTCGGCGTCATGCACGATTCGCGCGGCTATGTGGGCGTATCCTTGGCGCATCAAAAGACCGTACACGAAATGGCCAAATGCGCAGGTTTGGACTCTCCCGTTTGGGTGAGCGGAGAATCCGGAACCGGAAAAGAACTTTATGCGCGTACGGTGCACGAAAATAGTCAGAGAGCTTCGCAACCCTTTGTGACGGTGGATGCTTGTGACCTGACCGACGAGGATGCCAGAGATCTTTTGTGCGGCCGGGGCGGCAAAAAAGAGGGGAGCATGCCCGGATTGTTTGTCAGAGCTGCAGGTGGCACGTTGTTTATCGATTCTGCCGAAAGTCTTGGCAAAACGGCGTGTACTTTGTTGATCAAGGCCGTCCAAAAAGCCAAACAAAAAGAAGGGCAATCGTTTCGTTTGATGGTCTCCAGTCGCTTTTGCCTCAACGAAGTAAGGCTCGGTAAAAAGTTGCCTGGCGCTTTTTCGGATCTTTTCTCATCGGATTCCGTTCACGTCACGGCGTTAAGAGAGCGCAAAGAAGACATCGCTCCGTTGGCCAAGCATTTCATTCGGGGAATTGCCCCCTACAATACGTTCAAAATCACCGAAGAAGCCCTTGAGGTATTGACGCACTGCGATTGGCCGGGCAATATGCGCTCGCTTCGCAATGCCCTTGTGGTCGCAGCCGAACATTGTCAGGATCGAACCATTCGAGTCGCCGATATTGCTTTGGAGCAAACTGAAAAAGAAAACGAACTCTTTACGCCGGGAGCCGAAATCGTCACGCTTGAAGCGTTAAAAGAGCGTTACCTTGGCTGGGTGCTGGAAGAATTCAAGGGGCCGAGAGCCGAACTTGCGAAAAAATTGGGATTGAGCCAACGTACGTTTTATCGTTTGGCTGCCGAAGTTAGAAAACACGAACCGTAAACAACCGATAAAGAGAGAAAATGCAGATGAAAGTCAGATACAGCCTCCAGGAAAAAGAAGGTCTGGCTTACCGATTGTTGCCGACAGAAGTGCGACACGGACTTCAACGCCAAAATGCCTGGCTCAATTGGTCTTTGCTCAAAACGAGCGGCGAGCGCAAAGGCACAGTCGTCCTGTTGCACGGCGTGGCCAGTAACGGCAGTCGTTGGGAAGAATTCGTCGATACGACTCCGTTAAAA
This sequence comes from uncultured Sutterella sp., assembly GCA_937995395.1. Classification (GTDB taxonomy): domain Bacteria; phylum Pseudomonadota; class Gammaproteobacteria; order Burkholderiales; family Burkholderiaceae_F; genus Duodenibacillus. Next base: position 2,426 of record CALKKK010000052.1, on the reverse strand, counting down.
GCGCACTACGACATCATTCGTATGGACTTGCGCGGCCACGCAGCCAGCGTATGCAGTAAAAAAGCCCGATTGGAAGATTGGTGCGCGGATGTGGCTGCTATCTTGGATGCGGCGCAGGTGCAAAAAGCCGTGGTGATCGGTCACAGCTTGGGGGCTCAGGTCGCGATGAATTTTGCAGCCCGATATGCCGATCGTATCGAGGGACTCGTACTGTTGGATCCATTGGTGACCGAAGCGCTCACGCCCAAGGCTTTGGGAATGAAGCGAAAACTTCCGATGTTACGCGTTGCCGAAGCCGTCACGCGCGCGATGAATACTTTGGGCTTTGTGCGCAAGCTTCATCCTCAGGATTTGCGTGCAATGGATGCCAAAGCACGTGAAAAAATCGCCAAAGGCGGCAAAGAATTGGAAGAATTCATCAAGCAGTACTCTTCTGCCAAAGCCGATTTGCAATACATCCATTTGGCGCCTTATTTAAGAGATCTGCTTGAGGTCGGCAGGCGTTCTCCGGAAGCCAAGGATATTTCGTGCCCTACGTTGGTGATTGCGGCAAGTTCGGGAACTTTTACCGATGAAAAGGCCATGGCCAAATGGGTAGCAAATCTCCAGAACGCACAAATGCGCACGGTGACTTGTGCGCATTGGCCGATGACGGAGTGTCCGCATGAAGTAGCTTCCGTCATCCAAGAGTGGATCGAGACAACATTTGCCGGTTAGTTTGCAGGAGGCACTGCCGTTGCAGGCAAGGCGGTCCAACCGGTCGGGCACGCTCTGATTTGCGGGAAAAAGCCTTTTTCGGCTTCGCACCAATAGACTGTTGTCGGTTGCTGAACTTGGGGTTGTACCGGAACAACGACCTGACTCGGAGCCTGCACGGCGTTGCTTCTTTGGCTGTCGATCAGCTCGCTTAATCCCCAAAGTGTGGCGCCGGCAGCCAATGGCCCCCAATACCAACCGCTGTGCCAGCCGGAATGGTGAATTCTCGGACGCATGGGAGGCGGAGGCGCCGGGCGATGCATAGGCGGTCTCGGCCCCCATCCCGGGCGATGATGCGGACCGGCTGAGGCGGGCGTACTGATGGTCGCCAAACCGACTGCGGCCAACGAAAGTAGTGCAAGCGTCGTTTTTCCAATTGCCGTCATAGCCGTATCCTCCGTTGCTTGTCAATGTGCGTTTCTCTACTTGTACTGTACGCGCTTGACCTTGTTTTGGGTAGCACACGCAACAGACGGAAACGTTTCTTTGCACAAGAATGAGAAACGTTAAGAACGGATGGGAGTCGCGAGCACAAAACTTGTGTCAGAATAGGCTCTCGCAAAGTTACGCATCGAAAGGATGCGCACAGAAGATTATTTGGTGTTTTGTTTGTTCATGTTTCAAGAAGATTCCCGATTAGAACGGATGCGTGCCGGCAGTATGCGAGAAATTCGCTTGATGCGCTTGGTTTTATACATCGCAACGGCGGCGGCAATGGCCGCGGCTGCGGCCGACTTCGAATCCCATGCGCCGGCCAGTGCCTTGGGCAACTTGGGGTTGCTCTTTATCATGGGGCGGCTTTTTATCTTGACGCCCCTGGTGATTGCGCGAACGAAAAAAGGAAGCAATCAGTGGCTTGAGGCCGAGTACGACAATATCCAAACGAACTTTTCCTGGGCGGATCTGCTCGGAAAAGCCGGTTGGGTTTTGTTGATGTTTTCGGTTTTTGTACAAATAATGACCGGAGCAGCTTGAAAAACTGAAAAAACTTCTGTAAGATGCATCTTCCTTTTGGAGCAATAAAGCAGTTTGCTTTGTTGCATCGGAAAGGGAACACAATCTCGTCGAGAATTGTAAGCAGATCAAGCGTGTAGAAAAATTTTGCACGTCAAACTGGAAAAAACTTGACAAAGTGATTTTCCATCCGCATAATCTGCAATTCGCAACGGAGGGGTGCCCGAGTGGCTAAAGGGGGCAGACTGTAAATCTGTTGGCTATGCCTACGATGGTTCGAATCCATCCCCCTCCACCAGCAAGTTTTAGCGAAATTGCAGTTGGGTTGAAACCGAATTGCAGTTGTACGCGAGGGCGGGTGTAGCTCAATGGTAGAGCAGAAGCCTTCCAAGCTTACGACGAGGGTTCGATTCCCTTCACCCGCTCCAGCATCAAAGTGTGCCCGTGTGGCTCAGTGGTAGAGCACTCCCTTGGTAAGGGAGAGGTCATGCGTTCGATCCGCATCACGGGCACCAGTAATTCTTTTTTCTTTCACATTTGCATGAATCCGGGAAACCGGCTTTTGTTCAGGAGTAAACCATGGCAAAAGGTAAGTTTGAACGTACAAAGCCCCATGTGAACGTGGGCACGATCGGTCACGTTGACCATGGCAAGACCACTCTGACGGCTGCCATCTGCACGGTTTTGTCTGCCAAGTTCGGCGGCGAAGCCAAGGC
>CALKKK010000051.1 GCA_937995395.1 uncultured Sutterella sp. | reverse complement strand
CTGTGAGAGCTGCCGGAACGGCTCTTTCGGAATGATCTTTATGGGGTCAATTTAAAATTCGTCCGCGGGGCTCAATTCTGAGTTCGCTTGACACTTGTGCCTGAGATAAGGAAGGCATCGCAATAATCGTCAAGCAGATGAAAACCAATGTGGTGAAGGAGTTTGTAAAACAGCTGTGTATTATGGATGTTAAGTCCTCTAACACGCATGTGCTCATGTAATTCTTCCGGGGTAAAAAACTTTTTTGAGTACTGCATAAATGAAAATGCCGACAGCGCAAGCGGTGTCGGCCAGATGTCCCTCACTTTTACGCATGCCCAACAACTTGGACAGAGGCCTTCGGGAACTATCAGACCGAATCTTAAGCAATTGAAAACAAAATTGCAAGTGAAAATCGCAATATTTTTTCATCGGAACAAGATGAGAAATTGTCTCTCTATTCCAACTTGACCATTACTTTACTGAGAAGTCAGAATGTCTTTTTGATATTTGTCAATAATTGATTCTGAGGATCAAATTCTTTTATTTTTGGGAAATCATTGATCCTCAACCCCCTGTTTTTGGGCAAACTGCAGACAATAAAAATGCCGGCAAGACTAGGTCCGGCCGGCCAAACGACCTGGAGCATACACCACTTGAGAGTGCAGGGCCTGTCAGGTACTGTTGCACGGGGTTATGCAAGAATTTCACCTAATTTGCAAACGAAATTCCCCTTCTCTATGAATATGAAAAACATAATGGCAGTTATGTAGAACATTGATTTTAAAGGAGAAATTTGCGTCTAATTCCGTTTTCGACCCGCCTACTCGCTTGGCTTTCATACTGCAAAAACGCCCCGAGTCTGCAAGCGCAAATTCGGGGCGTCTAAGTTCGGATAAAGACCGATTAAGAGGCTTTGATTTGATCGATCCAGTCGTTGACGAGCTTCTCAAGGTTGCCGGCGTCCGAACCCGTGACATGCAGCTCTTTGCCGATCATAGCCTTCGGGCAAAGTGTCTTGATTCGATTGATCGCACCGTCAGCCGGAGAACTTGCCGAGGCAATAAACGGATAAACCTGTTTGCCGGCCAAGTCGTGATCCATCAAGAAGGTGTTCATCGGCACGGAAATGCTTCCCCACCAATAAGGAGAGCCGATGAAGATGGTGTCAAAACCGGACAAATCGCCAACCGTCGTCGAGAGTTCACGTCTGGCATTGCGGCGAACTTCGTCACGCGCAATGTCCGTCATGTCGCTATAGTCGGCTGCATAGGGCTCTTTCACATCGATGCGAAAGACTTGAGCACCTGTGCGAGCAGCAACGGCTTGGGCCATGGTGTGAACCGTACCGGTGCGACTGAAGTAGACGATGGCCACGCGGCCGAGATCCTTGGCAAAAAGAGGATGGCTGACTACGGTGCCTAATGCCAAAGCAGTGCCGGCGGCCAAACACTGACGACGAGTTAACGAGATCATGGTCTTACCCTCCTCGATTTACTTTGTCTGAACCTGAGCCTGCTGGGAAGCCGGATAACGGTCGCCCACAACGCCGATGGCGTCGATTTCGTTTTCAAGAGCCTTCCATTCGTCGGCAGAGACCTTAAAGCCGGTGCTGCGAATGTTTTCTTCCATGTGCGACATCTTGGTCGTGCCGGGAATCGGAACGATCCAGGGAGCCTTGGCGAGCATCCAAGCCAAGCTGACTTGAGCTGCCGTCATGCCGCGGGTACGACCGAAGCGGTTCAAGGCTTCGACGATGCGGTAGTTCAAACGCAGGTTTTCGGGCGTAAAG
>CALKKK010000050.1 GCA_937995395.1 uncultured Sutterella sp. | reverse complement strand
TGGTTTGCCGACAACGGCCAGTTCGTAGATCTGATTGCCAAGTACACCCGTATGTCGAGCGACTTTACGTTAAACGGCTTTGAGGGCGACAGCGACAACAATGCCGTCAGTCTTTCCGCCGAATACGGCTGGCATTTCAAGTTAAACGACATCGCCTTCGTCGAACCGCAGGTTGAACTGACCTACGGGCGTATTGCGGGTGATAAGTTCACGGTTGTCACCGGCACCACGGTCGATCAGGAAGACTTCGAGAGCTTCATCGGTCGTGCAGGTATCCGTGTGGGCTTCTATTTCCCGGGTAACCGCGGTACGCTCTATGCACGCGTATCGGGCGCCTATGACTTCATGGGTGAAACGGAGTACACGGCCTCGAAACTTGTCAACGACCAAATGCAGCGTCAAACGTTTAAGAACGACTTGGGCGGCTCTTGGGTCGAATACGCCGTGGGGGCCAACTTCAACTGGACGGAAAACACCTACACGTATGTTGATCTGGAACGCACCTCGGGCGGCGAAGTCAAAGAAAACTACCGCTGGAACGTGGGCTTGCGTCATGTATTCTAAATAGCGACTGAATCAATAATCTCAAACCAAGAGGGGCTTTGAGCAATCTGCTTGAAGCCCTATATTTGTGTTTTTGAATACGTTTAATCTTCCCGTTACGACCTCTTGATCAACAGCCCAGCCCTTGTATGTGGCCTTGCGAATACTTGGTCGTGCGCGACACCATCATACGTGAAATCGTGCGTGTGACCCGCGAGTCCGGTGCCAAGAAGGTGTTTGTGGCTTCTTCCGCTCCTCGCGTGATGTACCCCAACGTTTACGGTATTAACATGTTGACGCGCTCGGAACTCATTTGCGGCCATGGCCAGAGCGCTGAAGAAGTGGCGCGCCAGATTGGGGCAGACGCCGTGATCTTCTTGCCGGTCAAAGGCTTGAAGAACACTTTGACGGACTTAAATCCCACGATCAAGCAGTTTGACCTGAGCTGCTTTGATGGTATTTACGGCACTGGCGACATCACGCCCGAATACCTCGACAACCTTGGAGCTCAGCGCATAGCTGCCAAGGAAGTCAAGAAGTCTGACGGCAAATAAGCTTTAAACCACTTCAATGAATTCCTTCGTGATGGGAGGAGCAAAGATACCCCGCGTTCGGAAGCGATCGCGGGTTTTTCATCAATCAGCTTAAATTCGTATGAGTCATACAACAATTTTGGTTACATGTCTCGTATGACTTGCCAATCGCAATTAGAGGAGGCTATCCTAATCAATCGTTAAATAAGATAGACCGAAATCATTCTGTTCAAAAAAATTCAAATTCTGTTTTATTGTATTTATATCTTCTGTCAACAATTATCGAATTAATAAGGGACTTAGATGACAAGTTATTCCTCCTACAAGCATTCGGTTCTTTTTTCCGCAATGATGCTTGCATTGCCTGTTTTAAGTGTTCACGCCGCAGACTACGTGATCGTTGAGGGTACTCAATACGCAAACGGAAAGTACGCTGGTATCTATCAACCGAATAAAGACTTCGAAGAAGATGTGACGATCACTACTGGAACACAACCTGAAGGACATCTAATGATATTCGGTGTGGTTGTCGACAAAGATATTACATTCAAGAGAAACGTCAGTATCGATGCCAATGCTACGGCCGATGGAGCAACGGCATACGGATTTAGAGCAGTCGGAGGAGAAGTTTCAATTCTTGGTAATACAACTATTCACACTTCTTCAAAAAAATCAATTGGAGACGATGCTTATAGCGTCGGTGTTTTAGCTAACAATTCAACGCTAGATATGTCCACTGGTTTGACATCGATTACCATTGATTCAGACTCAGGACGAACCTTTGGTTTTCAAATCGTTGGTGGATCAAAGGAAACGAAGATTAGTGTCGGAAAGACAGATGTCAATATCAATATCCACGACTCCAGCGCCAAGCTAAGATGGGTGGAAGGGATCTTTGGCAGTAAATCATCTTTCGTCGCTAACGATACCGTGACTGTTTCTATTGCAGCAAGAGATGATCGCAACGAATATATCAATTTAGATAAAACAGGTATCCACGGTATTACCCTCGAAGGTAGCGCTTACAATACCAACGCTCATTTCATAAAAGATTTCAATATTAATTTGGATGTGTCTAGCAATTATGAAATTATGGGCGCTTATGTGAGCGGTGATTACAACTCTTCAATACAGTTGAATTCTGGATTAGAAATCGACGGCACCGTCCGTGTAGATATAACACAAGCTGGCAATGGGGGTGTTGTGGGGCTATTCGCGCAAGGCGAGTCGGAAATTAAGGCCGATAAGGCGGTCATTTCAGTAAACTCAATCTCGAATGCGACCACATACGGTATTCAGGCCGCAACAACCCCCTCAAGTTATCCTGGACCTGGGGCGATATGTATCGACAATGGTGTAGCTATCACGTTATCGGGTAATGGTGATCAAATAGGTATAGATTCCAGAGGAAGCTATGATAACCGTGGATCTAGTGTCAATATCGGCGGGACATCCTATTTAGCAGTTACCTCGAGATTAGGGGATGCTTCTGGAATCTCAGTAACTTTAGGTGCTGTGAGCTCTATGTCCGATGTTACGTTACTGGTGGAGAGTAATTCGCAGAATTCATCCAATACTGCCATGGGATTTAATGTTGTCGGTGGCGTACTCGACTTGAATGGGACAAATACCGCAACAGCAAAGGGCTTGACATCCATCGGGATGAATGTCAACGGAGCAGAAGTCAACATTAATGGTTCGCTGGCATTGACTGGGAATACGGCGCTGTCAGCCACCGATCAAAGCTCGAAGATCACAGTTCAGGGAAATGACGATCAATTTGGAGCTCTGGTCCTTCATGGAAATGTGTCAAACGAAGGAACTATCAGTTTGAACAAGGCTGAGTTGACGGTGAGCGATATCACGCAGGATGCCAAATTGGGCAGCATTGAAGCCAATGATTCAACCGTCTCGGTAGGCGCTGGCAAATACGAGATCGTAAGTTTCACAGGTCGGAACAAAACGCTGAGTTTCAGTGACCTTGCTAATAACCAAGGCGTTAACTTCGCTCAAGCTGTCGACAGCATGACTCTGGTAGCCGAAGGAACATCGAATGATCAGTACGCTACTCCGCAAGAGGCGGCAGCTGCACTTGTCGATGCTTTTACCGTCGGTGGGCAGGAGGTTCAGAGCGCCAACGATATCGTCGTTGAACAAGGCTTGGTCAATGACGGTTTGAAAGGAAAACGAACAGCTGATGGTTACACCGTGACCGGTATTACGAAAAATACTTTTGTCGAAAGCGCCTCGTCCGTGAATGCCTTGTCCACCTTGTCTTGGCGTCACGAGATGGACTCTTTGAACAAGCGCATGGGCGAACTACGTGACTCTCCCAATGGCATCGGCTCTTGGGCTCGTATCTACGGCTCCGAAATGGAATACGGCACCAATTCTGTTTTGAGCAAGAACACGACGCTTCAAGTCGGAAGCGACGTTTCTGCCGGCGACTGGAAGTTCGGTATTGCCGCACACTACACGGATGGTGAAAGCGAATTCGATAATGGGTCAGCCGACACCAAAAACTACGGTGTGGCTTTGTACGGTATTTGGTTGGCTCCCTGCGGCGGCTATCTTGATCTCGTGGCTAAATACTCTCGTTTGGATAACGACTTTACTTTGAGCAATCACACCGGGGCGTACGACAACAACGCCATTAGTGTGAGCGCAGAAGTCGGGCACAAGTTCAAGTTTGCCGAAGACCGTGTCTTTGTGGAACCGCAGATTGAATTGACCTACGGTTATGTGACCTCTGCCGATTTCAGCACGAACGACGGTATTCGCATTGAGCAGGATAGTTACGAAAGCTTGATCGGTCGCATCGGCGTTCGCACGGGTTTTACGTTCCCCGACAATAAGGGTAGCGTCTACGCTCGCATCTCCGGCAACTATGATTTCAAGGGCGAAATGAACGCACGCTACTACGGTGGCAAGGGATTTAATACCAGTTATGAAGACCTGGGCGGTTCTTGGGTCGAGTATGGTATCGGTGCCAACTTCAACTGGACGGAAAACACCTACACGTACGTTGACCTTGAACGCACCTCGGGCGGCGAAGTCAAAGAAAACTACCGCTGGAACGTGGGCTTGC
>CALKKK010000049.1 GCA_937995395.1 uncultured Sutterella sp. | reverse complement strand
CCCCCCCCCGAACTCTGCGATTGCCCACCGCCGGAGGCCTCCTGGCCCATCCCGCCGCCTTGCGCAGCGCTCGAGATCAGATAGCTTTCGACAAGCTGGGTGACGCGACGCGAGTCCATCGCCGTCTTGACCTTGCCACGCACGATCATGCGACCGTTTAAAGCGGGCACCAATTCTATCTTGGCGTTGGGCACGGCGCGCACGATGTCGGCCTGCAGTTTTTCAAGATTGTGTTCGACGCTCAACTGCACGGCGGCAATCACTTCGCCTGCATCGTCCAAAGCGTAAAACGTGGTGTTGCCTGCCGTTTGACCGAAGAAAAAGACCTTGTCGGGCGAAGGCATCTGAAAGCTGGCGATACCGGGGGTGGCAACAAACACTTTGCTCGCGGCGCGCGGCAACGTCAAGAGAGAACCTTCCTTGATGAACAAGCGCATCTGGCCCGTGTGCTGTGTGACCTTGAGCTTGTCCTTGAGGTTGGTATCCGAATTCAAAACCGTGACGTCGGAGGGCACGACCGGCGTGACGGCAGCAATTGCGCCCTGGCACAAAGCGGCTCCTAGCGCGACGGCGGCTGCAGCAGCGACAAAGGTTCGTTTCATTTTCATTTGAATCAGTGAATCGTACATGTTCGATCTCTCAACATGAAGTGCATCAGAAAGTCAGCGGTACGACCGTTTGGCCTTGATAGCTCATGACGGTTTTGGAAGCCGGACGTGCTGCGCCCAAAACCCCGGTCGCATCCTGCAGGTGCGTGACGTCTTTACCGGCTTGAACCGATTGAGCCTGATCCTCGCGCAAGCCGCGCAAGGCCACCTGCAAATCGCCCACTTCTTTGGCTACGGCCAGACGCTTGGCGTCTTCGGGGCTCACTTCGAGCGTGATCGTGCGATATTCGGTACGACGCGTGGTTTGCGTTTGTTGCGTACGACGCGTTTCTGTCGTTCTCGGTTCTGTTGCCGGTGCAATGCTTTCGGTGTTGTTGTTCAAAGCCAAAACACGCACGTTTTCAAGAATGATTTGAGCAGCCAACTTGGTAAAGCCTGTGGTGTCGGTATTGGTGTTGCCGGGCTGAGCTTCGCTCATAGCTTCGGCAGAAGACTTCGACAAGGACAAAATCACGTCAACCCAGTCGCCGGCACTCACCAAACCGGAGTTGCTCGACACGGCAGAGGTCGGAATGGAAACGGCACGCTTGCCCGGCGTCAAAACCGCAGCAATAAAGCCGGGATTGCCCGGGAAAAGCAACATATCTTCACTGAGAATGTCACCGTCATTAACGTCGCGTCGAACGGTGGCGCCCAAAAGATTTTTGGCCACCGCGCGATCGCGCGCATTTTGTGCCGTATAGGCTGCCGGCGGCACTTCGTCGGCCTTCATACGAATCCAACGCAAATCGGTGGCACCGATAAATTGCCCCGGCTGTACGGCTTTGGCCGCGACTGCGACAAAGATATCGGGCGCTTGGTTTTCTTGCGCAACCGCTTCTTGCGTTGCCTCAACGGCTTGCGGTGCTAAAAGACTTCTTGCCACAAAGGCCGCGCACAAGGCCAAAACGGCTGCAAAGACAAGAAGAATGATCGATGAAGCCTTGAGTTTCACGATGCTTCCCTTTTGTTCGTTAATTGCTTGAATCTTTCGTTTCGTGAAGTTGGTCGAGGACTTCGGTTACAGCGAACCGAGTAAAACAAAAAGGGTTCCGACTGCTAAAGCCGGCCCGTAAGGCAGACCGTTTCGCCGTTCGTCGTTCATCAACCCCACGGGCGTACGCGCCATCGAATACCCCGACCAAGAGGCAAATTCAACGGCCAAAACACCCAATTTGGTTTCGAGCATGCGTAAAAGCGGCAAGCCCAACACCATCAATCCGCCGGTCAAAGACGCCACGAAAAGAAAGAGCGGCGCCAAGTCTCCGAGTAACAGACTCAGAGCAAAAGCCAGTTTCACATCCCCTGCCCCGACTGTTTTTCTCAGATAAAGCACAAAGCCGACGAGAAGAACGGCACCGGCTGTGATCAAACCGGTTTGGGTATCGCTCCCTGTAAGGGATGCGTCGAGCTTAATTCCCGCAAAAAAGTTCACAAACGCTGCTGCCAACACGATGAAGACGACGCGATTGGAAATTCTGCGAAACAGCAAATCTTCTCCGGCAGCCCAGATCACGGCTGTCGCCGCAACAATTGCCACGAAAAGAGTGACTGCGCTCACCACCGACAAACTTCCGAAATTCAATTACTTGATGCTGACGTTCTTGCCTGCGCCCGAGATGTCGTTGGCGATCTGCTGGAACTTGTCACGCAATGCGGAAATGAAGGCTCCGTCAGACGAAAAGATGTAACCGACGGCAGCTGCCATGGCTGCAGCCAAAATACCGTATTCGATAGCCGTCACACCGCTTTCGTCGTCGATGAACTTTTCGATAGTTTCAAAGAATTTCATTTTTGTCATCCCGTTGGTTTTATATAAAACTCTCATTGCTTACAGGACTCGAAAGTCGGATTTTTGCCACTGAAAAATCTCTTTTTCGGAACAGTAAACAACAATGAGAATGAGAACGCTTCTCATTTGGCTTGTGATTCTATGAGGGCGATCCCTAGGATGTCAATAGGCAAAATCTTATAAATTTTGATGCTTAATGCGTATCATTCCTTAAGTTAGAATTATCAAACTCTTACACTCTATTGTTTTTATTGGATTTTATAGAGCACGCGTATTGTTTTATACACATTTTGCAATGTTTGGTTACATCTATAGGCAAGAAAAATTCATAGCAAAAATCTATTGTCTACTAAAAACACCGTATCTAATTTTGTCGCTTATTTTCTAAAGATTTTCTAAAAACAGTTGTCCGTCTTTTATGACAGATATTTAGCCGACTCAGAACAAATTTTTGTCAAGCGACTCGTTTCTGCACGTGTCTGCGTGTGGCACGCATACGAAAAACCCCGGCTTCGACACGATGTTCGAAACCAGGGTCAGGGGGTTCGTCTTATGACAAACTTTCGAGGTTAAGTTTGCCGTATCAACGTTTTGATTGTATTAGCAATTCTTGGTCATGGCCTTCAAGAACCAGACGTTCTTGGCATAGCTTTCCAAGTAGCCGTCAAACTGTGCAACCAACAAGTCGTCGCCCATTTCGTCGGCTCCCTTGCGGATTTCCTTAGCCAAGGCCTGCATCTTGAGCATGTCGGCCAAAACAACTTCGACCACTTCGCCGACCGGATAGTCGCGGCTTTCGAGTTCTTCGATCGTGGCCAATTCCAAGAATTCGGCCAACTTCACGGGCGGGAAACCGTCGCGCATCTTCATGGCTTCAGCGACCTGGTCGTACTGTTCGAACACGGCGTCGTACAGGGATTCCGTGAACTCGTGAACCTGCACGAAGGCGCGGCCGACGACGTTCCAGTGAAGGTTATGAAGCTTGGCGTTCCAAACGGCGAGGTTAGCCAAGTAGACCTTGACGGGGCAGACGCCCTTGGATTCGCAAGCGGAAAGATTTTCGTGATGGCAAGACATGGTATTTCTCCTAAAAGGTGGAAAGACGTTTTGTTTGTTGCGTCGTTTCCGTTGTGTTGTCATCATATTAAATGTTTTCTATTGCAATGTCCAATATTATTTATTTTATCTATTGATAGCATTTAACTATTGCACTGTGACTAGCGATAGTTCATGATCCCTCCAACCACAAAAAAGGCGAATCCCATTCGTTCGCCTTTCTTGTTGTTGCTTTGCCGATCGGATTATTCCTTGATCAGCATGTCTTCAAGCGTCATGCCGCTATCGAGCGCGGCCTGAATGCCCTTCTTGACACGACCGCGACCGCTCCAAAGCGTGCCGTCGGGAGCCATGTACTTGGGCTTGGCCGGGCCGCTGGAGCGGCGGGACTTCTTAACCTTTTCTTTGACTTCGGCAACTGGTGCCGGTGCGGCAACGGCGGCACCCTTAAAGCTCAATTCGCTTGCCTTGATGCCCAAGAGAGCAATCATGCCGTTGATTTCCTTGATGGCATCGCGACGCACGGCATCTTTCTTTGCCTGAAGCTTGGCTTCCTGCGCCTTGAGATCTTTTAAGCTCTTTTCCAAAATTGCGTTCATTTTTTAATTTATCCCCCTGATAAATGAATTGAAAACAAAATCGTTTCAATTCGTTATTATAGTATATGAT
>CALKKK010000048.1 GCA_937995395.1 uncultured Sutterella sp. | reverse complement strand
TTTCTTACGATGCAACGACGATTCGTGAGGATCGCTTCGCACCCTTAGATCATCGGCCAAAAGCTCGACAAGTCGCTCATTGAATGCTTTCGGCATTAGGTCGATGCAAACCGTCTCCGAAAGGCATATTATTTCTCCAATAACAATAGATACATATTTAAATAACGTTTTATTCAAGATTTCCGAACAATGGACCGCATCAAATCACTAGAAGCTTTTGTACGCGTCGCCGACCTAACGAGCTTTAGCAAAGCTGCCGACAGTCTCGGGAGCTCTCGCGCGACGGTTACGCGCTTGATTTTGGAACTCGAAGACGAACTCAATGTGCGATTGCTGAACCGCACAACGCGTTCGGTCAGTCTGACTTCGGACGGAGAACGTATTTACGAACAAGCCAGACAAGCACTCGGCGCCATGGATGCGGTCTTTGCCAAAAACGACGGAACGGGCGTTTTAAAAGGTACTTTACGCGTGGCCTGCATCGTTGCCTTTGCCGATTTCTTTCTGGCACAGGCGCTCGAAGAGTTTGCGGCCTTGCACCCCGATCTAACAATCGAACTCATGGCTTCCGACGCCATTGTCCCGTTGGTGGAATCTCGCATCGACATCGCTTTCGAAGCGGCACTGACACCCAGAATCGGGACGGTTTCCAAGTACATTGACAGTTGCGCGAGCACTTTGGTCGCTTCGCCCGAATATGTAAAAAACTACGGTGTGCCGACAACCCCGGACGAATTGTCCGAGCATCGCCTCATCGCTCTTTTTTCTCAAACGTACTGGACGTTGGCTAAAGACATCCGCACCAAACGCATCCCGGTCAAGGCGCGTCTGCGATATTCCACCTCGCCACTGATGCGCGACGCTTGTTTGCGCGGACACGGAATTGCCTGTTTGCCGACGATTGCCGTCGATCAACATATCCGCAACGGAGAACTCACCGCGATATTGCCCGACTGGAATTTACCGGTCATGGGAATCTATGCCCTCTTTCCGACGGACAGAATGATCGGACGGGCCGCTCAGAGTCTTTACGACTTTGCCGCTGCTAAATTGATCGAACAAAATGCTACGCTCTGAACGCTTGCGCACAAAGGCCGCAATCCGACTACAATCCGAACACTTTGTTTTCTACGAACAGACAGATATTTCCCGCTTGAACCCGACGTATGCAAAACGCATTTTTAAGCCTTCATCTCTCGATTCTTTTGGCCGGTACCACCGGCGTTTTCGGCAAGCTCATCAACCTGAGCCCGATGATGATCGTGTGGTGGCGTGCGCTCATTGCCGGGCTCGCGCTCTATGCCATTGTGCGCTGCAAGCACCTGTTTGAAAAATGCAGTACTAAGGAAATCGTCAAGTACCTGCTGTTGGGTATGTTTCTGTCTTACCAGTGGATGCTTTTTTATGCGTCCATTAAAGCCTCCAACATCAGTGTGGGTGTGGTGACCTTTTCCACCGTGGGCTTTTTTACGGCGATTTTGGAACCTTTGATTTTGAAATCGCGCTTTAGTGTCCGAGAACTCTTGTTGTCGCTTTTGACCATCTTGGGCGTTTTTCTCATCTTTTCATTTGATGCGCGCTATCGTCTTGGAATTTGCTACGGCGTCATTTCGGCAGCTGGCGCCTGTCTTGTGGCGATTTTTATGAAGGCATTCCGGCGTGAGCACAATGCCCCAACAGTGCTCACCTGGCAGTTTGCGGGTGCTTTTATCGGCAGCTGTCTGACTTTGCCCGTTTACTTCTGTTGGTTCCCTGAGACCGCCTTTGCTCCGCCCTCAACGATCGACGCCGTCAACCTCATGATCTTTGCCACAGTCGTGACTGTAGGTATGTATCTATTGCAAATGGTAGCCTTCCGTCAGATTTCGGCCTTTACGGTCAATCTGTCATATAACCTTGAGCCCGTTTACTCGATTTTGATTGCGATCATTTTCCTGGGCGAAGCCAAGGAGCTCAACGCAAGCTTTTGGATGGGATTGGGATTGATTGGAGCTTCGGTCATTTTGCAAACGATCATCGTGATGCGGGAAAGAAAGTAGTATCTCAAAAAATTCAAAACCCTCGGCATTTGATTTTGTCGAGGGTTCTTTGTTTTCGAAACTCGGTTTTTCTTACATCACCAAGAGCGCTGCCGTTGCACAGGGAAAGACGGCTAAGGCCGAATCCAGGCGATCGTAAAAACCGCCGTGCCCCGGTAGCAACTTGCCTGAATCCTTGATGCCGGCATGGCGCTTTAAGGCCGACTCGAACAAGTCGCCCGAAATAGAAATGGCTACCAAAAGCAAAACAATCAAGATGCCGGCAGCAAAGCCCGCTTTTTCCATCAGAAGGCTTGAAAACACCATCTCGTGCGGCAGCCACACCCAGGCGGCCAAAGCGCAAATCACCACGCTCACAAAGGCGCCGGCAGCCCCTTCCCAAGTCTTCTTCGGACTGATGGCAGGCGCCATCTTGTGCTTGCCGAAAAAGCGTCCGGCAAAGTAGGCGCACACGTCGGCCAACCACACAAGCATAAAGACGGAAAGCATTAACTGCCAGCCGCCCGTTTGGATGAGCCACACCATGGCAAAAAAGGTTGCCGACACGATCAAAGCCGCCAACACATAGCTTGTATTGTCGGTGACAGCAAAACCACGGTCTCGTGCCACATAAGTGACGGCCAAAAGCCCCAACCACACGACGCAAGCCACGAGTTCCAGCCCCAGAAACCAAATGCCTTCGGGGTGCATGTCCAAAAGCGCGTAGCACACGGCCAGCGCACCGCAGGCGGCGCTCACAAGAGCCGCTACGGGTTTACGCATGTGCGTCATCGAGAGCCACTCGAATAAAACGATGCCCAAAGCCGCTGCCATCGCAGCGCTTAAAACATGGTTACCCAAACTGACGGCAACCAACAAGATGGCAAAAAGCACCACAGCCGTTATGACACGAGTCCGAAGCATAATAAAAGTCTTCTCTAAAAATCGGTTAGCCGAGTCAGTTTATCAATTTTTCAGCTGATCGCCCGTCATGCCGAAGCGGCGCTCGCGACCGTCATACCACTCCAAGGCCTCTTGGAAGTGTTTGGGTTCAAACTCGGGCCAAAGCACCTCGGTAAACCAAAGTTCGGCGTAAGCGGCTTGCCAAAGAATAAAGTTGGAGATGCGAGACTCTCCCCCGGTACGAATCATCAAATCCACGGGCCCCGACCAAGGCATAGCCAAGTGTTCGGCCAAAGTTTCGGTACTCAATTCTTTACCTGCAGCCAGTGCGGCCTTGGCGGCGTTGACAATATCCCAGCGGCCGCCGTAGTTGATACACAGGTTAAAGTGCATGTCGTCGGCAGACTCGGTGACGCTTTCTGCTTGGCGAATACTTTGCGTGAGTTCTTCGTCAAAAACCGAGGTATCGCCCACAACATGCAAACGTACACCCGCCTCTTTTAAGGGCAGCGCCTCTTTTTGAAGACCGGCCACAAAAAAGCGCATGAGACCGTCCACCTCATCCTTGGGACGGCGCCAGTTTTCGCTCGAAAAGGCAAAGACCGACAAGTTGGCGATACCGAGTTTTCGCGCCGTCTCCACCATCGTGCGCAGGCTTGCGATCCCGCGACGATGGCCTTCGATACGCGGCAAAAAGCGCGATTTGGCCCAGCGGCCGTTTCCGTCCATAATAACTGCGACGTGATGGGGTTTTGGCATAACGAATGTGTCTCGATAAAGTTGACGTCAATGCAAAAAAGCGAAAAAGGCGCCCGTCGAAGATTGCAGCCGTCTAACGGCCTTAATCCCGATATCAGGCGCCTGTCACACTGTGATCGCGTGCGAAATTACACGGTCATCACTTCTTTTTCTTTTGCAGCCACGAGCTTGTCGATTTCGCCGATGAACTTGTCGGTAGTCTTCTGGATGTCTTTTTCTGAACGAGACACGTCGTCTTCGCTGACTTCCTTGGCCTTTTCAAGCTTTTTGACCTGATCGTTGGAATCGCGA
>CALKKK010000047.1 GCA_937995395.1 uncultured Sutterella sp. | reverse complement strand
AGTTCGCAAGCCTTGTAAGAAGCAATACCGCCCGTAACAGCCAAGGTAATGTGTTTTCCGGTCAAATGAGACATAGCCGAGGAATTCCCGATAGGCAAAAAGGGGAGATGACAAACAAAAAGTATATCGCGCCTAAGACGAACTTTCGGGCTTTATTTCTTGGCTTTGACAAATTCGTCCAAGACGATACCTACGGCACCGGCACAAATCCAAATGTCGGCCACGTTAAAGGCCGGCCAATGGTAGCCGAAAGCGTGAAAGTCCAAAAAGTCGATCACATAGCCAAGCGTCACGCGATCGATCATGTTGCCCACGGCGCCAGCTGCCACGAGCGTCAGAGCAAGGCTCAAAAGCGTTCGATGGTTGAGTTTCCAAAGCGCAAACACGATACCTGCCGTCACGACAACCGCCAGGATACTGAAGAAGTAAATCTGCCAGCCGCCGGCTTCGCCCAAAAAGGAGAAGGCAGAACCGGTATTTCCTACCAAAACCAGGTTGAAAAAGCTCGTGACCGGATAAATCGCGCCCATGGCAAAGGCCTCGACAGCCAGAGCCTTGGTATAGCGATCGGCGGCAAAGAGTACGACACAGACGAGGACCCAAAATAAAAAGCGCCCCGAGGACGCACCTCGGGGTACTTTTTTGTCCAATTTCACATCAGACATGCGGCAAACCTTAGGCTTTGGTGCGGGTTTCGCCCAAACCGAAGAGGTTCGTCAAGCAGCGAGCGCACAAGCCCGGATGTTCGGCGTTTTCGCCCACGGAACAAACATAGTGCCAGCAGCGTTCGCACTTCTTTTCTTCAGTAGCCTTCACATCGATCACAAGCGTATCGTCGGCGCCTTCGGTCAACTCGGCCTTGGAGGTCATCATCACAAAGCGCAGTTCGTCGCCCAAAGAGGCCAATGCACGGTAGCAGGCACCCTTGGCAACAATGCGACATTCGGCCTGAAGGGAAGAGCCCACCAAGTTTTGCGTACGCAATTCTTCGATGCGCTTCAAGACTTCGGCACGCACGTCTCGAATGGCGTCCCACTTGGTTAACAGAGCTTCTGCGTCGGCAATTTCAGGCACCATGTGATTGACTTCGGTAAAGATCGTACCGCTTTCGTTCGGGCTAAAGAGCGCAAAGGCTTCTTCGGCCGTAAACGAAAGGATCGGAGCCATCAAACGCAAATACACGGCCGTGATGTGCCAGAGAGCAGTCTGAGCGCTACGGCGCGGCAAACCGTCGGTCTTCGTCGTATAGAGACGGTCCTTCAAAATATCCAAGTAGAAGGCGCCCAAATCTTCCGAAGCAAAGGTCATCAACATGTTGGTGACCAAATGGAACTGGCAGTTTTGTTCGGCCTTGAGGATGTCGTCTTGCAACTGATCCACGCGCGCCAAGGCCCAGCGATCGATTTCAAGCAACTGATCAACCGGCACGGCATCTTTGGTGATATCGAAGTCGCCCGTATTAGCCAACAGGAAGCGCAACGTGTTGCGAATACGGCGATAGCTGTCGACCACGCGCTTGATAATTGTCGGACCAAGGCGAAGTTCGCTGGTGTAGTCGGTCGAAGCCACCCACAAGCGGCAGATTTCCGCACCGTACTTATTGCAGATTTCTTCCGGACTCATGGTGTTGCCCTTGGACTTACTCATCTTTTCACCCTTTTCGTCCACAAGGAACCCGTGGGTGAGAAGGGCATTGTAGGGCGGGTGGCCGTCCAACATCGTGCCGATCAAAAGAGAGGAGTGGAACCAGCCGCGGTGTTGGTCGCTGCCTTCCAAGTAGAGATCTGCCGGGAACGTCGGATAGTCTTCCTTGTGGCTGCCGCGCATCACGGTAAAGTGCGTGGCACCCGAATCGAACCAAACGTCCAGGATGTCGGTGCTCTTAACGTACTGATCGACTTCGTCCGCAGCCAAGAAGTCCTTCGGATCGGCCTTAACCCAAGCTTCCACGCCTTCTTTTTCAACGCGGCAAGCGATTTCTTCCATAAATTCCAAGGTCTTGGGATGCAATTCCTGGGTTTCTTTATGGATGAAGAAGGGCAGAGGCACACCCCAGTTGCGCTGACGGGAAATACACCAGTCGGGGCGATTTTCGATCATGGCGTGCAAACGGTTGTAACCCCATTCCGGGAAGAAGCGCGTTGCGTCCACGCCTGCCAAAGCGGCTTCGCGCAAGCTCTTGGGCTGCTCTTTCAAGCCCAGGACGCTCTTGGTGTTCTGATCGGCCTTATCCATGCGCACGAACCACTGAGCCGTGGCGCGATAGATTAACGGCGTCTTGTGGCGCCAGCAGTGCATGTAGCTGTGCGTAATCTGATCACATGCAAAGAGGCTTCCGGCCACACGCATGGCGTCGCAAATCTTGGGCTGAGCCTTCCAGATATTCAGGCCGCCGAACAACGGCAGACTTTCGGCGTAGGTGCCGTCACCCTGCACGGGATTTAAAACATCGTCGTTGGTAAAGCCGTTATTCTTGCAACTGATAAAGTCGTCCACACCGTAAGCGGGAGCCGAGTGAACGATACCCGTACCGCTCGTGGTGTCGACATACTCGGCCAGGAACACGGGCGAGAAACGACGGTAACCGGCATCCAGGTCCCACAACGGGTGACGGAAGCGGACATGATCAAAGCGATCACCCTTGGAAGAGCTTACGACCTTGCCTTCAAAACCGTAGCGCTTGAGACTTTCTTCTTGCAAAGCGTCTGCCAAAATCAAGAACTTGTCACCGCAGTCGATCAAGTCATAGTCGACATCAGGGTGCATGTTCAAAGCCTGGTTGGCCGGAATCGTCCACGGCGTCGTGGTCCAAATCACTACGTAGCAGGGCTTGTCGATCTTGCGACCGAAAATGCCTTCAACCTTGGGCTTGTCTTCGTCGGTCAGGCGGAAAGCAACGTCGATGGCGTAGCTGCCCTT
>CALKKK010000046.1 GCA_937995395.1 uncultured Sutterella sp. | reverse complement strand
ATATTGGCGATACCGTAAGCGGATTCGCCCGTCGCCTTGATCGTTGCATTGCCGTCGATTTGGACAGTGCCGAACTGTTGTGTCGATGAACCGCCGTAGGTCGTATTCAAGATACCGTAGGCCGTTTTGCCGGTAACGGTCATGTCGACATTGCCGGCAAAGTATGCCGTGGCGCCGTATTGAGCATTCAGTGCTGTTGCTTGGCCGTAGGTTGAATCGGCTTTGAGCGTGACGGATTGACCGTAGAAGTTAATGGAGCCGGTGGCGCCTGACGGACGAACGGCGTAAGTGTAGTAAAGGCCTGAAACGTCGATCGTTGTTTGGTCACCATAGAAATTGACCGACGTTTCAGGTTCAACTCCTGGATCGGTTTGAACATCAATACCGTAGGTATCTTCGGCTCCGCCCTTGACCGTAACGGTGGTGTTGCCCGTGAAGTTTGTCGTGGAGCGATACGCCAAAACGCCTTGCGTGTAGTTGGTGGAACCGATATCGTTTTCAACTTCGATGACCGTTTCGTCGGCATCGAAGTTAATCACAGCTCCGTCAGATGTATGGTTCTGTACGCCGATAATACGTCCGCCTTCGGACGTGGCAGTGATGTGTGTGGAGCTGCCGGAAAATGTCAGGGTCGCTCCCTCCCAGACCTCGACACCGACAACCGTACCACTTCCCCCGTTGGCAACGACAGTGGTCGAACCGTTAAACGTCATGTCGCCATAAGTTCTGATCGCTCGAACTTCCTTGGTGGAAGCGATCAAATTCATGACCGTATCGCCTGTCACTGTCAATGTCGATCCGGATTGGGTAAAGGCGCCGTACAGGCGTTCAAGGTCTTCGATATCGGCTTGATTGCCTTCGATTGTCAAAACGGCGCCATCAGTAATGGTCACCGTCATATCGCCCGTCGTTGAAACAAGACCGGCGTAGCGATTGGTCTGTTCTCCTGAAACTTGATCAATCGTAATCGTTGTGTTTTCCGTAAATTGCGTCGATTGATCGACGAGACTTCCTTGCGCCAGGGCCGCCGCTGAAAAAGCAAGCAAAACAGCCTGAGCAACCAGACTTTTGTTCATATACAAAACTCCAAGTTGAACGAGGTTAAGCCGAAACAAAAAAGTTCAGCCGGTTTTGCATTTATTGGGCCCTAAAATGCAACTTCGGGCAAAACCCGAATACAAGATATAGTGCAATTTACCCCCCCCCCAGAAAATAAAATCAATATCTTGTGTCTCGATCGTTACCAAAACTCTTCATCAGCAACAGGCGGCAAAGAATACAGATCACTTCTTTTTCCCTGATTTTTGGCTAAATTAAGCATCCTGTCTTTTCGTCACCTTATTTAAATTTTTTTGTAACGGATTGTTATATTTGCTTGCCTTTGAGGTGAAATTGCTTACACAGACGTGAATTTAAGCGTGTCACTCAATACAAAAAGTCATGATTGTTACAACCGTGAACGTTGACGTTGCGGCGACAGTTTGAGTGCTTAATGCCCTCGTGACCGACCATTCAGTCTTACGACACAGGGCAATCCGACTTTTTACGATGAACCTCTCATCGTATGGGGCATATGCCCTTGGGTTTTGGACTTGACTTAGTGTTTGCGATGGTCAGTTTCGCGGAACCCTCAACGGCTGCGCCGGATGTGCGTGCGTGGGGCTTGCCGTTAAAGTCGCATGTTTTCTTTCAGAGTTTTCTATGACGGAATCAAAAATGAGAACGCTATCCGAAATGACTCACGAAGAAATGATCGCGCAATGGAAAAAGGATCCTGCTTTTTTGAAGGAATGCGAAAAGGTAAAGCCCGAGTTTGATGCGTTTGCACGAGCTTTAAGTGACGACAAGATTTCGAAAAAGACCCAAGCAGATGGCACTGCGCACTCACAATCGCTCAAATAAATATCAATTTTTAATCCTCTCAAACCCTTATAAATCCTCAATTTTTAACAACATGTTGAAAAAAGGAACACAATGCAAGCGTGGCCGGCACCACGGGCGATGGCGATCACGACTTTTACGGTATCGGGTTAGCCTCGCGCTATACCTTTGACAACTCGATCTATCTCGACGCTTCGGCTAGCATGGGCTGGGCCACAACGGAATTTGCGGGCAAGTATCAAGACGCAAGCACCAAATATGATGCTGAGAACTTCTATGATTCGGTACATGCCGGTGTGGGTTATGTTCTGCCTTTAACAGATGCGGTCAACCTCGACATCTACGGTCGGTATGTTCTCACCTACCTTCAGGGAGACGATGTCGATTTGGGGACGAGGAAAAACGAAACGTTTGAAATGCACGATACGTTGACGCACGCTTTTAGAGTCGGCCTGCGCTTTAACGGGGCATTCAACGAACAAGCCTCGTGGCACTTCGGTCTAGCTTACGAGCATGTGATTGATGGCGAGACCAAATCGTCCGTGAGCGGTTTGGGGACGACGTCCGACCATTAGCGGTAACACCGGAATTGCAGAATTGGGTTTGCATTATGTGCCATCTGAAACGAGTCCTTGGTCAATCGACATAGGGCTCAAAGGCTATACGGGAAACCGTCAGGGCATGAGCGACAACGCTGTGTTTACATTTGCTTTCTAAGGACCACATCTCCCCTACTCCCGGAGACACTGAATACAGTTGTTTCCAGGAGTTTCCAGGGCTTAAAAAAATCACTTTTTAGAATCTGATGATTTTTTCTTTTTTGCCTTAGTCTTCTTTTTAGCTCCGGCCACAATCGCACTGACGTTGGGCACGTTCACAATCTCGACGCCATCCCAACAATTCGCAGTGACGCCAACGACAAGAATCGGACATCCTCCGCCGTCACCTCGAACAATTCGTTCTTGCGCTTTCTCAATTGTCGTTGTGGTTGAAGTTCCCAAATCAACGGATCCCGACAATCCTGCAAGTTCCGGTCGTTGTTCGACATACCGACTCCAAAGATCGTTGACCAATTGTTTGCACGATTTGATTTCCTTCGTGATCAAAATCGCACCGTCGATAACCCCAAGATCGTACCATGCACGATACGCTGCGATATCACGATCCAGGTTTCCGTCCTTGGCATTCCACTCAATATCTATCGCCAGTCGACCTTTGAGCGCATCAATCAAATAGCCTTCTTGAAACAAATTCTCTCTTGTGATGTGCTCGCTTTGGTCAACAAACTTAAGACGATCGTCAAAGCTCATCTTTGTCAGCTTGTGAGGAATTTTTTCGTTAGCAACTTTCGGAACTTTATAGATAATTTGTTCGGTATCGATACGCGTTTCTGTCCACCCGCGACTATGAAACAACGACTCCAAAGTGACAACAATTTTGCTCTTGCTACCTCCGGGAATCATCAAATCCTGCGTACGCAATTGAAATGCCTTCAAACACTCGATGAACTCTTTCCATTCTTCTTTACACGCAATTGATAGCACGCTAGATGCGGATCTCACTTCGCAAAATTTATATTTTTTAAGCAGGTCCTCTTCAAAGACGGTTTCAAAAGTACGCGTTAATTCCATAAGAAAAAGATCTCCTTAAAGATCTAAAACATGTATAATTCGGTGAACAAAAAAACCACCGTGATGACGAGTGGCAACTGAACATGGAGTTAGACATGACAATCGACCTTCCCACCGTCGCAGGCGGATTTACAACGATTTTAGCCGATCCGCCCTGGCGTTTTACAAATCGCACAGGAAAGGTTGCACCGGAACATAAACGTCTTGGCCGATATGCCACGATGTCGCTCGACGAAATCAAGGAGATGCCTGTGGCAGAGTGCGCCGCTGAAAATGCGCATCTCTACTTGTGGGTGCCGAACGCTTTGCTACCGGAAGGGCTCGATGTTATGAAAGCCTGGGGCTTTCGTTACGTTTCAAACATCATTTGGGCCAAACGTCGAAAAGACGGAGGCCCCGACGGA
>CALKKK010000045.1 GCA_937995395.1 uncultured Sutterella sp. | reverse complement strand
CCAAAATGCCGACAGATCGCAATGACTTGCCGGCATTTGTTTTTTAAGGCTTTTCTTTCGGGTTATTTGGCAGCTTGAGCTTCGCGCTCTTTGAGTAGCCGCGCGTCTTCCTCTTCCCAAAAATCCAAAACCATCCAATAAAAGTGCAGTCCTACCAATGCCGCCAAACGGAATTCTTCCTCGTCGGTCACAAAATCGAACTGTCGTGCCAAACGGATGGTGCCGAACTGTCCCACGGCAACGAGCCCCTTGACAATGGCTTCCCAGTCGGACTTTTTGGCCGGATCCATGCGCAAAATCTTGCAGACCTTTTCAAAGTCTTTGACTTCTTTGTAGGCGCGTTCAATGTATTGCTGACAGTATTTGCAAGCCATCTGTTTTTCCAAATAATCAAAAATCTTCCAAGGCACTCACACCGGTAACATAAATAGGAGCAAAGGGCAGCGCCTGCGTAATGCGAATCAGGCCTTCTTTGGCCAATTCCAAAATCGCCAAGTAATTGACAATCACACCCGGCGTTCCCGCCTGAGAATTGAACAAGTCGGTAAATTCCACAAACTTGGTGTGGCTCAGGCGCTTGAGAATCTTACTTATGTATTCTCGCACCGAAAGCTCCTGACGCTTGATTTGGTGGTTGCCTTTGAGTTTGGCCTGACGCAAAATGCTCATCCAAGCCGCATGCAGATCGTCGGGACACACTTCCGGAAAAAGTTTCTCGGGCGTTTGCTCGATCATCACAAAGGCTTTCATAAAATCGCGCCCATTTCTCGGAACGGCATCCAGATCCATGGCAGCATGCTTCATCTTTTCGTATTCGAGCAAACGGCGAGCCAATTCGGCCTGCGGATCGGCCACTTCTTCGCCGGTATCGGCCTTAGTCACGGGCAAAAGCAACTGACTTTTAATCTGCATCAGGTTGGCTGCCATCACCAAGTAGTCGGCCGCAAGTTCCAAATTGGTTTTACGAATAAGCTCGACGTAGCCCATGTACTGCTCGGTCAAAAGTGCCATGGGAATTTCCATCACGTCAAACTTTTGACGACGAATCAGATAAAGCAACAAATCCAGAGGACCTTCGAAACTTTCCAAGAAGACTTTCAGGGCATCGGGCGGAATATAAAGGCCGTCGGGCACCTGAAACAATGGCTCTCCGTACAGACGCGCAAAAGCTACGCCGTCGACGGTCTCGGGCGTTGTTTCATCGGGCAGGGCCGCAATATCGGCCAGGCTCAGTTGCTTGTCGTCTTCACTCACGTTTCGGAACTCGGCTACAAAATTCGAGAGTCGTATTTTAGCTTTGCCAAGGGCAAAGCGCCCTCTCCAAGCCCCAAAGAACGGCATAAAGAAGCAAACCCAACACGCTCATGCCCAAAATGCCGTTAAACATCAAAAGCGTATCGCCGATGCCCCACGCATCCATAATGAGGTAGCCCAAACCGCTTGTGGTAGCAAAGCTCTCTGCCAAGAATAAAACCGCCACGGCCGTACCGCTGGCCACCTTCAAAGACGTCACAAACGCGGGCAACGCTGCCGGCAAATAAACGTACCGCACGCGTTCCCAGCGTCCGGCACCCATAAAGCGAATGGCGGTCTCGTAGGTCGGATCCAAAGACAAAGCCGCCGCACGCACGATCACCAAAACTTGGTAACCCGTCGCCAAAGCAATGAGACAGATGCGGGATGCGTCGCCCAATCCCAAAAAGACGAAAAAGACCGGCAGTAAAACGATCTTGGGCAAAGGATAGGTGATGAAAACAAAGGGAGACCCCCACCGATCGGCGCGCTTCATGTGCCCGAGCATGAGTCCGAAAAAGAGTGCCGGAACGGCCGCCACAACGAGTCCCGCGACCAGACGTTGCAAACTCACCCATGCGTGCCCCAAATAGACGGGATCGGCCAAGCTTTTGGCAAACAGCTCCGTCGTCTGAATCGGAGAAGGCAAAACGGCCTCACCCACCGTTAGGGTGCCCGCCTGCCAAACGAGACCGATGGCAACAAAAGTCAACACGTAACGAACGATGAGATCGACGAGACCTTTGGAAATTTTTTGAGAACTCATTTTAATCGTCGCCCTTACCAGGTTGCGTTTTCCAAATGAATCGATCGACCGCTTCGCGCCGCCACAAAGGCTTCGTGCAGTCGTCGTTGCGCCGCATAGAAAGCATCGGTATTTCTCACGTCGACTTCGGCATCTCGACTAAAAACGGGATTGTTGCCGCAGGCAACCATTCGCGAGGGTCTTGCCCCCAACATCAAAATCGTTTCCCCGAGATAAAGCGCTTCGGAAATATCGTGCGTCACAAAAATCATCGTACATTGATGGCGCGTCCACAGGCGCTTTAAAAAAGCCTGCAAGTGCTCTCGCAACACGGCGTCGATGGCCGAGAAAGGCTCGTCCATGAACAAAATGTCAGGCTCGGCAATCAACGCGCGCCCTAAAGCCAAACGCTGGCGCTGCCCTCCCGAGAGCTCCTTGGGAAAACGCTCTGCCAAGCTTTCGATTTCGAGCTCTTTGAGCATGGCATCAACGCGCTCGGCAATCGTCTCGGGCGCAATTTTCGCGAGTTTCAGCGGCAGTGCCAGATTGTCTCTGACGCGCATCCAAGGAAAAAGAGCCAATGACTGCCAAACCATGGCCTTTTTGGGTGTGCGATCGCAAGTGCCGTCAAATCCGGCTTCGCCCTTGATGGCAGGAATCAAGCCCGCCAATGTCTGCAACAAGGTCGACTTGCCGCAGCCCGACTCGCCGATAATGGCCATCGAGCTTGCTGCCGGCAACTCAAAGCCGATATCGGCGGCTAAAACCTCACCCTTCCAACCGATACTGAGGTCGCGGGCTTTGACGGCAAAACCTTCTTGCATACACCATTCGCTTTGCCCGTTTGTTATGAAGAACAACCGCAGAAACGGGCATCTGCGGTTGTTTTACATTCACTTATTTTTGCCAAACGACGGCTTCGTACTTCGGCACCGACTTGATCATACCGCGCTCCACCATCCATTTGCCGACGCGCTCAACTTCTTGCGCCGTAGGCAACGGCGGCAAACCGTCTTCGCGCCCGAAAAGCGAAAAGCGCACCATCTTGTAGTTTTTGGCGACCGGCTGCGGAATCAAGCGCTTTTGCACCATCAAGGCACGGTACTTTTCGGGATCGGCCTCGATGCGAGCAGCTGCGGCAGCCACAGCCTTTTTAAAGCCCGTGACCGTTTTTTCGTCGA
>CALKKK010000044.1 GCA_937995395.1 uncultured Sutterella sp. | reverse complement strand
TCAAGCGAAAAATTACTGACGAGAAATTGCATTCCTCGAACTACGATTACGGCAATGAAAACACAACCATGCCGAAAAAATTCGGTTGAGGAGAGAAATATCATGCAAACGTCTCGTCGCAGTTTAATTAAGGGCGGTTTCCTGGCAACGATGGCTGCCGGTGCTGGGTTGACGACAGAAGCCATGGCAGCACCCGCTGCCAAGGGCAAGACCTATGACCTCGTGATCGCCGGTTGCGGTATCGGCGGTATCGTCTGCGCCATTCGTGCCGCACAAAACGGTTTGAAGCCCGTTGTGCTTGAAAAAATGTCCGAAGCCTCGGGCAACACCGTCTTTTCTGCCGGCTTCATGCTCGGTGTCAACACCAAGATGCAACAAGCCAAGGGCTTGAAGGGCGACTCGGTCGAAGCTTTTTACGAAGACATGATGAAAGTTAGCCAAGGCAAGGGCAATCCTGCTTTGACGCGTTTGGTTGCCGAAAAGGCAGATGAAGTCGTCACTTGGATGAACGAATACGTGGGCGTTAAATATGCCGTCGGCATGAAGCTCGTTTGGCCGATGTTGACGCGTGCTCACCTGACTGTGGGCGAAGTCAAGCCGGGCGGCAAGCAGCTCATGAACTATTTGCTTGCCAAGGCCAAGGAACTCAATGTGCCTATTGTCTACAGTGCCAAGGTTGTGGAAGTTTTGGCAAACGAAAAGACGGGCGCAGCAACGGGCGTTAAGGTCAAGACCCGCCGCGGTTTCGAAGACTATTACGGCACCTTGGGTGTTGTGATGGCAACCGGCGGCTACTCTGCCAACCAGATGATGATGACCATGATGGCAGGCGCCGCTGCCGCTCAGATGCCCTTGCGCGGTTCTCGTTCCGTGACCGGTGAAAGCATTCTTCTGACGGCTCCCTTCTTCCCGAGAGTTGTCAACGTCGACCAATATCACTGCGGTCCGATCCATGGACCCACGGGTGCCAACCCCTTGAACATCGTCAACACCGGTATTGCCGTGAGCCGCGAAA
Organism: uncultured Sutterella sp.; assembly: GCA_937995395.1. Classification (GTDB taxonomy): domain Bacteria; phylum Pseudomonadota; class Gammaproteobacteria; order Burkholderiales; family Burkholderiaceae_F; genus Duodenibacillus. Next base: position 5,931 of record CALKKK010000044.1, on the reverse strand, counting down.
CGGTTCGCTACACCGACGAAGGTCAGACCTACGTTCAGATGGCGCGCGATACGGCCGCTTTGACCAAGGACAACTGGGGCTTTTTGATTGTGGACGAAGACACGCACAATCTGCCGATGCTCAAGAACGACTGGTTCAGCTACTCTTCGAAGAATGCTCCGGTGTATAAGGGCAACACGATTGAAGAATTGGCTAAAGACGCCGGTTTGGATCCCAAGAAGTTGACCAAGATTGTCGACGAATATAACGCCGCTTTGAAGAACAAGTCGTTGGCTACCTTGACGCCGCCCAACACGCACAAAACGCCGCGCCCGATTTTGAAGGCACCGTTCTACGCAGTGCCCTTCCAGGGTGGTATGACGGCTACGTTCGGCGGCCCCTTGATCAACACGCGCGGTCAGGTGCTCGATACCGAAGGGCGTCCGGTTTCCGGTCTCTTTGCAGTGGGTAATGCCGCCGGCGGCCTGTTCTACGACAACTATGTGGGCGGCGCTCAGCTCACCTCTGCTGCCGTGATCGGTTGCGCGATTGCCGACTACGCTAAATCTCGTGCTTAATGTTTTAGCTCGAATTTGAGCTTGTCAGGGCTGCGGTTTCCCGATGTGGAGCCGCGGCCTTTTTTTGCGTGCGGTTAGAATCTTAACTGTGCAAACCTTTCGGTCGATGGAGTCCATCAAGAATGAACGAAGACCAATCTGACGTTTTGTGACGAGTGCAGAAATGAGCCTCAACATTTACTCCAAGAAAATTGAAATTTTTCTCAAGTTGTGTGAAACGAGGTCGATGAAGACGACAGCCGATCATTTCGGTTTGTCATTGTCGGCAACGTCTCGTCAGATTGCAGATTTGGAAAATTCGATCGGGGTCAATTTGTTTGACAGGACTACTCGACCGATGTCATTGACGGCCAGCGGGCGGGATTTGGCTCATGAGCTTCAACCGGGACTGGTGCATGCAACAGAAGTTGTCAAAGCACTGCAGCAACGAAATGCCATTCGTGCAGGTCTGAGAATTGGAATTGTCGATAGTCTGACCTATTCTCTGGCTCCTAACTTTATCAGTCGCATCAAGCCGTATGTCGGCAATATCACTTGTCTGACGGGAACTTCTGATAGTCTGTTGCAACGTTTGACTCAAGAAGACGTCGATTTGATTTTGATTTCTTCGTCGGCTGAATTTCTCCCGAACATGCGACGTTTATTTGTTTTAAAGGAGCCGTCTATCGTCATGTTGCCCAAAACGATGAGTCGGAAGGTATCGGCCGGCTTGACTTGGGCTAATCTTTCACTGTTGGGGTTGCCCTATATTGAACCTTATACTCGAAGCGGTTCGGGGTTGTTGACAAATAATTTTCTCAAGACGCAGGGATTGGAATTTCATGGGAATCTTATGGTGGACAATATGGGCATAAAGCTCAAACTTGTCGCGGGGAATTTGGGTTGGTTTATCAGTCGTCCCGTCGGTTTTCTCAATCATCTCGATATGTTGGACGCTGTCAGTGTTGCTCCCGTTCCTGCGCCGGGGTTTAGTCGTCGGCTTTATCTTCTATCGTCGGAAAAGGTTAGTCTGGATTTGTATCTTAGAGTCTTCAATACGTTGGTGAGGACAATGAGAGAAGATGTCCTACCCAAAGTTCAATCGCTGTTCCCTTGGCTTAAAGCCGATATCGTTTTGGCTGAAGAGCAAAATTGATGAAGTTCCAGGAGGAGTGCAAGAGTGCATTCCTCCCGTCGATCATTTAAGCGAAAAGTTTTTTCATCAATTCTCGATTACCATGCAGATTTGAAATTTTCGATAAGTCAAACACCTCGTCGGCAATTTCGGCGGGCAATGCATTGAGAGCTAATGTTGCCTGTTTGACTGTTAATTTCTCTTTCAAAGCCATGTTCATGATTTCCTGAGTCTTTGGTCGTCCGAGCAGGCGGATTAGAATCAAACCGAGTGCTATAGAGTTTTCGGCTTGGGCTTGACTCTTTTCAGGGTTGGCCGTCAAACCCCGAATAACTTTTTCTGTCAGTACCAGGCAGGTGCGCGAGAGCAGGTCGGAATTTTCCATCATGATTTTTACCGGGATGCCGGTTAATGAACCGTTGGCACCCCAACTGCGATGTAGTGCGCTGAGCATGGCGTCGTGGTCGGCTATGACTCTATCGCTCGTTGCTCCTGCCAGTTCCGCGGCTGTCGGATTGATTTTCCCAGGCATGATAGAAGATCCCGGCGCAATGGCCGGCAATATCAACTCACGAATGCCGCCGCGGGGACCTGACGAAAGAAATTCCAAGTCATTGGCTAGGCGCCAAATGGCAAAGGCCAATTCGACGAGAGCATTGTGAGCGGAAAGAAATTTTCCGGCCTGATTTAAGGCATGGTAAGCTTCAGTCGGTCGGACAAAAGGTCGTTTGTACAAACGAGCAAGAACTGATGTTGCCAATTCTCCAAAATCAGTATCGATGGCATAGCCTGTACCGAGATCGCCGCTTCCAAAATGCGAAATATTCCATTTTTGTTGCTCACGATCGATTGAGTCAATCGCCTCCCGAATAGAACTCGCATAAGAAGAAATTTCCGTAGAGAGCAGAATCGGGGTGGCATCCTGTAAACCGATGCGACCGCATTTAACGATCCCCTTGAATTCTCCGGCCTTATCTTCAAGTGCGCAAGCCAATGTATGAGCCGATGCTTTAAGTTCAAGAAGACGGTCAAAAACTACGATTTCAGCAACGGTGGCCGAAGTGTCGACAACTCTTTGATTAAGTGCCACAGTCTCGGGATCGACACCGGAAAGTTGACTTAATTGTTGTGTGACCGCATCTAGGGAAGGCCGGCCATTTGCTCTATAAAATCCGCAATTCTTAAAGAGTGAGTGTGCCTGATCTATAACTTTTACGCCGGCGTTGTTGAGATCATCGAACTGTTGAGCTGAAATTCTGCCGATTTCTCGATTGGCCTCGCTACCGGCTATGAGCACGCGAACGATTGCTCGGACATATTCGGGATAGTCGGAAAGCGAACGGTTTCCTGGATTCTTCATTACAAATTCTTCTATCATTTTTCCTCTCACCTAAGAAACCTTACGCAGGGCGCCATACTTTCTGAATAATTCGACCATCGCTCGGCGATCTGTCAATTTGTTGACGTCGAAAAGATCTTCACAAACTTCAGGTGGCAAAATCTTCTCTTTAAGAGCGGCTTGTTTACAGGAAATGCCGTCACGGATAGCCGTTTTAGCCACTTTGGTTCCGACGGGATAGCCGAACAGGCTGCCGACCATTGTCGACAGAGATGTTGACAATTCGGCATTGCGAGTACATATCTCGGAGTTGATTCTTACGCCGGCTACAGTTTGGTTTGCAAATAAGTCAATGGCGTTGGTGGACAACTTGATTGCATCAATAGCGGTAATAAAGCCTGCTGAATTTTGCGAACCATGATCAAGCTGTCCTTCAGTCGAGGCTAAATAGGTCATCTTGCAGGCAGCCGTGACTTCCGCTAATACATCAAGCATCATTTCGCAGAGGTAGTTGGTTGCTTCTCCCGGATAGCCTAAAGTGCCGGGACCCAGTATCGGTAAAGAAATTTCACCGATGCCTGAACGCGGTCCGCTGGAAAAGACGCTCAGGTCGTTGGCAATGCGGGCGGCGCTGCTGACAACAGCTTTGACCAAATCCATCATGATGAACTGATGATCGGTATTTCGCATATTGTCAAATACACCGCTGTCCGGGATCACTTCCCATCGCATTTGTACCAGATGAACGTCATAGCCGAGAACTTCCGAAAGATTTTCGTAAATATGCTCGGCATAGCCCGGCAATTGGCCCATTCCGGTGCCGACAGCCGTTGCACCGAGAACAACTTCGTTTAAGGTGTGGATATATTCTTCCAGATCGCAACGTACGCGTTGAACGGAAGACTGCCAGCCGCCGAAAACCTGACCCCAGGTCATCGGTACAGCATCTTGAAATCCGGTGCGTCCCAGACGGGTGACATACTTGAATTCGACGGCTTTTTCTTCAAGAATTCTTTCCAAACGTTCCGTCGTTTTTACCAACGGGAGCAGAAGCCGACGCAACACGATCGTTTCTGCAGTCGGGAAAACGTCATTGGATGATTGGCACATGTTGACGTGCGTATTCGGATGAACTTGATCGTAACCGCGATGGCCGGTAAGAATTTCGTTGGCTCTGTTTGCCAAAACCTCGTTAACGTTCATGTTAATTCCGGTGCCTTGGCTGCGCCAGATCACGACCGGAAACTGACCGACAAATTTACCGTCCATCATTTCATCGGCAGCGGTGATGATTGCCCGTGCTTTTTGCGGGTCCAGTGCTCCAATCTGAGCGTTGGTCATGGCGCACGCCTTTTTGATTTCAGCCATGGCGCGGATGATTTCCGGGTATTCGTTGTAGGTGTGGTTGCTGACCGGATAGTTGCCGGCACATCGGACGGTTTGAATGCCGTAATACGCCTCGTCGGGGACATCGAGTTCCCCTAAGGAATCTTTTTCTCGTCTCATAAAAATTTTCTCCGAGAGTCGCAACTAACAGTCTTTGTCAGATCGGCGACCTGTGTCAAATTTTGTAGAAAACAGTCGCAATTGGAACTAGTGTGAGGTGAGTGCAACTAATGGTTGTCTTATTGGAAAATAATCTCCCACAGTAACTGCAGATTTGCTCTTGATAGTAGGAGATGAATAAGAGGTTCATAGGAAAAACCGCAAGGAAACATGCGACTTAATGACATGGACCACACACTCATACCCGGCGCAACCGTTGAGAGGTTCCGCGAGATAATTTGGGTATCCCAACCACAAAATGGAGGTCCATGTCATGTTACGCAAGAATATCGTACAAAAGCTCGACACGGCAACTTCTTGGAAAGTCTTCGGACTTGATTTGGCCAAACATGATCTTGCCGTTGCGGCGGTCCCTGCCGATGGTTCCGAGGTGCAATACATCAAACGGTACAGCTATGCGGACTTTCTTGAGTTCTCTGCTCAAATCCCTCCTGCCACCATGGTCTTCGAGCCCGGTAACGGTGCCAACCGTTTTGCACTGAGACTGCAAGCGCAAGGGCACACGCCAAAGATGGTGAGCGGCGCATCGGTTAAAAGCTGGATTACTCTGCACATGAGCGGTCAAAAGACCGATCTCAACGATGCCTACGCTCTTGCAAGACTTTCCGAAGATCCCGATTTAAAGACGGTACGCATCAAAGCGGTCGATCAGAACAGATTACAGTCCTTGCAAGCAATGAGAAGGCAGTTGGTTGAGCAACGCACCAAAACGATTGTCAGCATCAAAGGAACCTTCCAATACTGGGGCATTCTCTTCAAGAAAGAAAGTAGAAGTCTCAAAAAATTTAAAGAAGCGGCCAATAGCAATAAGGAGCTTTTAGGAGAAGAAGTTGTCGAGGCGATGATCCTACAAATCGATCGCATTGCCGATCTGGATAAAGACATCAAACATGTAGAAGAATTGCTGAAAAAACTGACGATGCAAGATCCTCGCGCAAAGCCGATGTTGGATATACCGTGTGTCGGGCTACAAACTGTCAGTCGCCTATGCGCCATTATGGGCGACATTAACGACTTTGAAACGCCTCGCAGCTTCGTGGCCTTTACCGGTCTAGTGCCTAAGAATATGATTTCGGGAAACAAAACGACTACGCCATCGGGTTATGAGCAAGTGGGTCAAGGCAAAGTCAACCGGCGAGGCGACAAGATGGCGCGCTCGCTCATTATTCAGTGTGCTTCTAGCATGTACATGAACTTTCATAAGGACAACTTCCCGGAGTGTGCATTAAAAGATTGGATTCAAAAGCAAATAGACATGCACAAGCCCTATGGCAAAATCATGGTGAGCTTGGCTGCCAAGCTCTTACGAATCATTTATGCCGTGCTCAAGTACGGAGAAGCTTTCAGTTATGAAA
>CALKKK010000043.1 GCA_937995395.1 uncultured Sutterella sp. | reverse complement strand
TTTCATAACTGAAAGCTTCTCCGTACTTGAGCACGGCATAAATGATTCGTAAGAGTTTGGCGGCTAAGCTCACCATGATTTTGCCGTAGGGCTTATGCATGTCTATTTGCTTTTGAATCCAATCTTTCAAGGCGCAATCCGGCATGCATCCCCTTTTGAAAATCATGTACATACAGCAAGCACACTGAATAATGAACGAGCGTGCCATCTTGTCGCCTCGTCGGTTGACTTTGCCTTGTCCTATTTGCTCATAACCCGAGGGCGTTGCCGTTTTGTTTCCCGAAATCATATTTTTAGGCACCAAACCGATAAAGGCTACGAAACTTCGAGGCGTTTCAAAGTCGTTAATGTCGCCCATAATGGCGCATAGACGACTGACGGTTTGCAGCCCGACGCACGGTATATCCAACATTTGTTTTGCGCGAGGATCTTGCATCGTCAGTGTTTTCAGCAATTCTTCAACATGCCTGATGTCTTTATCCAGATCGGCAATGCGGTCGATTTGTAGGATTATCGCCTCGACAACCTCTTCTCCTAAAAGCGCCATATTGCTATTGGCAATTTCTTTGAACTTTTTGAGATTTCTGCTGTCTTTCTTGATGGTCAGGCCCCAGTTTTGGAAATTGCCTTTGAGGCTGACAATCGTTTTACTACGTTGTTCAACCAATTGCTTTCTCATCGCTTGCAAGGACTGCAACCGGGTTTGATAAACCGATTTAACGCGTACTGTCTTTAAATCTGGATCTTCGGAAAGTCTTGCAAGAGCGTAGGCATCGTTGAGATCGGTCTTTTGACCGCTCATGTGCAGAGTAATCCAGCTTTTAACCGATGCGCCGCTCACCATCTTTGGCGTGTGCCCTTGCGCTTGCAGTCTCAGTGCAAAACGGTTGGCACCGTTACCGGGCTCGAAGACCATGGTGGCAGGAGGGATTTGAGCAGAGAACTCAAGAAAGTCCGCATAGCTGTACCGTTTGATGTATTGCACCTCGGAACCATCGGCAGGGACCGCCGCAACGGCAAGATCATGTTTGGCCAAATCAAGTCCGAAGACTTTCCAAGAAGTTGCCGTGTCGAGCTTTTGTACGATATTCTTGCGTAACATGACATGGACCTCCATTTTGTGGTTGGGATACCCAAATTATCTCGCGGAACCTCTCAACGGTTGCGCCGGGTATGAGTGTGTGGTCCATGTCATTAAGTCAGATGTTTTAAGGCCGATTTTTCTATAAAGGCCACATCGACTTTGCCGTCCAAAACATCCTGATCAATGGCATCTACCGAAGCTTCGATCGCAATGCGGGGATTGTCTCGACAATAGTCGGATATCTGGTTGTTAAGATACATGCGCCCGATGCCGACAGGAGTAGACAAACGAATGGTGACCTTACCCTGTGAAGGATCCGTCAGACCATTTTGAAAGGCCGTCCAATCGCGAAGCAATGGCAAAATCGTCTCGTACACCGCAGCACCGCGTTCAGTCGGACGAATTGGACGCACAGAACGATCAATTAATTGTGCCTCGACTCCTTTTTCGAGTTGAAGTAACACTTTACTGACACGCGAGGCATCCATCCCGAGCTCGATGGAAGCCCGAGTAATGCTAGCTGTCTGGACGACTTTCGCAAAAACATACCAGCTTTCGACACTTCCGATCCATTGATGCATATCTTGCTGTTTCCCGACAGAAATAACCGACAACTTATATTATCCGATCTGCCGAAAAAAACGGAGAGGATCCCTCAAAGCACCCTCCCCGTTTCAGTCGATCAAGTTTTGGGACTTTCGATTACTCTTCGAACGTGCCCTTCACAATGATTTCCTTGTTGCGCATCATCTGCTGGCCCTTCGCGAAGACATGAACCAATTCCATGTTTTCATCAAAGAGGTTGATGTCGGCACACTTGCCTGCAGCGATTTCGCCCTTGCCTTCCAACTGCAAGGCCTTGGCAACGTTACGAGTCAAAATCGGCAAAGCGGTTGCCATGTCGACATTCAATTCACCGATCAAGCGCTTGAAGTCGCGCAGGTTGCTATTGACGCCACCGACGCCCAAGCCCACCATTTCGCCCTTTTCGTTAAAGCGCGGCACGGAACCGTGACCGTCGGAGCTCATGGTGATGTGATCCAATGCCACGCCGGCCTTGATGGCCTCAAAAACGCCGTTGGCGGGCGTTCCCACAGCACAAGACCCGCCCGTGGTGATGTCCACATAGCCGCCTGCCAAACCGAATTGGATGGCACCTTCAAACACCTTCATGTCGCGAGCGCAATGCGTCGGACGAATATGCTGAATGGGCATGCCCTTCTTGACGATGTTCATGAACATATCAAAGGGACCGACGATGTTACCCAAGTGAATGTGCAACACACCAAGTTTTCCTGCCACCATGGCGCCCACGCGAATCTGCGTCAAAAGACGCAAGACTTCTTCTTCCGTAGGGAAACTCGAACGATGGTCGCCCATGGCGATCTTCACACCCACGACTTCGGGAATGAAGTACAGATCGTCACGCACGCAGGACGTCAAAGTCGTGGGCGGATAAGCGTAGTTGGAGGTGTACATCCATGCGGAGACGCCTTCGGCCTGAAGCGCACGCACCTTACCCAAAAGGTTGGGCATGGAGCGGCTCGTGCCGTCGGGGCCGGAAACAGCCACCACGCTCGTGGTGCCGCAGGCAATGAGTTCGGAGAGCACCAATTCGGGCGTACGGGTCTTGGGGCCGCCTTCGCCGCCGCCACCGGTCACATGCACGTGCTGATCGATGAAACCGGGCGTCAGGATCAGCCCCTTGGCATCCAACGTTTCAAGACCGGGCAACGTCACGGTCAAATCTTTACCCACGGCGGCAATCTGACGATTGACCACCAAAACGTCACAAATGCCCAAATCTTCGGGGCTGTAGACGTGTGCGTTTTTAATTAAGAGAGCCATTTGTTTTTCTCCTCAAAAACTAGGCCGATTACAAGAAAACGAGCGAAGCAACGGTGTTGACGACCATACCGAGGATCATCACCGGAATCGTTCTTCTAATCAGTTCAATGGGTGTCAGGCCCGAGATACCCGAAACGGCAATTACCACGCCGGAAATCGGGCTCATGGCGCGAGAAAGACCTGCGGCCAACTGAACGGGCACCACCAAAGCGATCGTGTTGTAGCCAACGCTTGCTGCGGCTTCGGGCAACAGGGGCGAGAAGGCAAAGAAGGCAGAGTTACCCGACCCCGTGACGATCGTTGCCATAATCATGATGCCCATCATCACAAAGAGCATGAGGAACAAGCCCATGCCCTGTTGGCTCGCAGCAGCCTGAATCAACGTAGAGATACCGCCCACTTTCGTTAAGCCCAAAGCGAACAATTCGGCACAGATCACCAAGGCAACGGTGGAGGTAAAGACCTTGCCCATACCGTCAAAAAAGGCCTGACTGTCTTTGCAACTCGTCTTAAACGAGCGGCGCGTGATCAGATCCACCACAAAGGCGATGAGAATCGAAACGATAATGGCCGTTACGAGGCTCAACTTGATGCCTTGATACACCATGGGCGAGAAGACGATCAAAAGGAACAAAGGCAAAATCGGCAGAATGGCATAGTGCACAGGACCGGCACCGGCAAACGGATCGTCCGAATTGTTTTGTGCTTCGGCGCTGCCGGCAATGGGCTTGTCCTCAATGCCCTTGGCGGCTTCGCGGCGGTCAAACCAACGCTGCACGAGGAAATGGCCGGCAGCCACGGCAATCATCACGCAGATGGCAACCGGAATCTGCCCCTTGACAAAGTAGGTCACGACGTCCGTGCCGATCAAGTCGGCGGCACGCATGGCGTTGGAAGAACTCGGACCCAAGTCCAAGCAGCAGGTCGAGGCAATCACGGCTGCGGCAGCAGCACGGCGCACACCCAGAGAAACCAACAGGGGATAGATGGAAGCCATCAACAACAGACCCAGACCAACGGCGGAGTTGATAAAGAGTGCCATCAACTGACCGACGATATAGGTCACGGCCAACAAAAGGTAGGGAGAGCGAATTGCCGACAACGGACGAATACAGAGTTTGACCAAGGCCTTCGAAGCGCCGATCTTATTCATATAGAACGAGAAGCCGGCAATGGCCATAATGTTCAAGCCCAAACCGGGCAGACGGCCTTTCATGAGGTCGGTGACGGCCTGAGCCAAGTCAAAGCCGAAGAAGTGAGTGCTGGTTTTGGCGGAAACCGGGTCGTTGCCCATCAGGCCGCCGATGATCAACATGACAATACCGATCAACAACAGAATAATCGGCGGATAATAATTTTTAATGACGAAATACGCCACGGCCACCACGGCCAGCAGCGTACAGATCACTCCGATCATAGGAAATCTCCTTTGGTGTTTTTCTTTTGGTTCTTTCGTCGACGTCCCTGCCCTCGAATTCTTGTCGTTCAAGGTGCAACTTGTGGGGCGTTTTCGACAGGGCAAACTTTAGCACCATGGTATGTAAAGAGAGATGATCCAAGAATGGAGTTGACGAGTTTGAACTTGAGATAAACCCTGAGCGAAAACCGACCGAGCTTGAGAAATGTCAAACCGGGATCGCCGGCAAGGTTTCAATTGCAGACGATCCCGGGATTTGGAGATTCCGATTGTGGATTAAGCGACTTTTGAAGAACTGCTTCGCAAAGCCGCCGCTCCGATCAAACCGACCGTGAGCAAGGCTGCAATCCCCACCCACAGAATGAACCGAAAAGAGGTCGCCGCCGCCAACAGTCCCCAGCCGCCCACAGCAATGGCTCCGCCAATGGCAATGGCCATGGAAACGACCGAGTAGATTTGTGCGTAATTCTTTTGTCCGAAGACGCGGCGCACCAACAAGGGCGTTTGCACCGTCACGCCGGCATAGGCCCAACCGAAGAAAAAGCCGCCGGCAACCGCCATCGCCAAATGCGCATCGGCCATGATCAAAAGCAAAAGACCCGCAACACCCAAGCCCACCGTGGTAATAATGCCTGCAGCCACGCTTTTGTCGTTAATGGCACCCAATCCGACTTTGCCGACCGTGACACCCACCATGGCGGCCGAGGCCACAAAAGCGGCTTCTTCCAAAGTAAATGCAATGCTCTGGGCGTAGGCCGGCAACAAAACGTTTAAGGTCGCGGCACCGTTGATGAGAAAGGCAAAAACGACCAATGCATAGAAAATCGGCATTTTGACGGCGCGGGCATAATCGATGCCGGTTTCGATTTGCACCAGGTGTGCCGTGACAGGTGCTTGTTCGGCGCCGTAAGGCAAAAGCCCCTTGTCTTTAGGATGATTTCGCAAGAAGATTGCCAACACCGGTGTGACAACCGCCAAAACGATGAACCCGAATATCAGGTACGTCGTGCGCCAACCTAATTCCGTAATCAAGTAGCCAGCGATCGGATTGAAAAGCACGCCCCCGATCCCCGAGCCCGCACTGCAAATGCCGATGAATAAGCCCATCTTGGTTTTAAACCACCGGTTAAGCATCGTGGGCAGCCCCAGATAGAGCAAAAACGCCAAAGAAATCCCGAAAACGATCCCGGCACCGTAAAACTGCCATACGGCATTAAAGCTCGACATCGCCAAGAAAACCAAACCGATCACGGCCGAGGCCGTTGCCAAAATCGCTCGGGCACTGTACTTGTCCATAACTTTGCCCGCAAAGGACAAAGTCAGGGTGGAAAAAAGGAAGTTAAGCGACATATAGATGCCGAAACGCCCCACATCCACCCCCAAATCCTGACTCACGGGACGGTAGAAAATGCCGGCGCAACTCATCACCAGTCCCACAATCACAAACATGACCAGAAACTGGCAGGCAACGATGACGTAACCGTAATGGAAGTTCTTCATAGCGATTGCGTCCTTTTTCGAAGTTAAAAATCCACTTTCTTGAGCCAATCGGCAACGCTCTTGGCTGTCGCTTCACGATTGTTTTGTGCGGTGGTGCCGCGCACAGCCAAACCGCGAAGAACGGTTGCGCCCTTACAGGTGCGACGCAAACTGTTTTCGGTCACACCCAAGCCGCTGCCTTCGTTTGTGCAAAACGGCACCACGGTTTTGCCGGTCCAGTCGTGCTTTTCCAGAAACGTGTAAACGGGCATGGGCATGTCGCCCCACCAGATCGGGTAGCCCACAAAAATTGTGTCGTAATCTTCAACGCGAATATCGCCGACAACGGCCGGTCGGGCATCAGCGTTGGCTTCGTCCTGTGCCTGATCCGTACACTGACGATAGACTTCCGGATAGGCATTCACGGGCTTGATTTCAAAAAGTTCGGCACCGGTTTGTTGTGCAATCGTTTCGGCAACGATTTCCGTGTTGCCCTTGGTGATGAGACCCACCGAGTAGTTTTCGCCGGTGCGAGAGAAATAGACGACTAAAGTTTTCTTGTTTGCGTTCATGGTTTTATCCGTTTGTTTTAATTCGGTATCGTTGGCTCGTGCTGCCGTCACCCCGGCAAAGAGAGCAACGGCGCCGGCGATCAGTTGACGACGCATTTTCATTTCATTTGGGCCTCCACACCCTTTTCGATCATGGCCAGAGCGTTTAACACGCGCGGGTAGCCGATGAAAGGCACGGCTTGAGAAACTGCTGCGATGAGAAGTTCTTCGGTATTGCCCATACGCAAGTTGCCGATGACGTGGCTTGCCAACTGCGATTCGCAGCCGCCTTGCGCGAGTAAAAAGCAAAACGTCATCAGTTCGCGTTCGGCCAAAGACAAACCGCCTCGGGCGTAGTAGTCGCCGAAACAGTTTTCGGTCAACCAACGGCGGATGTGGCGCGTCTTTTCGGGACCCGATTGCGCAAAACCTTTCATCGAGTCGCCGAAAATTTCGACAATGAGCGCTTCACCCGTTTCGTGACGATTTTCGGTTGTGTTCTTTGCCTGAGGTTGCAGAGGCAATTTGATGCCGCGAGCCGCGAAGATTTCGTTCACAGCCTTCAGATACGGATACACGCGCCCCACGCCCAAATAAGCCACCGACTGATAGACGATTTCTTTGGCTTCAACGGCTGTGACACCCATTTCAAGCGCAGCGGGCAAAATAGCACGAAACTCGTCGATGCCTTGGCAACCGAGCAACAAAGCCAAAACGATTCTCCAGCGTTGCGGCTCGGGGAGCTTGACGGTTTCGATCACGTCGTCAAAGGCAAACGTGTCGAATCGGTCGATAAACTCCGGGTCGGTTTCCGGAAACTTCGAAACGTAGCCCGGAAACAGTCGTTCATGATAGGCGTTGGCGCGATCTGAAGGCATTTTTCTCTCCCGGTTTTATTCGGCGTAGTCGGTCGAAGCGGCCAATTCCGTTTGCGTACGGAAGTTTGCCAAACGCTTTTCAAGAGCGTCGATCGTCGCGCTCAAAGCTTGAGAACCCAAAACCATGCGAAGCGGTGCCAGAGTGACATCGACGCTTTCGATAATGCGCTCGGCCATCAAAGTGGGATTGCCCGGCGCCAAGCCGTTGGCCTTATCGAGCATACGCAAGAAGGCGTGCGCGGGGTTGCCGTCGTATTCAGGCATCAACTTCGCGACATGCGCAGAGCGATAACGAAAATCCGTACGAGCGCCGCCCGGCTCCACAATCGTCACGCCGATACCGAAGGGGGCGACTTCCTGAGCTACCGATTCGGCAAAGCCTTCGATACCCCACTTGGTGGCGTGGTACATGCTGTTGCCCGGATAAGCTACCATGCCGCCGTAGGTCGACATCTGGATGATGCGCCCGCCCTTTTGAGCGCGCAAGTGCGGCAATGCGGCGCGAATCAAGTTGATCGAGCCCATGAGGTTGGTGCCGACGATATCGTCGACTTCCGTGTCGGACAACTCTTCGGCGGCGCCGAACAAACCGTAACCGGCATTGCTCACCACCACGTCGATGCGACCGTGCTTGGCAAAAGCGGTTTCGACCGTTGCACGAACGGCGACACCGTCTCTGACGTCGAGCACACGGCAATCGAAGGTTTGCGGGTATTGAGCCGCCAATTCAGCCACGGCTTCGGGCTTGCGAACAGTACCCACCACGGTGTCGCCCTTAGCTAAAAGAAGCTTCGTCATTTCCAGACCGAAGCCGCTCGAAACGCCCGTGATCAACCAAGTTTTCTGTGTCATTTTGTGAGTCTCCAAACGAGAAAAGTTCATGTTCTGTGATGCAAATCATAGCATTAGCAATTCTTTTGATTTATAT
>CALKKK010000042.1 GCA_937995395.1 uncultured Sutterella sp. | reverse complement strand
AATAAAACACTAAAAAGTTGCATAAAAACAACATAGAATGTTGCGAAATGTATGTGTCATTTTGTAAGAAACTTTAAAATTTGTCTTTTTCTAGGTACTGTAACCATGTTGAAAAGTTTATGTTCCGACGAATGAGAAAATCAATTTAATGGTGCATGGAAAGCAAACCATTCCGTTCGTCTGTATTTGGTGAGTACGAGTAACGCTGACCCTGGAGTAGAGTAGGTATGAATAAGATTTTTCGCGTGATTTGGAACGATTCCCTCAAGCTTTTCCAAGTCGCAAATGAGATCACAAAAGCGCATGGTAAATCGTCTTCTTCTGTAGAAAAAAAGACCTCGGCACAAAACGTGGGGGGGGGCGAGACGACATCTCGCTTAAACCCCACAGCAAACTCACCTATTTAAAGACCTGTTCTTTCCTTCTTCCTGCAATGATTTGCGGGATGTCAACCGTTGCCATCGCGAATGATTCTATTCATCCATTTGAGGCCGATCAAGAGACTTATGTCGACTATAAAAGCGGCGCGATATCCGGTTCTGACAACATTAAATTTAACCATTCGGACACTATAACAGTAAACCGTAATGGAACTTATACAGGCAATACTTACATTGAGTCAGGCAGAGTTGACCTAGGGCACGACGACGTATTTGCGACAGACAAAACGCTTACAATTGCTAAGGGTGGAACTTTAAATTTAAGTGCAGAAAATCAAACCGTTGGCAAATTGGTTGGTGACGGGGTGATTCAGATGTCTAAAGGCAATCTTTATGTTGAGTATGCCGAAGGAACAGAGTCGCAAACAATTAATAACGCGTTTTACGACGCTGAAGGAACAACCTTGGGTTTTAAATTCAAAGGTGAGACTCAAACGGTAGTTTTGGCTGCTACGGAGGGTAGTTTTGGTGGTCAAGGAGGAACATTAGTTATTTCCAACGCCAACTTAGAGTTGAAGACAAAAAAATTTGATGGAATGAATCTTGTTTTAGATGACGGTGGTTCACTCGTCTTGCAAGACGATACGACAGTCAATACTTTGGCATCCACAGGTACCGGTAGTAGGATTGTTTTTACGCATGGCAATACTTATGCACTGACAGTAAATAACGGAATTGTTGTTCAAGATGGTGCGACGATCGAACTTGATCTTGCCGGAAAGAGTTTGGAATTTATTGATGTTCTGAAAGTAGATAATGGCGTTTCTAGGGACTTGATTAAATCTGAAAAAGCTTTGAAGGTCACTAAAGACGATTTTAAGGTGCTTGACTTTGTTAAACCTACGGATATTTTCGACGAACAGACGAAGAACAAAGTAGGAGAGATTTCTTGGGAAGAAACCGGGGGGCTGAAGGTTAATGATAATTCTGTAGTTTACGAATATAAACTTGGTCAGCTCAAGCTTATCGGTAAAGGCGAAGAGGCCGTAATATTGTCTACTGCTGACGAAGACGTAGACCTAGATACCCATGTGACGGGTGAGGGCGATATTGCGTTGACGCAAGGTCACGTTGTGTTCCGTAATACGGGAACGTTCGACTATACGGGTACGACATTTGTTAGAAAAGGACAGTATAGCTCGGAAAAAATGTTTACCGAATTAAGGATTGAAGACGGTGCCGATATCAGTCAGTCGGAATTGATTTATGTCGAAGACGGAGCTCAGATTAGATTTGAAGGCAACGGAAAGAATGATACAGCTCATGTGATACAAGCCCTTGGAGGAGATGGAAGCTTACTCATTTTCTCCGATTCGTCATTAAAGATCGCAGATAAGAAAAATGCCACGGAAAGTCTGATCATTACCAATCAAATAATCAATTGGGGTGTTTTTGAGATTTCTCGCGTAGAAAAGGGAAGTTTGATTTTTGCAGAGGAATGGGCTGATTATCACCAAGGAAGATTTGTTTTAACAAATGTTGACTTTTCATTGGAACACGCCGGAAATAGGCAAAAAGCTTATGGTACGCCCTATTTGACTATAGGTCAAAATACAACTATGAAGGTCGGGCCTGAAATCTTCAATCATGAGAAGCATAAGTTTCAAAGTTTGACAATTGACGGCGGTGAAGTTGTTTTTACAGGAATTTTATTGGATGTTAATCAAGCCCAAAAACCGTTTCTTGATGCTGAAAGCCTTCACGGAAGTAGCTCCGATGCTGTATTTAAGGTTGAGCTTGATAAACAAGCGCAATCCGGTTTTAGTCTCTGGAATAATCAAGTAGAGAAATTTGAAACTTTGGTGTCTGCCCAAAGCGTTGATGATTTGAGCTTAAAAGCGGATTTCATTGACAAAGATGGAAATACGATTGTCTATGATGAGAATGGATATTTCGTTCAGACACTTAATCAAAATAACGATTCACTTGATGAGGCGAAACTTTATTGGGATATCAATAATAAAGGCTGGGAGGGTGCCACGAATAAATACTTGTATTCGGCCGTTCTGAAGCAAATTGAGCTTCTTAATGTCAACGAGGATCAAGGCTATGTTGCTTCGGTTGACGGTGACCACGAACTTTCGGTGAAGTTGACCGGAGTCGGTAACATTCGTTTTGAAAAGGATGCAAATCTGGTCGGTACCGGTACTGTAGTCGTGACCAACGAGAATACCTATACGGGAAAGACAACGGTCGGAAGTAACTTGTCGCTATTGCTTGATGCCGACAACGCACTCGGCGAAACGCTTGATCTTGATATTGCAGAAGGCTCTTATGTCAATCTCAACGGCAAAAGTCAAACGGTTCACGGTTTGAGCGGTACCGGAATATTTAATCTCGCAGGGCAATCGACATTGCGTCTGACGGCAGTCGATAACGAAAAAGAAGATAAGACTGTCACAGCACATATCACCAACGCAAGTAGTGAGTCGAGTCTGAGCGGGCAAACTTTCGAGATAGACCTCAATGGCGGCGAGGTTGTGTTTACTCACGAAGAGAACAATTTCACTGGTAACGTCAACTTAACAAATGTTCGTGCAACGATACAAGAAAATAGCGACAAAAATCGTAACGGAACATTCTTTAGTCATACGCATACCAATCTCGGAACGGGTGCCGACATTACGATCGATACCGGAAAAACAAGCCGTACCTGGAATGATTTTGGCACTTTAACGTTTGACGGCGGAACGCTTACGATCGTTGACGGTACCGTCTTTGTGCACGACGCAAGCATCCAAAGCGAAAGCACAATCCGTATCAATGCCGCGCAAAAAGTTTTTGACATCTGGAAGGCGTACGAAAGTCAGAATTCCGTTGTTTTAGTGTCTGAAAATAAAATTGGCGGATACGAAAATTTATCTTATCTTAACTTGTCATTGACTTCCGAAGACAATAAAAAACAGTCGGTTTCCTACGACGATTGGAAAGAAGTTGCCAAGGTGACGTGGACGGAAACCAAACTCGGTTGGGATAGCGAGGATTATGTCCAGATTAATGCCTGGTATAAGTTGGCGGATTTCGAGTTGACGAACACCGAGGACAATAAAGGCTATGTGGTTGGTGTTGTCGGAACCAAAAATTTGGCGGTTAAGCTTAGAGGCGCAGGCAATGTCATTTTCACCGGTGAGAAAAACGAGTCCGGCAATTCGGTGACGATTTCGAATGCGCAAAACAATTACACTGGAAAAACTTATGTCGGAGCCGATTATAGGGGAGGCACGGCAGTAACGGTTATCGCAGGCGTCGATCAAGCTTTCGGTGATACGAAGGAGTTAACGATTGTCAAGGGCGGTATTGTTGATCTGGGCATTCATCAACAAGATGTTGGACAACTCAATGTAGATCAGGGCTCGATAGTTTTGGCTCAAAAATCGATATTGAAGGTAACCGGTAAGAATGCCGATAGTCTCGAGTCGATGATTTCGGGAGCTAACGCGTTACAAGGGCAAGGACTTGTTGATATAGCCGTCGGCCTAACATTAAGTGTTGCAGGGGAACAGTCCTATAGCGGTCGCATTGACATGCATAAAGGCGGGACACTGGTTTTAAAGCAGGGTGATGTTCTCAGGTATGCTAAAAATATTGTTTTTGGCGACGGCGATTCTGAGAACAATAGAGCCACGGTACAAGTCAACTCGACTGATGAAACGGTGCTAACAGGTCAATTTACCGGGAATGCGAAGCTTGTTTTGGCAAATCAAACCCAACTGTCGTTGGATGGTGGTGAGAACGGTTCCAATTTCTCTGGTATTAAGCATATTGAATTTCAAGAGAAGAGTACAGCCTCGTTAGCGTTAAACAGCCAAACAGTCGGGAAGCTCGAAAACACGACAACGATTGATACGACGAGCGGGACGGTGGCAATTGAATTGAGCACAGCCGGTACCGATCAAACGATGACAGTCGGACAAAAGGTTTTTGGCGACGGTGTGCTTAAACTCGAAAGTCATTCAGAGACCAACGTCATTGCATTTGCTAGTGGCGGGGTCGGAAGCTTCCAAGGGAGTGTTCAAGCTTCGAATGTTTCCTTGAAGCATAGCGGTACAAGTGAGCAGTTTAGGAATGCTGCAGTCGTTCTTGAGAATAATGCTAAGTATGTTGTCGACAAGGTGGACGCAAAAATCGGCTCTTTGACGGTGAACAAATCTTCAATCTTAGATTTTGACAGTCCGGCACTTCCCGGAACCGAGCAGACGGATTACGTCTTGACCGTGACGGGTGATTTGGTGATCAATCAAGGCACCGTAAATGTTAAGTACGATGATGTCAAGAGTATCACTAAGGTTGCAGATAAGGGAAACGTTCTTGAGCAAGATACCGGCAATGACAAAGTAATTTTGGCTTACGGGAATGATGTTTCTGTTAGTGATGCAATCCTGACCGTCGGAGGTAAGGAAGTTAAAGGCAGCAGTCAAACTTTCACAATTAAGCAAGAAGGCAACAATGCCAATATTGTCGGAACCTATGACTACAAGTTGGGTACCGATAATGATAAAAAGCAACTTTATGTGACATACGGGTTGACCGAAGTTGCCGTTTCAGGCGGAAGTTTATGGTTGGGAACGGCTAAGGATAATCCGGACTCGACATTCAGCGCAAAGATTACCGGTACCGGCGGCGTGGTGATTGACACGCTATCCGAATCGGTGACGTTGGATCGCGAAAATGCCTATACGGGTTTGACGGAAGTTAACAACGGCAATCTGATTTTGTCGGCTGACAAAGCTTTGAATGGGACAAGTGGCTTGGAAGTGGTAAAAGACACGACAACTGTCACCATCACTGAAGGGGAGCAAATTATCAATGGCAAGCTGAGTGTCGAGGGTTCACTTGTGCTTCAGGAACGTACGACGCTGAAGTTTGAAGGTGGTGAGGTTGCCAATTTGAAGACTGCAAGTGCAGGTGCGCTTGTGAGCACAGATGACTTTACGATCAAAAATTCTGCTTCGATTGTTGGTGCTAACTCTGGGTTGGAAGGTAAGGTAACCATCCTGAGAGAAGCTAATGCGGGTATCGATAATGCTCTTGGTTTGGGTTCCGGTGAAATCAATCTTGTCGGACAGTTGAACGTAGGTATTGCCGATGTAGCTTCCGACAAGGTATTCAAGAATAAATTTACGGGTGCCGGGGTATTCAATTTGACAGCTGGCCTTGGAGTAGAGATTGAAAAAGATATCCAAGACTTTACTGGGAGTTTTATTGTTGAGAAAGACACATCCTTGGCTATGGGGACTTCAGAAGCTAAACGTTCTCTGCAGTTGTCCGGAGCCGGTTCGGTGATCTTTTCCGGGCGCAATGCACAGACTCACACAGTGTTGACGTTGACCGGCACTGAAAATCTCGGTGCTTTGACGATTAAAAAAACGCTGATGAGTATGCGTGGCGATACGCTTGACAAAGCCCAAAACATTCAGGTTTTGAATGTGAATGAAAATTCCAAGGTGGTTCTCGATAAGGGTACGACAAGTTTGAAAGAAGTAGTGCTTGATAACGGTACACTGGATTTCACTTCTGCCGGAGCGTTGTGGGGTATTAACGGTGATGCAGACACGGTTTTGTATACCGAAAAGTTTGATGCCGTTACCGGGAACATCAAAGTTGACAGTGAGGCTTTGATTAATCCCAATCCAACGGACTCCGATAGATTGGGGCTGATGAGTCAGGATGAAGTTCTGTCTGCCGATCAGGCAAAAGAACTTTACGTCACCTTGATTCATTCAGAAAAAGAAATTGAAGAGGAAGATGTTGGTCATCTGACATTGATCGGTTTTGATGATCAGAACTTAACAAGCACATTTGGTATTGGTGCCGGTACTGAAAAGGTCGCAGAGGGAACATACAGCTATGGCTTATCAAAGGGGGAAGATGGCAAGTCGATTGGTATCGGTTATCAATTGACAAGCGTGAAGCTTCTCAAAGATAAAGAACTTGTGCTTAATGCTCGAAAAAGTGAAGACAATACACTTTCCGCGCAGGTTACCGGCGATGGAAATCTGAGAGTGAGTGGTGGTGAGGTGACGTTGTCATCTGCTAAAAATGACTACACGGGACACACGACCGTTGATGCAGGAGCTACTTTGGTTGTACATGCCGGTAGTTCTCTGGGGCAAACTTCCGGTTTAACGAACGACGGGACCGTCGAAGCCAATCAAAACGATTTGAAGGTTTATGGGAAAACGGATAACAATGCCACCGGCACTTTGGTAGTAGGCGATAAAACGTTTACGACCGAAAGCTACCATGGTGAAAAGGGCAGTCAAATCAACGTTAACACTTTGCTCAAAGGTAATGACGGTTCTGAGACCGGCATGATGGTTGTGAATGGAGCGGCAACTGGTGAAAGTACGCTTAACGTAACTGTTCGTGAAGGTAGCCAGGCTCTTGAACTCGACAAGCTTGGCGTTGTCAAGATGGCCGAAAGTTCGACTCTTGAATTGACTTTGAGCAATGAAATTAAATTGGGTGAGTATCAATACGTTTTGAACAAAACGGACAAATCGGATCTGTGGTATTTGACAGCGACCAAAACCGGCGACGGTGATGGAATGTCTACGTCCGAGATGAAGACTCCGGAATCCGGTGCACGAGCCGGACTGGCATTCTTGGCTACCGAAGCATTTGACTTAAGCCTTCGCGGCCATGTGGGCGATCGCGTTTATACCGATCCCGTCACCGGCGAAGAACGTGAAAGCTCTTTCTGGATGATCCAAATGGGTAACTGGTCGAGTTTCGGCGATACAACCGGGCAGTTGGATTTCGACGGTCGTACCTTTGTGACGCACATGGGCTCGGACATCTATAAGCGCGTCAACGAAGATTCCGACTTGAGATTCGGTCTTTTGGGAAGCTTTGCCGACATCTCTTATGATGTCGAATCCAACATCACCGGTATGACGGCAGACGCCAAGTCCGACGGCTGGTCGGTCGGTGCCTACGCATATTGGCAAACTACGGAGGAAAGCGGTCCGTTTGCCAATGCACAGATTCGTTGGAATCGCTTTAATAACGAAGTGACCGGCGAACTTACGACGACAGACAAGTATCATGCCGACGGTGTGAGTTTGACGGTTGAAGGCGGTTGGACCTATCGCCTCTATACGCGCAAACCCACCGACGGACAGTCGGGACTGGCTTGGAATATCGAGCCGCGCGTGCATGCACACTGGACGCCCTTTAACACCGAAAGCGATGTGGATTCCAAGGGGCAATCGTACGAGACCGACGGCAAAGGCAATCTTGCATTGTGGCTCGGTGTGCGTACGAACCTGAAGATGACGGATCGTACTATGCCGACGTGGGACAATCCCGCTGTGAATCTCTTTGCCGAAGGCCACTGGGTACATAATACGCGAGACTTTTCATCCACAGTGACGAGTGAACTGGGCTCGAGCACGGCCGTGGTCGGGGTTCGGGATTTTGGTGAAGCCCGCCTCGGTGCAATCGCTCACTTCAACGAAGACTTTGTCCTTTGGGGTGACGTGAACTATCGCGCCGGTGAGAGCAATTACGAATCGGTCGGGTTTA
The DNA here is from genome assembly GCA_937995395.1 of uncultured Sutterella sp. GTDB lineage: Bacteria > Pseudomonadota > Gammaproteobacteria > Burkholderiales > Burkholderiaceae_F > Duodenibacillus. Next base: position 8,228 of record CALKKK010000042.1, on the reverse strand, counting down.
CGCTGGGTGCCAAGTATCACTTCTAAACTTTTAGAGTGACCGTCAAAATCTGACGAAACCAAGAACTTCCTCACTTTTTGTTCAAAAGTCGAGGAAGTTCTTTTTTGTGGGTGTGCGACGCCGGAGCTTATCGACGTCGCAAAAAGTCAAAGGAGCGGTGCAAAATCGAACGTAAACTCAAACAATACTTTACTACTTTGGTGGGATTAGTAAAATTACGACAAAAATGAGACTAATCGACCGAAGTGTCCGCTTCTCAGGTGCTCAATAACTGTATCGATGTTCCTGTTTCGACCTTAAACGGAACAGAAAAGATCAGGCGATCATGATTTGCGTAATCTGCTGTGAGTAATCCAAGAAGTCATCCGATAGAATCGGACGTAAACACTGATTTGTGACAGTTCGGTTGATGGTCTGACAATAAACATCAATCGCTGTTTTGTATGCCGGGTCATCATGCTGCGGTTACGGACTCGAAAAAAAGGAATCTTATGCCTGCAACAGATTGCAAAATAGCATTTGTAACATGTGGTTTGACGTTGATGATGGGTGTTGACGGTGCGATTGCCCAAACCGCCAATACGGTGCCGGACGCAACCCGCAGCCAATCTTTGCGAGAGTTGCAACAACTGCAGCAATCCTTTGATCGTTACAAAATTGATAACGAAGCGCAAACGTTGCGCGAAAAATCCCACACTGACATTTCTCCGCTGCAGCAACAGCAGGAAGCGCGCCCCGGAGGCGATTTGACTTTCACGATCCGAAAGTTAACGCACACGCATTCTTCCGTGTTAAGTCCGGAGGAAATCCAAACTGTTTTTGCGCGTTGGGAAGGCAAAACCATTCAAGTAGACGATATCGCCAAAATCTTGGATGAAATGAACGCGCTGTATCGTCAAAAGGGATATTTGGTCTGCCAGGCGGCGGTCAAACCCCAACGCATTTCGGAGGGGCACCTGGAAATCACTTTGATCGAAGGGCAAACCGATAAAGTTACCGTCGAGGGACTCAAATCCACAAATGAATCGTTTGTTCGCGGTGCATTCAGTATCGAGTCGGGCAAGGTTGCAAATTATCGGAAAATGTTAGACGACCTCGTGCGGTTTAATATGACCAACGACGTGGCCCTGACAATCGATATCAGTGCCGGCGAGGTCGAATATTCCAGTGATTACACGATTCGAGCCACAGAGCCGGATCGTTGGGGCGGCAGTGTATTTGCCGACACGACCGGATCGGACTCTACCGGCAGACCGAGAATCGGGGCGACGATTGTCAATCGCAGTGTTTTGGGAAGGCGAGACGCTTTTACGCTCTTGGGCTTGGCGAGTCAGGGGAGCAAAAGCGCTATGGCAAGCTATGCCGTCCCTTTGAATTCTTTCGGCACAAGAATTTCCGGAACGCTTTCTTACGGTGAGGTCGAAATTGTTGACGGTCCGTCCAAAGGGTTTGACGTAACGGGCGAGTCGCTTTTGATGTCGGTCAGACTCGAGCACCCCTTTTATGTGACGCAAAACCAAAAGTGGACGGCGTGGGTGGATGCCGGGCGTCAAAAGTCGACGACAGATATGTTCGGAGACATTCGAATTGCCGATACCGTGATCAAAACGTATTCCGTCGGTGTCGATGCCGTCGCTTTCGGTTCCAACTGGTTGACGGTGGCAACGCTTGACGTGACGCATCACGATGCGCAAGAAGAGCTTTTTTCCAATACCTATCGTTATGAAATCGGACACGCCAATTTTTCAGGACGATATACCTTTTCGTCGGGTATTGAACTTTCAGGGTCGTTGACGTCGCAATGGCGCTTGGCAGGCGACGATTTTGTTTCGGCAGACTATTTCTATTTGGGTCACACGAGCGGGGTGCGAGGCTACGACAACGACGTTGTCTCTGCACAGGAAGGGGCGATTTTAAGCTTTGAACTCACCTACCCGCTCTTTGGTCCGCAGGCAAGTATTTTTGCTTTTAGCGACGTGGGTCACCTTTGGGGGGAAAGCCCCTACAGTGAAAAAACGCTTTGGAGTGCCGGCTTCGGGGTCAACTGGCCGCTTTTTGACGGCGCAAGCATGCGCGCGTCTGCAGCATTTCCTTTGAAAAGAAATTTGGACGACGATATCGATGTCAATCACGCAAGGTTCGATCTTTCATTTGTCGGAACTTGGTAGTGCGCAGTACTCGCAAGACATTTGAGTCGGGAAATCAAAATAGAAAAATAACCCAGGATTGATATACGAATCCGTCAACAATATCGGAATGGACACATGAATAAAGTATTTAAGGTTCTTTGGAACAAGGCACGCGCTTCTCACGTTGTAACGGCGGAAAATCAACGTGCTTTTGGTAAAGGCAAGAACAAAACCACTTTATTGCTTTCGACTGCTCTGGCAACAATGAGTGTCGGCTTGATGCCTGCAACTGCAGCCGGAATTGTGTCGGGGTGGGACAAAACCCACGTTAACACAACGGGCAATGTCCATAACATTCAGACCGATGCCGTGTACAAGAACACCGGCATCAATAAGTTCGAGCAGTTTACGGTCGACAGTAAAAATATCGCCAATCTGTACCTGCCGAACAACGCGGAAAATCTTCTCAATTTCGTCAACAATCAAATTACCGTTAACGGCACGGTCAACAGCATCAAGGACAGTCAGGTCGGCGGCAATCTTTTCTTTGTTACACCGACCGGAATGACGGTGGGCTCGGGCGGCGTGATCAATGCAGGGAGCTTGACGGCTGTCGTCACGACAAAAGACGCATACGAAAGTTGGTCCGGCAATTACTATAACGCTCTGGATTCCGGGTTGTTGGCCAACATGCAAAGCGGCGAAGTTGTGCTCAACCCTAAAGGCATTATTACGGTTGACGGAAGTATTCATACGGCCAATCGCATTGTTTTGAGTGCCGCTCAAATCAGTGTGGGTAAAAACGCCGTCATCACCAATCGTATTGACGATGCCGACTTTTCCAAAATGGTCAACATCGTGGGTTCCCGCGGAGAACTGATCACGTCGGCAGGTATCAGCGGGGGATTCGAAGCCAAAGCTGCTACGGACGGCTCGGGTGATATTTTGCTTTTTGCGCGTTCCGACAGCTCTCAAGATGCGGCTCTCAAGTCAAACGTTACGGCCTCCGTTATGGTGGAGGGCACCGTTGACGGTCGAGAAAACGTAACGCTCAAAGCACTTGCCGGTAACGGGACGTACGATGTCAATAAGACGCTTGCGAGTACCGAAGGCAACTTTATCGAGAAAAACGATCAAAACATTACCAACGTTACCGCCAATGTGACGGTCAAAGGGCATGTGAAGGCACAAAAAGACGTCGAACTTTTGGCCGAAGCTCAAAATCACATCGGTAAAGGCGGCGTGATCAACACAAGCAAAGGCGGCGCTTTTGAAATTTTGGGAACCGTTACCCCCATCAACGAGTCGTATGCTTACGGCGATTTGACCACAAAAGCGCAGGTGCTGGTGGATTCGTCGGCAACCGTTACCGCAAAAGAAAAACTCACGGCACAAGCCAAGAGCGATACCAAGCTTGAAATCGGCACAGGAACTTCCTTTGGCAACATGTCCGAGTCGCTGCTTCCCGATGCGGCTCAGGGAATGCAAGGAAAGGTGCCGGCAACTTCGGCTTTGGTGGGCATTACGGACTCCCAAAGTCAAGTCGAGATTAAAGGCAAGCTTGAAAGCGGCACCGACATGACACTTAAAAGCATCGATAAGCTCGATGTTACGCTGACATCCACGGCGACGACGCGTCAGGACAAGAATCCGCATGTGGCCTTCAATCTCGGATTGTTGAAAGGCTCGAGTTCGGTGACGGTTGATAAAGGTGCAACCGTCAAAATGACCGGTGACGGTACCGGGTCGCTGACCGTGAGCGCAACGAGAACGAGCGCCATCGAAACAACGGCACAAGCCACGATCAATCCCGATGGGATGTTGGGGCTTGCCTTCAATGTTTTGGAGCACCAAACCGCAGCTAACGTGTCTATGGGAACGGCGCTTGACGGAACGGCCAAAGATATTCTGATCGAAGCGCAAAACGTGACGACCAAAGAAACGCTCACGGCCGTCAACGGTATTGCGACGCCCGGCTTTATGGGCAATTTGGTTCAAGCGGCAACAGCTATTGCATCGGACTTTGTGGCAGGACTCATGGGTAAGGCCGCGCAAGGCTTTGACAGCAGTCTTGATTCGACAAGTTTTAAAGCGGGCGGTGCCGTCGGCGTTGTTCTCGGCGGGCAGTCCGCTTCGGTGACTTTGGGCGATATGAGCCAGGTTCCCAACAAGAAGTTCGAATCCAAGGGCGATATCAAAATTCACTCGACTTCGCTTAAAGAAGATCACAGCTACATTGTCAATGCTCAGGTCGACTCGACTAAGCAAGAAGGTCAATCGCAAGGTTCGGGTACGGCCGGTGCCATTGCGGTACTCGTGACGACATCGGGGCACAAAGCCTCCGAGACGGTTTCCTCCGATTTAACCGTCGGCAAATCCGTTGAAATCAAGACCGAATCCGGAAATGTGGACATCGCCAATACGGCAGCCATTGAGTGGAATCGCGTCCAGAAGATGATCGAAAACATTACCAAAACGGTCGAGCATCTCAAATCGTTGTTTCATGACAATCCCGACGGGTTTTCCGGTCAATGGTCTAAGGTTGAGGAAGCTCACCAAAAGCTTTTGACCGCGTGGAGCACGATGTCTCAGGCGGATCTTTCCGATACCGAGAAATTGAAACAATTCGGCACCGTGATGGCAAACCTGGGTACCGTCATGGGGCAGTTTTGCAGTGAAGGTGCCGTCGTTGCCGCCGTCGGCAAGGATGTACTCGATTTGGTCATGGGCAGTCTCGACTTTATCAAAGTGCAAAACTACGCCAATGCCTATGTGGCAGCCTCTGCCGCCGCCGGAAGTAACAACTTGGGGGTGTCGGGCTCGATCGGCGTAATCGTACAAAACACGCGAAGTACCCTGACGATTGATAAGAGCGCAAAGATCACGGCGCATCAGGGATCGGTCGCTGATCAATACAAAGGACAAATTTCGATTACCGGACGCTCTGTGAATGAATCGGTTGCCCTGGGCGGTCATGCCAAGACCGTCTTCGGGATCCCGATTCCCAATATTGCAGAAAGCAATGCCATCGGTGCTACGCTCATTTGGCAAAATCTCGGAACGAATAACACCGTGCGCGTCAGAGAAGGTGCGCAGCTCATTGCCGATCGAGCTGTCGGCATTTTCGCCCAAGACAACATCATGGCCACAACGGTGGGCGTCAGTGCCGACGTTTCCAAGGGAACATTTGCTCTCGGACTCTTGGGTGCCGTGGTGAACACCCAGGGCAATAATTTGCTTGATTATGACGATGAGGCAAAGGCCCAAGGGCAGACTTTGGTTTTGGCGGCAACACGAGATGACAGTATCCAAACGATTGCTGGAGGTCTTGAAATTGCCTACGGAGACAGCGCATCGAAAACGATCGGAGCATCCGTTGCCGTCAATTTCGGCACGCTCAATAACGCCGTTCGCATTGCCGACAACGATACCTTAGGCGGAGAAACTGACGCAGGAAAAATTACCGACGGCGGACTGTACAACACTTGGAAGGCTCCGACTCAGTCCGGCCAAACGACTGAGACCGGTGTTCAGTCCGATGCAAACGACAATACAGATCAAAACAATTCGTCGCAAAATCAAATCAAGCTCGAAGACGTCAAACTTGGCAGCACGATCGTCACGGCCGACGCTGACTTGGCCATGAATAGCATCGGCGTTGCCGGCTCCATCGGCATTTCCGGTCAGGGAGATACGCCACAGGAAACGCCTGCTTCCGACAGCAAATTTCAAAAGATCAAGGATTTCTTCTCCAACCTTGCCGGTGATATTCAGTGGGCGGGCGAATATCTCAATCTAGGCATGATTGAAGTTAGCAATTTCTTAGGCAGCAAGATGAACGGGATCGGTCAGGAAATCCACGATTCCATCATCCATGCTCAAAACCAAAATAATTCGAGTAACAGCGCCTTAGACAACACGGTGGATTTGAATAATCCGACAGGTAACAGTAACGCGTTCGGCAATCTCGGCAATAACGGGACGATCACGGATGAGGGCACCCAAAGTGTGGAAAATACCGTCGCCGGTCAAAAATTTCAGATCGCAGCTGCCGGCAGTGCCGCTTGGAATGACACGGACCTAAACAATACGATTGACGTTGAAATTGCCGAAGGCGGCGCTTTTACCGTTAACATGGCCGACGCTTCGGCTCAGACAAGCTTTGATGCCGTGAGCGAAAAATGGGTGGGTGCTTGGGCCGGTGCTGCCGGTATGAACTTTATCGGCCAAGTCACCGATGCCAGCCAGGCGGTCGGCATTGCCGGAGCCGTGGCGGGAAATAGCGGCGCGTTTAACACCGGCGTGCGTTGGAATGCACTCGAAAGCGTTGTGATCAATCAAGGCAACGTCGGCGTTCACGCCGTCAGTTCCGGTCGAGTGGTTGCCGAAGGACTGTCTTTGGCCGTTACCAAAGGCGGTTCGGGAACGAGCAACTGGGCCTTTGATGCGGGTGTCAGTGTCAATTTGCTTGAAAATTCGACCTACGCAACAGTTAGCGGCGTGAAGCTTGCCCAAGACAAAGATGCCGGCAACAGTTCCTGGGATCAGGTGGCCTGGACGGGAGATACGCAAGTTACCGGCGGCACCGGTTTCGGTTTGACCACGGAAGCCCAAGGTTTGGGGCGCAATGCCACGATCGGTCTTATTGCCGCTGTTGCGGATATTAAAAACAACGTGACATCAACGCTGGCAAATGCCGATTTGAAAAAAATGACGGACGTTAAGGTCAATGCTTTGGCTTCTGTCACACAAGTGACGACGGCCGTCGGCGTGCAATGGGCGGGCGGCAATACGAGTCTTTCATTTTCGGGCGCTGCGGCATCGTCGGCTTTGAAAAATACGGTTCAGGCTTCCGTTTCCGACTCTTCGGTGACTTTGACGGATACGGCTAACTTTGAAATTGCCGCTCGAGATGCCGGAGATGAAGAAAAGGATCAACTTCAGAACAAGTATGTTAAGCGTACTTGGCATGCAGATAAAGCATCGGACTTGGATAACGGCGACTTCTATAAGAATGTGGCGCTTTATACCGACAAAGATCAGAGTCAGGACAAGACGCAAGCGCTCGGTAAATTCACCGAAGGCGCCAGCATGGTGCAGACAACCGTTGCCGTTTCGGTTGCCGGAAGCGGCCAAGGGCATTCGGCCGGAGGTGCCGTTGTTGTCAATCAGGTCGATAACAGCTTTAATGCCACTTCCAACGGTTTGACGGTTTCGGCAACCGACGGGACAAACAACAAGGGCGGGGCGTTTAAACAAACTGCCGACTCCAAGGTTGTGACGGTGGCGGTTGCCACCGGCGTTGCTGCGGCGACCGGCGGCGAATCGGTTCATACGAATGCCGCCGGCAGTGTCATCGTCTCCAACGTCAATCAAAAGGCGACGGTTTCGGCTGACAATTTGACGGCAACATTGCAAAAAACCGATCTGTCGGCAGTCAATGAAGCTATCACTGTCAATGTGGCCGGCAATGTCGGAGCCGCGGTCGGAGACGGCGGCATCGGTATCGGCGGCGCCCTTGTGGTGATGAATACCAATAACGATGCAAAAACTTCACTGAATAACTCTTCGGTCACGGGTACCGACGGCACTGTCTCCGAGCAGGTTCTCGGTGTTCATGCGCAAAACAACAGTCACTCTTGGGGCGCTGCAGCCGACGGTGCCGGCGGCGGTGTCTCGGCCTTCGGCGGCGCGGTGACTGTCAATCGAGCGCTCAATACTTCGGGAGTGACGGTCAACAGTGTGGTTTTAACCAATCTGGGCAAGGCCGACTTTAAGGCTGTCGACAATACGAAACTTTGGACGCTTGCCGGCAATGTGGCCGCAACGTCAAAGTCCGTCGGCGTCAGCGGTGCGGTTGCTTATACGCTTTCCGGACGGGAAAACAGTCTCGGTACTTATGTGACGGCCAACGACGTCAAGGTTTACCAGAAATACGCCAAAGACAAGATTGACGGCAACAAACATACGGACTTGACTTTTGAAGCTCGGGGTAACGACACAAGCAATACTTTGGTGTTTGCTGCCGGGGTTGCTGCACAAGGCAAGGGGTTTGCCGGGGTTGCGGGTGTCAACGACATTCGTCGCAAGGTCTATGCC
>CALKKK010000041.1 GCA_937995395.1 uncultured Sutterella sp. | reverse complement strand
GCTTCATGGAAAGCTTCAATGCCCGAGAGTTTGCCGAACTGGTAGCGCCCGACGTCGTTTTTTTGCAGGACAATATTTCGGAAAGCCGCAAAGGGGTGGTGCGCGGTCTTCACTATCAGCTGCCGCCTTTTGCTCAGGCCAAGCTCGTGCGCTGCATTACCGGCGCCATTTTCGATGTGGCGGTCGACGTGCGCCGCAACTCTCCCACTTTAGGTCAATGGGTGGGGGTGGAATTGTCTGCTATGAACAAAAAGAGTCTGTGGATTCCCGAAGGTTTTGCACACGGTTTTGCCGTGTTGGGCGAGTCGGCAAGCGTTTTATACAAACACACGGCCTTGTGGCATCTGGAGTGCGAAGCCGCTATTTGTTGGAACGATCCGACGTTGGCGATTGCCTGGCCCATGGATAAAATCGGTGCGCCCATTGTGTCGGATAAGGACGCAAAGGCCTGCGATTGGGCGCATGCCCGACTTTTCGAGTGAGACGAACGATGACTGTGAAAGTGTTGATTTTGGGCGCTGCCGGCCAAGTGGGTGCGGCTTTGACGCGCTTTTTTGCCGACAGGGCCAATGTTGAAGTTACGGCTTTAACCCGAAAGGGGGAGGGTAAGTTAACAGGTGACATCGCCGACTTTGAAGGCGTGCGTCAAACGATTGAAACTCTGCGCCCCGACATTGTCTTTAACGCTTCGGCCTACACCGACGTGAGAAAAAGCGAAACCGATTTTGAGACTGCAAAGCTCGTCAATTCGGATGCCGTCGTGTACTTGGCGCAATGCGTCAAAGACACGGGCGGACTTTTCGTTCACTACAGCACCGATTACGTTTTTGACGGCACATCTTCTCGTCCATACAAGGAAGACGATGCGACCAACCCCATCAATCGGTACGGGTTAAGCAAGTTGATGGGCGAAGAGGGCGTCACGCAAGTCGGAGGCGACTATCTCATTTTCCGAACCACGTGGGTGGTAAGCAGCGACCACGCCTGTTTCTTGACAAAGATGCTTGCGAACGCCGCTAAACTCACGTCGATTAAGATCGTGTCAGATCAAGTCGGGGTGCCTACCACGGCAGACTTTATTGCAGAAGTCTCGGGTACGGTGGCACTGAATAAAAAGGCCCATCAAGCCGTTGACAGCGGCATCTATCATTTGGTGCCGGAGGGCAAAACCGACTGGGCAAGCTTTACGCGCTGGATTGTGGCCAATGCCGACGAAGAAACGAAAAAGACCTTGACTTTGACGCCCGAAGCCGTCGAGTCGATCACGACCGAAACGTATCAAGAACTCTTTCCGCAGGACAAGGCAAGGCGACCGAAGAACTCGCTTTTGAATAACGCCAAACTCAAAGCCGTCTATGCGGGCGAGATTTCGGATTGGACCGTCTATTGCACAAAAATCATGGAAGAAATCGGAAGAAAACATGACTGAATTTGATCCCGTTGCCGTGCGCGAGCGCCTCGCAAGCGTCAAAAACGCGTTACTGGCGGCCAATGAAAAGTTTGGCAAAGATACGCAACTCATGGCCGTGAGCAAAACCTTTCCGGCCGAGGCAGTGCTTGTTGCCGCCCAAGAAGGCCAGTGCGTTTTCGGCGAAAACTATGCCCAAGAAGGTTGCGATAAAGTCGATTGGTTTAAAGAAAATCATCCCGAGCTCAAACTCGTGTGGCACTTTATCGGGCCGTTACAGAGCAACAAAACGCGCCCGGTGGCCGAGCGCTTCGATTGGGTGGATTCGGTCGATCGCCTCAAAATCGCGCAACGCTTGAGCGATCAGCGCCCCGAAGGGATGGCCCCCGTGAACCTTCTCATCGAAGTCAATATCGACGGCGAAGACACCAAAAGCGGTGTGGCCCCTAAGGACGTCAGAGCCTTGGCTGACGAAATCGCAAAGTTGCCCAACGTGAAGCTCAGAGGCTTGATGTGCATTCCGGCGCCGGCTGAAACGCCCGAAGAGCAGGCCAAGCCTTTGACGGCCATGCGAGCGCTGTTTGACGAGATGAAAGAGCCTTACGGGCTTGATACCTTGTCGATGGGCATGAGCGCCGATATGACGGTGGCGGTTGAATGCGGCTCTACCCTTGTGCGTGTGGGCAGTGCCATTTTCGGGCATCGCGATTACTCGAAAAAGAACGCTTGACAAATTCGCAGACGATAAAAAAAGCCGGGAGAGCGTAAAGTCTTTCCCGGCTTTTTCCAGTCTGCTAGAAACTCAACTTAATGCATGTTGTGCCCGCCGTGCATGCCGGCCATGTTGTCCATGGGTTGCATATCGGGCATGACCTCAGAGCTCGAAGCCGGCGACATATTGTGCGTCATGGGTTCGCTCCAGCCCGCCAATGCAGGATCGGCCATGCCGGCAATCATGGCGATGTGAGACACCACCAAGAAAACGGCCACGCACGCCACATGAAAGCCGGTGCGAGTCGTTTCTTGGGCGTTGGGCAACAACAGTCCCAACTGCAACAAAGCAATCAGAATCATGGGTACGGCACCGAGCAGATACATGCCTACTGCCAGCACGTCGATCCACGTTCTCCACTGACGGCTTTCCGTGAGCGGCACGACGACGCTCGGCACCAAAGAAAAAACCGCAGGGGTCCTGCGTCTTTAGACGCGGGGTGAATGCGGGAA
>CALKKK010000040.1 GCA_937995395.1 uncultured Sutterella sp. | reverse complement strand
GAGGCATTTCGTGCCAGACGCACAAAGTATTGGCTCTTGGACTTGCCTGTTTCTAAAATTGCTGCAATCTCCTTGTTTAGGACAAACGAATCATGCGATCTCAAAGCACGCAAAACACGAATCTCAAAATCTTTCTCGAAGCCAACGGCAAGCGTCTTTCGCTTACGCTTGCCGACACGAGGGCTGCGCATGCTTTACTCAAGCTACTGCCGCTCGAGTGCCGACTCAAAGATTACGGCGGCTTTGAAAAGGTGGGGCCATTGGGTGCTCGACTACCGAGTGATGACAAATGGATAGAAGCCGTTGCGGGCGACGTTTTGCTCTACACAGGTAACCAACTCGTCCTGATGCTCGGCACCAACGCTTGGAACTACACGCGACTTGCCAAAATCGACGATGTGCGCGGCTTGGCGCAAACATTGGGGCCGGCCGGCGTCATGGTCAGACTCACGGTCGAGTGACTGAATGCCGTCCATCGTCGACTGTCTCAAGAAACAGCGAAGGGCAAGTTTTTTTACTTGCCCTTTGCGTTTTCTGCCGTTTAAGAGCGATACAACCTACCGCATCAACCGACGACGGCGCTGCTCGAACAAACACACCGATGCAGCGGCAGCCACATTCAAGCTTTCGCAATCGTCTTCAATCGGAATGAGGCAGCGCATGTCGGCCACGTCCAATGCGGCGTCCGACAACCCCGGCCCCTCGGCACCCATCATCCAAACCGTTGTCCCCTCTTCCCATGCGGGGGTTCTGAAAAGGTCTACCCCGCCTCTGGCATCGGCCGCGATAATGCGAGATTTAAAAAGCGCATGCAATTCGTCAGGCGAAACGTTTTCATACAAGTGCGCGGCAAAGTGCGCGCCCATACCGGCACGCAACACCTTGGGCGTCCAAAAGCCCGACGATGTACGGCTCGCGGCAATGTGTTTGACGCCGGCAGCAACAGCCGTGCGAATCAGCGTTCCCATGTTGCCCGCATCCTGCACGCCGTCCAAATAAAGAGCGTCCACGGGCAACGGAACTGCCGGACGATCGGCCGATTGACACTCGATCTCAACCATGATGCCGGTACTGGCTTCTACCGGGCAAATCGACTCGTAAAGAACTTCGGGCAACTCGTAGACGCGTGCGCCGCACTCGCTTTCGATAGCTTGCGCAAAGATATCGGCTTCGCCAGAATTGCGGTTTTGACGCAAAATGACGGACTTGGCAGGCACTTGGCGTTGGGCGATCACTTCGGCCAAATGAAGGCCTTCGGCGATGGTCAGCCCAAACTTGTGATTGGCGCGCGGCGTAAAGGCGATTTTCTTCCAACGTTTGATGTTTTCGTTTGCAGCAGAAGTCAGTTCGTGGATTTGCATGGAGACTCTATAAGAGTTGTAAGTCGAGACGGTGCAAATTATACGGGTATCAGCTCGCTGTCTTGACGTTTTTTGTTGCATGCGACGCTCGAAACAATAGGAAAACTAAGCAATATCGACTAGAATTGCGAGACTTTGCAAAATTCGGGGTTTTCCCGTTTGTTTTTTACTCCAGCCGATCATGTCTCAGCAAATTTTGAATCTTGACGAGCTCGCCACGCTCGAACACCGCTTCCAGAACCAACTGCCCCAGGCCGAATTGATGCGCCGCGCAGGGCTTGCCGTTGCCACGCGCATTGAGAACTTGTGCGAAGCCGGCTGCCACGTGGTCTTTATTTGCGGTCCGGGCAACAACGGCGGCGACGGTTTTGCCGCTGCCCGCGTTTTAAAGGAACACGGTTTTCGCGTCACGTGCTGCCTGATCGGTTGCGACAAGCCCAAGACCGAAGATGCGCTGTTGATGTTCAATGCTTGGGAAGCCGCGGGCGGCACGACGATTGCCGACCCTTACATGGCTGACAAAGCCGAAGTGGTCGTCGACGCCTTGTTCGGCACCGGCCTTTGCAAACCGTTAAAGGGCGACTATTTGGACGCCGCCATGTGGTTTAACGAACGTCAGGCCTACCACGTCAGTATCGATGTTCCCTCCGGGATCGACGCCATGACCGGCCACTGGGTGGGCGGCGCTCTTGGGTGTATGGCCGATTTGACGGTTGCCATGTTCTCTCCCAAAGCAGGTTGCTACATCAACGACGGCGCCGATGCTGCCGGTCGCGTTGAAGTCGACGAACTGGGCATTTCGGTTCCGTTGTCTACGTTGGGTTTGATTACCCCCGAAGACTTCCGCCACGTTTTGGAATTCCGTCGCAAGAATACGCACAAGGGCACCTACGGTCACGTGGCCGTTTTGGGCGGCGAAACAGGTACGGTTGGCGCTGCATTGATTGCCGCTCGCGCAGCCCTCACGATGGGCGCAGGACGCGTGACGGTGGAATTGATGAGCGACAAGGCGCCTTCGGTAGACGTCGTTTATCCCGAACTCATGTTTGCTCAGGGCGAAATCGATCTCACGAAAACGAGCTGCAACGTTGTGGGTTGCGGCATGGGCTTTTCGGAAAAAGCCAAGAAGCGTTTGATCGATGCCATCAATGCGCCGGTGCCCTTGATCATGGACGCCGATGCTCTGCGAATGCTCGCCGACGACTTAAATCTTCAGGATATGGTTTTGGCTCGTAAGGCTCACACTGTCATTACGCCGCACCCCGGCGAAGCTGCGGCCATTTTGCGCACCACGGTGGAAAAGGTCAATGCCGATCGCGTGAGCCAAGGCCGTGAGCTCTCCATTCAAACGGGTGCTATCTCCATTTTGAAGGGCGCAGGTTCCGTCGTTTCTTTGCGTAGCTCCCGCACGTGGATCAACCCAACGGGCGACGCATCGCTGGCCACGGCCGGTTCCGGCGACGCCCTGGCCGGCATGCTCGGTGCCTTCTTTGCGCAGGACTTTGATTTGGTGAGCGCCACGCTTGCCGCCGTGTGGTTGCACGGCGTTTCTTGCGTGGAAGACGAAGGCGGCTTTACGGCGCGCGATATTGCTCCTGCCGCCGCACGCGTTTTGTACGATATGCGCCAGCAGATGTACTCCGCCAATCCTCGCTCGGGCGGTGTGCGTTACGATCACGGTTTCAGCAGTCTTTTCGAGCAGCCGGAACAAGAACTTTGATCGATTGATTTGACTTCGGTTTCGGATCGCAAGACTTCTTCGGAGGTCTTGCGATTTTTTTTCGTTAGATGTCTGCGGCTTTACAGCGCACATAAGTCTTAGTACAGACTTTGCTCACTTACTATCGGCTCGCTAATGCGCCTACTCTAAAGTGTGCGGTAAGACAAACCTTTTTCGGAGAAAAACATGCCTGCCGTCAAGATTCTTACTGCCGTATTTGCCGCCGTTTCCGTCGTGGCTTGTAGCGGTGCGTTTGCCCAATTCGTGCCCGACACACCCGACGTGATCAGCGTCGAGCAGTTGCTCCAAAACGGCAAAAACAAAGACCGGGTCGCATTGGAAGGTCGAGTGGTCAAGGAGCTTTGGCACGAAAAATATATGTTCGAAGATGCCACGGGCACCGTCAAAGTCAAAATCGACGATAAGCTCCTTTACGGCAAGCCGATCGATAGCAAAACAAAACTGAGAATCGAAGGCAAGTTCGAGCGCGAATTCATGGAAACCGACGAAGTCGAGGTCAAAAGGATTTCAATCCTCAAGTAACAGTCGTCTCGGGGTTGGAAAGGCCAAAATAGAACAAAGCCGCACGGGGAGAGAAACCGTGTGGCTTTGTTTAGAAGGAGAAGAAGTCTTTCCCGGCTGAGGAGTGTGGCCGGGAAAATTTCGTCCTAATTAGGCCTTCTTGGCAAGCAACTTGCCCACCAAGCGACCGGTCGTGACCGTACGACCGCAAGCCATACCCGTGGAGAGGTTCGGGTAGGTGTTGGCGAAGTAGCAGCCGCTGTCGTTACCGACAACATACAAGCCCGGAATCGGGTTGCCGTCCGTACCGATGGCGTTCATATTGGTATCGATCTGGATACCGTCCATCGTGCAAAGGATCTGACCCGTGGTCTTGGCACCGTAGAACGGCGGCTTGTTCAAGGGGCTCAAGCGGAACTTTTCCTTGCCGTAGTCGGTATCTTCACCGGCAGCAACGAGCTTGTTGTAGCGATCGACCGTGGCCTTCAACTGCTTGGCCGGCAAGCCGAGACCCTTGGCGAGTTCGTCCAAAGAGTTGGCCTGGATCACATAACCGTTCTTGATCAATTCAGGCAACATCTTGTCGCGAATGACCTGGTACGGGATGTTGGGGTCAGCGCCGTTTTCAAACGGAACCAAACGAGAGCAGCCGTGCATCTTGAACTGAGCAACGTAGTTGGTCCAGTTACTGTCAAAAAGCGTGTAGTGGCTGTGATCCTTCTGGTATTCGTCGCAGTGAAGGATGTTTTCGTAGGTGCCGGATTCGTTGATGAAGCGCTTGCCGTCCTTGTTGACCTTGAGCCACGGCTGAGAAGCCATCCAGAAGAAGCCGCTGTCGCCGGACTTGCAAACGTCAGGTCCAGGGATCTGGTCGGGACGAATGGCGGTACGGTCAAACATCATCATGGAGTGCGTTTCGTCCATCTTGGCACCGGCCCACAAGCAAGCGCGGATACCGTCGCCGTGTGCGCCCGGCATGGCACGGGTACGTGCAACGATGCGCAGGTTCCAGGGCTGAAGAGCTTCCATCATCTGGTAGTTCTGAGCGTAGCCGCCGGTACAAACCACCACACCCTTCTTGGCAACGTAGCGAATGTAATCGCCGTCGGCGTTCGTGGCGATGATGCCGGTGACGCGACCGTTTTCCTTGGTGAGCTTGATCATGCGGGTGTTGTAGTCAAAGCGAGCACCCTTCTTCACAGCGTAATCGTGAATGATGCGGTTGCCGTCCAAGGGCTTACCCGTACCGTCGTCGCTCGTGCGCCAACGCGGAGAGTGACCGGTGGGGAAGTGATGGTAACGGGATTCGTCCACCTTGTCGCCGGATTCGTGCCAGAGTTCGACACCGCGTTCTGCCAGGCGATCGCCGTACCAGTTGATGGCTTCGCCGGAGTTTTCACAGAAAAGCTTCACCAAGTCCTGGTTGATGTGGCCGGCAGCGTACTGGGTAGCCATCGTGATGTAGTCGAACTTGTCGATCTTGGTACCCCACTTCTTCTGATAGCGAGAGTCGATGGCGCCCAAGTCGTCACGGATGCCCGTGCCGGTCACGAAACGGTCGATACCGATCACTTTGGCACCGGCTTCGGCAGCGGCTGCCACAACGAACATACCGCCCGTGCCGCAACCCACGACGAGGATGTCGGTGGTGTGCGTGGCCTTGATTTGGCTATCTGCAATTTCGGGTTCCTTGCCGAGCCAATCGCCGTCGTCGGCAGCTTCGGTCTTGGTAATGACTTCAACGGGGATTTCGCCCTTGGCCTGAGCAATACACTTGGCAGCGGCCTTGGACACGGCGTTGGAGGTAATGGAGGCACCGGTCACGGCGTCGATCTGAGCGCTCTGAGCCTTCAAAAGGAAGTTCTTGAGCTGTTCGCCGGCTGCACCGCCGATGGTCGGGGTTTCGTGAGAAACGTCAAGCACCACGTCGGTGATCTTGTTGGCGTCAAAGGTCATCGTCACGATGACTTCGCCGATACCGTTGGCCTTAGCGGAATAGGTACCGGGCTTGTAAATGCCGGGGGCGGCCATGGCCAAAGGAGCGGCAGCAGCAGCGGCAACGGTAGCGCCGCTTGCGAGGCTCGTACGCAGGAAATTGCGGCGAGAGAGATTCGTAGTCATTTAGGGTTTCCTCCTCGATAGGAAAATCTTCACTTGTCCGTTCTAAAGTCTTAGTGTTCTTACTCATTTCGGACATTGTCGAAATTCTAAAAAAACTGTCACAGAGAAGAAACCCCCACTTGAAGGAAGCTTCACCCTAAAAAACCCGATACGCTTTTACCCCACGAGAAGGGTATTCGGAAGACTTCCGAATACCGGAACCCCCCTCCTTTTCCCTACCCGTCAAAACAAAAGCACCGGAATCAACCGTAAAGTCGAATTCCGGTGCTCGTATTCTCCTCCCCTATCCGCCGTATAAAGACGGATAAGAGGCCGTTAGGCAATGGGGTTAGACCAACCCCATCCAGGACCAGTAGGTCGAAGCCAAAAGCATCACCAGTGCGTAGGCCACCACCGTCAGGATAATGCCCACAAAGGCAAAGGTCTTGACGTCAAAGGCGCCGGTCGAATACGCAATCATGTTCTGGGGCGCATTCACGGGCAAGATGTAGCCGAAACTCACCACGTACTGCAAAATCATGGTTAAGCCCACGACGTTGACGTCTGGCGTTTGCAGAGCGCTCAAAACCGAGATGATGATCGGAATCATGGCAGCGGCAAGACCTGCGGCGGACGCAAACCCCAAGTGAATGATGATCAGGAAAAGCGCCATCACGGCCAAAATAAATAAGGGCGTACAGTGAGCCAACTCGAAGTTCGTGACAATCATGTTGGCCAACCACTGGGCAGCCTTGGTCGAAAGCAAAGCCGAGCCCAATGAAATTCCGACACCGAAAAGAAGCACCGTCCCCCAGTTGATCTTGTCGACCGTTCCCTTCCAATCCATCACGCCGACACCGGGCATCATCAAGACGGCAATGGCGCACACCGTGGTGGTCGACGTATCCAAAGGATGCAGTTTCTTTTCGGTCACCCACAAGAAAAGCAAAACCAAAGACACAATCATGAGTTTGAGTTCGGGCTTGGTCATGGGGCCCATATCGGCCAACTGCTTGGCAATGACTTCACGACCGCCTTCGATTTTGGCCTCGCACGGCAAAAGGCGCGTCACAACGAAGTAAAGAACCACAGACATGATGCCTGCCAAAGGAGCGGCGGCAATAAACCAATCAAGCCACGAGATGTCGACACCGGTCAGCTCGCGAATGAAGTTCACGGCCACCATGTTCTGAGCGGCGGCTGTCTTAATACCGATATTCCAAACACTGTCGACCTGCGCCACCGTAATCATCAAAACACCGGCAAAGGTCGAGCGCATTGAAAGTCCGAATGCGCGCACCATACCGATGACGATCGGCACCAAGCAAGCCACGCGAGCCGTGGTCGAAGGCACAAAGAAGGAAAGAATGAAGCCGCACAAAATAATGCCCAACACAATACGCTTGGGCTCGGCGCCGACCTTATTTAAGACGGTTAAAGCAATACGCTTGTCAAGGCCCGTGCGAATCATCGCAGCGGATAAAAAGAGCGCGGCGCCCACCAAACAGAAGGCCGTCGAAGAAAAGCCGCCCAAGGCCATTTTAAGTGCATTGGCCGTACCGAAAAGCACTTCCGGGTTGTCGGCCTTGGGAGCAAAACCCACCAATAACGCCATCAAGGCCATGATGATGCCGCCCGAAACCGGGTAGCTTACGGCCGTTGTAGACCAAACAATCACGGCAAAAACCATGATGCCGAGCATACGTTGTCCGGCAACACTCAAACCGGGTTGCTCGGGCATCATACAAACCAATGCCAATGCGACAAAGGCCAAAATCAGCCCGTAACGCTTGAAGAATCCCGGTGTGGGGGTGTCCGTCATTTTCGTCGGTGCGATGGTCTCGCTCATTTCAACTCCTTTGGAAAACAATTGGGGTTCGTGGAAAGGAGTTGAGCAAAATTCGTGCCAGTTGTATTTTTTGCGCAACTTAGCTTAAGAAGCGGCTTTAGCGCCTCTGGCCAGAAGCGCTTTGCACCAAATTGAGGCATTTTCGCCCCGAAATGGTGTGCATTTCCGTGCGCGAAAGATGCAAAAAGCCCCCGACTTTGACATCGAGGGCCTTGACAAACCTTTAAAGGTCGGCAGTCAGATTAAGCGGACTTAATCGGAATAGCCTTCTTCAAGGTCTTGGGATGCGGCAGAACCTTATCGTAGTTCTTGATACCCTGTTCAGCCATCTTGCGACGGATGAAGGCGATCTGGGTCTTCAAGGGAAGATCCTTCGGGCAGAAGTCGTGGCAAGCCAACAAGGACATGCAACCGAACACGCCGGAATCGTCGCCGATCACATCGTAGAAGTCGCCGTCGTTACGCGTATCGCGCGGATCCAAGCGGAAGCGAGCGATCTTGTTGATAGCAACGCCGCCGGCAAAGTCCGGACGCAGGCGAACCGTACCGCAACCGGCGATACAGCAACCGCATTCCACGCAGCGGTCCAGCAGATAGATATCTTCGGCCAACTGGGGATCCATCGGTTCTTCCTTCTTGCGAAGGTCGACTTCTTCGGTCTTCATGTGAACCCACGTTTCCATGCGTTCGGACATGTTGCGCATCCACTTGCCGGTGTTCACGGACAAGTCGCCGATCAATTCGAATGCCGGCAACGGAGCCAGAGTGAATTCGGTCGGCAAATCGCGCGTCAGGGTACGGCAGGCCAAGCTGGGCTTGCCGGTGACGAGCATAGCGCAGGAACCGCAAATACCTGCACGGCAAACGAAGTCAAACTGCAAAGACGGATCCTGATGATCGCGCAATTCATTCAAGAGAATGAAGAGCGTCATGGAATCGGCTTCTTCGCATTCGAACGTCTGCATGTGCGGCACGCTCGCGGGATCAGCGGGGTTATAGCGAAGGATGCTGATCTTGAGCAAACGGTGCTGCTTTTTAACTTGAGTACTCATATTAAGTCAGCTCCTCAATTAGGACAGGGGTTCATCGACACGTTCGTTGCGACCCTGCAAACGCTTGGGCAACAAATCGTGGAACGGCAACAGGGCATCCTGGATCGCGAAGCGATCGGCGCCTTCGGCTTCCATCTTGGTGCGGATTGCATCGACTTCGGCCTGACGCTTGGCAGTTTCCGGATGGTCGATGTAGTTCTTGGCACCGTAACCACGCCAGCCCGGGGGCAATTCCATCTTGGAAATGTCGAGCTTTTCGTAGCTAAGGGTCGGCAGCGTATCGTTGTCGTCCTTCCAGGTGGCGATCGTACGGCTGAGCCATTCGGCGTCGTTACGAACCGGGAAGTCTTCGCGGAAGTGAGCACCGCGGCTTTCCTTACGAGCTGCTGCACCGCAAGCGATGGTCAAAGCAAGCTTGATCATCTTACGAGTGCGATATGCGTAGACGAGTTCGGGGTTGTTGCCCACAACATCCTTACAGGAGACCTTGTAGGTCTTCTTCAAGAGGTCTTCGAGTTCGGCAACAGCGCTTTCCATGTCGGCACCGCGACGGAAAATACCGATCTTGCTCGTCATCAAATCCTGCATGCGAGTGCGGATGGCGGCCATGTCTTCCGTACCGGAATTCTTGACGAAGCCGTCGAGTTCGTTCTGCACCTTGGCGATGGAGTCGTAAATGATCGAGGTCGGAATGTCGATGCCGTTTTCTGCCTTGTCGCAGAAGTCGGCGATGAATTCACCCACGATCATACCGGCAACCACGGTTTCGGCAACGGAGTTGCCGCCCAAACGGTTAAAGCCGTGCATATCCCAGCAAGCTGCTTCACCGGCTGCGAACAAGCCCTTCAACTGACGGGATTCGCCCGTGTAGTTGGTGCGCACGCCGCCCATGGTGTAGTGCTGAGCCGGACGAACCGGGATCCATTCCTTCGTCGGGTCGACGCCCAAGAAGTAATGGCAGATTTCATACACTTCGCGCAAGTTGTGCTTGATGTGGTGTTCGCCCAAGAGGGTGATATCCAACCAGATGTGTTCGCCGAAGCGACCCTTGACACCCTTGCCCTGAGCAATACGTTCTTCCATACGACGGCTGACGACGTCGCGAGAAGCCAATTCTTTCTTTTCGGGTTCGACGTCGGGCATGAAGCGATGGCCGTCGACGTCACGCAACAAACCGCCGTCACCGCGGCAGCCTTCGGTCACGAGAATACCTGCCGGGAAAATACCCGTCGGGTGGAACTGAACGGCTTCCATGTTACCCAAACCGGCAACACCGCTTTCCAAAGCCAAAGAGTGACCCGTACCTTCGCAGATCTGAGCGTTGGTAGTCACGCGGAAAAGCTTACCTGCACCACCGGTGGCGATAGCCGTTGCCTTGGAGACATAAGCCATCAATTCGCCCGTGATCAAGTCACGAACGACTGCACCGTAGCAACGCTTGCCGTCGTGAATCAAAGACAAGGCTTCGACACGTTCGACAACCGGCACCTTTTCGGCGATGATACGATCGCTCACGGCGTTCAACATGGCGTGGCCAGTACCGTCGGAAACGAAGCAGGTACGCCACTTCTTCGTGCCGCCGAAGTCACGCTGACCGATCAAACCGGCAGCTTCTTTACGTTCGGTAATCGTCACCTTTTCGCCGTTGATAATCACCTGACGGTCACCCGGGGTGATACGGCTCCATGGCACGCCCCAAGCGGCCAATTCGCGAACAGCCTTGGGAGAAGTGTTGACGAACATACGAACGACGTCTTGGTCGGCACCCCAGTCGGAACCGCGAACGGTATCGGCGAAGTGAACGTCCTCATTGTCGCCAACGCCCTTAATCACGTTGGCAAGAGAGGCCTGCATGCCGCCCTGAGCCGCCTTAGAGTGAGAGCGCTTCGGGGGCACCAGCGACAAGACGATGGAGTCGTGGCCGCGACGCTTGGCAGCAACTGCCATGCGA
>CALKKK010000039.1 GCA_937995395.1 uncultured Sutterella sp. | reverse complement strand
TATTATGCTTTTCCGTCAATTGCGTTATTTCCTCTCGGTTGCCAATCTCGCGAGCTTCTCGAAAGCTGCCGAGGCCTGCTTTGTATCTCAATCTGCCATCTCTCAACAAATCAAATTGTTGGAAGACGATTTGGGCATCGAACTCATCGAGCGGCGCGGCAGAAGTTTTGTTTTGACCGAGGCCGGCATGCACTTCAAGGTGCGCGCCGAAGAAATCCAACGACAAGTCACGCAACTGCGCTCGGAAATGAAAAGTTTCGGCGACGTTTCGGGCGAACTCTCCGTGGGATATTTGAGCCGATATGACGGTTGGGAAATTCAGGCGGCGGTCGCGGCTTTTGCCGTGCGTCACCCCAAGTCGGTGATTCGCGCAACGGCCATGAGCCACGAAGAGCTCTACGAAAACATTCGGCAGGAGAAGTTGGATTTGGTTGTGAGCGACAGACGCCGTTCATTGTCACCGGAATTTCGCAACCATTGGCTCTTTACGGGGTACGAATCGGTTGAAGTATCGGAAGCCTCACCGCTGGCTCAAGCCGAAACCGTAACGGTCAAGGACTTAAAGGGCATGACTTGCATTCTGGTCGCAGCAGACGAACGCCGTGCGCAAGAAGAAAAGTATTTTCGGGAGGTTTTAAATTTCGACTGCAACTTCCTTTTTACCAACAGCTTGGAAGCGGCACGCATGATGGTGGCAGGCAATCTTGGATTCTTGCCGTTGGAAACGCGCTCCGGAACTTTAAAGACCGGAGGTTCCGTTTTACGGCGTATTGCATTGGACGACGACAGCGGTCGTATGCGGCATGACTACTATGCGTTTTGGCTCAAGGATCGCACGAGTCCGAGAATCGAAGAGTTTGCGGATATCCTCAGCGAACTCTTTCAGGGCGAATAATGTCTTGGCAAAAAGTTGTCGACGGCAGATAACAAGAAGCCCTGAACAATCGTCAGGGCTTATCATCCGGCAAAAGTCGATATCGTGGTGGGTGCTAAGAGGCTCGAACTCCTGACCTACGCCTTGTAAGGGCGCCGCTCTACCAACTGAGCTAAGCACCCGATAAGGACTTTTGTGTTTGCTTCAATTTTTCAGAAGCGGAAAGCTGTTAGTTTACAGCATCCTTGAGTTTTTTGCCAGCGCGGAACTTCGGAACATTCGTTGCGGCAATCTTGATTTCAGCGCCCGTCTGCGGATTGCGACCGGTGCGTTCAGCGCGTTCGGAAACGGTGAAAGTACCGAAACCGACGAGCGTGACGTCTTCACCCTTGGCCAAAGAAGCGGAAACGGCTTCCACGAAAGCGTCGAGAGCCAAACCGGCCTTAGCCTTGGAGATATCGGCAGCCGTTGCGATCTGTTCGATCAGTTCGTTCTTGTTCATTTTTCTTCCTTTTGATTATCGCCCGTGCGACGGGGCTTTTGAAAAAGATTGAAGGAATATACATGAGTTGGGTGGGCGTTCGGTAGCCTTTGATAACAATATTTTGTAAAAATTCTGTTACAAACATTTTGCGTTGCAAAACAGCTACAACACCCACCTTTCCTCTTAATTACTGACGACGCTTCCTTGCGGTTTCGACCCGTTCTCGGGAACGTTCAAAGCCACGGTAAATTGTTCCTTGGCCTTGGGCTGCAAGCTTTGGGGCTTGCGCACCAAGGCTTCGTCGAGAACCTTGTCGATCCAACGTACCGGCACGATTTCCATCCCGGTCTTGACGTTGTCGGGAATCTCGGCCAAATCCTTGACGTTACTTTCCGGAATCAGCACCTTCTTGATGCCGCCGCGCAAAGCCGCCAACAATTTTTCCTTCAAACCGCCGATTTCCAACACTTCGCCGCGGAGCGTAATTTCACCCGTCATGGCAACGTCAGGTCGCACGGCAATACCGGTCATAGCAGAGACGATGGCCGTCGTAATGGCCGCACCCGCACTCGGACCGTCCTTGGGCGTTGCGCCTTCGGGGAAGTGAATGTGCCAGTCGGTGTTGCCGAATGCTGCCGGATCGATACCGAGCTTTTCGGCACGCGCACGCACCACGGTGCGAGCAGCATCCACACTTTCTTTCATCACGTCACCCAAGGAACCGGTGCGTTGCACCACGCCCTTGCCGGGGAACGAAACGGCTTCGACCGTCAAAATGTCGCCGCCCACTTCGGTCCAAGCCAGACCATTGACCTGCCCCACCTGCGGTTCGGTTTGCGCAATGCCGTACTGGAATTTGCGCACCCCCAAGTACTCGGCCAAGTTGGCGGCATTGACAACAATTTTCTTCACGCGTTTGGCACGCTTAGTCGTCTTGACTTCACCGTCGAGAGCTTCGGCAGCCTTGGCCTTAGCCGCATTTTCGTCTTCGGTTTCGCAATGCATGCGAACGATCTTTCGGAATACCTTGCCGATGGAGCGCTCAAGTCCTCGAACGCCGGCTTCGCGCGTGTAGTAGCGAATGATGTCGCGCACGGCGTCTTCGGTAATATCGGCTTCAGTTTTCTTCATGCCGTTCAATTCGCGCTGCTTCGGAATCAAATGGCGCTCGGCAATATGAAGCTTTTCTTCTTCGGTATAACCCGAAAGCGAAATCACTTCCATACGGTCAAGCAATGCCGGCGGAATGTCGTAGCTGTTGCTTGTGGCCACAAACATCACATCCGACAAGTCGAAGTCCACGTCCACATAATGATCGCTAAACGTACGATTCTGTTCGGGATCAAGCACTTCGAGCAAAGCCGAAGCAGGATCGCCGCGATGGTCGCGTCCGAGCTTGTCGATTTCATCCAACAAAAACAGCGGATTGCGCACCCCCACCTTGGTCAACGACTGAATGACCTTGCCGGGCATGGAGCCGATATAGGTACGGCGATGACCGCGAATCTCGCTTTCGTCATGTACGCCGCCCAAGGCCATGCGTACATACTTGCGACCCGTGGCGCGTGCAATGGATTCACCCAGGCTCGTCTTACCGACACCGGGAGCACCCACCAAGCAAAGAATCGGAGCCTTCACCTTGTCGACACGACGCTGAACAGCCAGATATTCGAGAATGCGTTCCTTGACCTTTTCCAACCCCCAGTGATCGTGATCGAGCACTTCGGCGGCTTTCTTCAAATCGGTAGAGACTTCGGTCTTGGCCTTCCAAGGAAGTTCCAAAAGCGTATCCAAATATCCGCGAATAACGGTAGCTTCCGCGCTCATGGGTTGCATCATGCGCAACTTCTTGAGTTCGGACTGTGCTTTTTCTTCGGCTTCCTTGGTCATGCCGGCTGCGGCAATACGATCCTTGTAAACCTTGAAGTCGTCCGTGACGGCACCGTCTTCGTCTCCACCCAATTCCTTTTGGATGGCCTTCATCTGTTCTTGCAGATAGTAGTTGCGCTGGCTTTGCTCCATCTGCTTTTTAACACGCCCCTGAATGCGCTTTTCAACAGCCAGAATATCCGTTTCGCCGGCAATGAAATCAAGCAACAAGGCATATCGCTTCTGGACATTGAGTTCTTCCAAAAGCTTTTGCTTGTTTTCGATCGACACCGGAATATTGCAGGCAATGGCGTCGCACGTCTCGGCGGCACCCTTGACATTGCGTACCGAGTTGACCGTATCGTCCGTCACCTTCTTGCTTTCCTTGGCGTAAGCAAAGAAGCGTTGCAGCGCAGTACGACGGCTGGCTTCGACAACACTGGCTTCTCCCATGACGCTGTCGCAATATTCGATTTCGGAGCGATAGCTCGTGCGCACAGCATACGTCAAAGACAAAATGCGCACACGACGATGGGCTTCGACGAGCACCTTCAGCGTGCCGTCGGGCAACTTGAGCATTTGCAGGATCGAGGCTTCCGTACCGACATGGTAGATATCGTCGTAGGTGGGCTCATCGGTCTTGCTGTCTTTTTGCGTGACGAGGATAATGCGATTCTTTTCCTTGGCAGCTAACTGCACGGCACGAACCGTCTTGGGACGACCCACGAAAAGCGGGATCACCATGCGGGGGAAAACAACCAAGTCGCGAATCGGCAAAAGCGGCATCACGATCTTATCCGTCGTTTCAAATTCAGTAGTCATATTTCTCACAATGTAGTAGTTTTGCCGATCCTATATGAGGGCAAAACCCAAAATTTCAAGTCGTTTCTTTCGATCTAATACTTTAGAAGACAGTCCCGTCTTCAATCGGTCGTTTGATTCTATAGGGCAATATGCAAAGTTTGGTGGAGCCCGAGCGACAAAATGGTCAATTGAGTCGAAACGGCCGATTGTTCGACACGATTAGGCAAGTTTTAGCCAGCCCCAGAGACACCAAACGGGACCGAGTCGCTCAGTCCCGTTGGTCTCCTCCAAGAAAAGATTCGATCGTTTTTATGCGTTAGCCTCGACCTTTTCCTTGTCCTTAACTTCCTGACGGGGGCACTCGACAAATGTGACCGGCTCGTCCTTTTCAATCGTTTCCTTGGTGACGATGACCTTGCCGACCTCAGGACGCGTCGGAATTTCAAACATAGCGTCCAACAGCGCAGCTTCCACAATAGAACGCAAACCGCGTGCACCCGTTTTGCGTGCAATGGCTTTGTGCGCAATGGCCTTCAATGCATCATCGGTGACTTCGAGCACCACGCCTTCCATGGCAAAGAGCTCTGCAAATTGCTTGACCAATGCATTCTTGGGTTGCGTCAAAATGGAAATGAAAGCTTCTTCGGTCAATTCTTCCAAAGTCGCAATCACGGGCAAGCGCCCCACGAGTTCGGGGATCAGGCCGTATTTGACCAAGTCGGCCGGTTCCGTTCTCGAATACAGTTCGGTCAAAGACTCGTTCTTTTCGCTGTGCACGGCCGCACCGAACCCGATGCCGCTTTTGACCGATCGTCTCTGAACGATCTTTTCGAGCCCGTCGAAAGCGCCGCCGCAGATAAAGAGAATGTTGCTCGTATCCACGGCATTCATCTGTCCGCGCGGATTCTTGCGTCCACCCTGAGCGGGAACGTTACAAATCGTACCTTCGACAAGCTTTAACAAGGCTTGCTGAACGCCTTCGCCCGAAACGTCACGCGTAATCGAGGGGTTTTCGCTTTTTCGCGCAATCTTGTCGATTTCGTCCAAATACACAATACCGCACTGGGCGCGCTCGATGTCGCCGTCGGCAGCCTGCAAGAGCTTGTGGATGATGTTTTCAACGTCTTCGCCCACGTAGCCCGCTTCGGTCAAAGTGGTGGCGTCGGCAATGGCAAAGGGGACGTTTAAGACACGCGCCAGGGTCTGGGCTAACAGGGTCTTACCCGAGCCCGTCGGACCGATCAAAAGGATGTTGGACTTTTGCAATTCCACATCGTTTTCACGCGACATGTGCTGCAAGCGCTTGTAGTGGTTGTAAACGGCCACCGACAAAACGCGCTTGGCCTTTTTTTGCCCAATCACGTAATTGTCCAAGTGTTCGAACAACGTCTGCGGCGTCGGAATGGGACCCGACAAAATATCGGTCACCGTCTTTTGGGTGTCGTCACCGTCGGCGGCGGCCTCACCCTCGACAATGTCGCTACCCAAAGCTTTCACCAGCCCCTTGATGCAACGATCGCACAGGAAAATTCCGCGGCCGGTGTCGATCAAAGACTTGCAATCGTTTTTGTGTCGCCCGCAGACCGAGCAACGGCGATCGATGGCGTTATCCTCTGTACTCATATATGTGTCCGTTTACCTTTCAAAAATACTTTTAAGCTTCGCGCTTGGTGTAGATCTTGTCGATCAAACCGTACTCGAGCGCCTGTTGCGGGCTCATGTAGTTGTCGCGATCCGTGTCGCGCGTGACCGTTTCGATATCTTGCCCCGTGCGTTCGGCAATGATCTGATTGAGCAACCCCTTCAAATCCTGAATTTCCTTGGCCTGAATCTGAATGTCGCTCGCCATGCCGCGGCTGCCGCCAGAAGGCTGGTGAATCATGATGCGGGAGTTGGGCAAAGAGAAACGCTTGCCCTTGGCGCCGGCGGCGAGCAAAAAAGCGCCCATCGAAGCGGCCATACCCACGCAGATGGTCTGCACATCGGGCTTAATAAACTGCATCGTATCGTAGATCCCCAAACCGGCATAGACCGAGCCGCCGGGGCTGTTGATATAAAGCGAAATGTCCTTATCAGGATTTTCGCTTTCCAAAAAGAGCAACTGGGCAATCACCAAGTTGGCGCTTTCATCATTGACTTCGCCGGACAAAAACACGATGCGATCGCGCAACAGACGCGAATAAATGTCAAAACTGCGTTCCCCGCGACCGCTCTGTTCGATCACCATGGGAATCAAGGCATTGTCGATTCGATTCATTTTTAAATTTCCAAAACAATAGAGTTATTCGATCGCACGTGCGTCAGCCGCGGTTATTCGCGCTCTGTAGCCGAAAGACGAAAAAAGCGAAAAACGGCGAAACTGTGCGTATCGCTATTTTCCGCTCTTCCTTTCGAATTGTCGTGCTTTGCGGCCCAAATATTGTTTGAGCCGCAATTGTCAACAAATTACTGAGCCTTGTTGCCCATCAATTCGTCGAAAGCCACAACTTCTTCGCTGGTCTTGCCGTTGTTGAGGATGTAGTCGACAAGCTTGTTTTCAAGCACAACGGCGGCGATGCCGTCAAGCTGAGCCTTGTCGTTCATGATCCAGTCGACCATGGCATCGGGCTGTTCGTAAGCGGAAGCCATTTCCTTGACGTGAGCAAGCAAGTCTTCACGATCGGCGGACAACTTGGTGTCAGCGAGAATGGCGGTCACGAGCATGCCCAAACGGGTCTGGCGAACAGCGGGTTCCTTGAAGAGTTCGAGCGGAACCTTCTGGTCGTTGGCAGCCTTCTTGCCGGAGTAGCGAGCGAGCTGAGCGGCCATTTCGTCGGCCAAACGCTGCTGTTCCTGAGCCACCAAAGCGGTCGGAGCTGCAAAGTCGCTGGCGGCCAAAATGGCGTTGAACACTTCATTCTTGGTACGCTGCAACAAGCGAGCCTTAACTTCGCGTTCGAGGTTGCGACGAACTTCAGCCTTCATGGCTTCGACGGATTCAAGACCCAAGCTCTTGGCGAATTCTTCGTCCACAGCCGGGAAGATGGGCTTTTCAACCTTGACGCATTCGACTTCAAAGACGACCTGCTTGTCGGCCAAGTCGGCATTGCCGTAGTCCTTGGGGAACGTCAAATCGAAGCTCTTCTTTTCGCCGGCAGCCATACCGGTCACAGCAGCTTCGAATTCGGGCAACATGCGACCCTGAGCGAGCACGAACACGAAACCTTCGGCGGAACCGCCCTGGAAAGCTTCACCGTCCTTGGTGCCCTTAAAGTTGATCGTCACGCGATCTTCGGCGGCAGCCTTACGGCCTTCTTCAACTTCGTAGGTCACGCGCTGCTTGACCATGATTTCGATCGTCTTTTCAACTTCGGCATCGGTCACCGGGCACGTGTAGCGCTTCAATTCGATGGCGGCGAAATCCGGGGTCTTGATTTCCGGATAGCATTCGAAGGTCAACGTGAACTGAAGGTCTTCGCCTTCCTTGGTTTCCTTGGGCTGGCAATCGGCCTGGCCGACGACGTTGAACTTGTTTTCTTCAACGGCCTTACGATAGGCGGCGTCGATCAAGTTGTTGAGAGCGTGCATGTAGGCTTCCTGGCCGTACATGGCTTCGACCATGGCGGCAGGCACGTGGCCGGGACGGAAGCCGGGCATCTTGGCCTTCTTGCCGAGGCGCTTGAGTTCGGCCTGAGTACCGGCCTTGAGCTCGGCAGCGCTCACAGTAATATCGACGCTCTTTTCCAGCGGGTTCTTGGCAGGTTCTTCGGCCTTGACGGCTTCAACATTATCAGTCATTGTCAACTATTCTTTGTCAATTGTCTTTCACGCTTTCCAGTCCCCAAATGAGGCCTTCGGACATGAAAAACGAGGGTTTAAAAATTCTGTCAAATGTGTCGAATGCGTTGAAATTTTCAGGCGTTTCGACACGCCGATGCCGCTTAAGGGCACCTCGAAACACGCCATTATACCGATTTGACAAAATTTGCGCACAAAACCTCCGCTTTCGTGCATTCAAACTGCACGGACATCGTATCGAAACGACTCCTGACAATTTTTTCTACACATTTCCCCCTACCTCTTTGGCTTATCCGTACAATGGCAAGTTGTGTTGAATTTTGACCCGTTTCTTTAGGAGGATCAATGAGCAAACTCTACATGGGCTTTGATGCCGGCACGCAAAGTGTGAAAGTAGCCGTTTACGACGAAAACTTAAAGTGTTTGGCCACGCACTCCAAACCCACAACACTGCACTATCCGCACCCGGGCTGGGTTCAGATGAGTGTAGACGAGTTTCTCAACATCACCCTCGACTGCATGAAGGAATGCGTCACGGAAATTCGAGGCAAAGGATTTGATCCTGCCGATATCGCCGCCGTCATGGGCGACGGCATCATTTGCGGTATTGCCGGTGTCAATAAAGACGGCAAGGCCGTGACACCCTACATCAACTATCTGGACAGCCGTACCCAAGACGACGTGGACGCCGTCAACGCCATGGATTTGGAGATCTGGGGCAAGGAAACAGGCAACCCCGAAGCCAACTGCATGTTCCCTGCGATGTTTGCACGTTGGTTTATCAAAAATCACCCCAAGATGGGCGAAGTCGTCAAATTCGTGCATAACGCCCCCTATATCCTCATGAATTTGGCAGGACTCAAAGGTGAAGACGCCTTTATCGACTGGGGCGCCATGTCGGGCTGGGGTATGGGCTACAAGGTTGAAGAAAAGAAGTGGTCCGAAGAACAGCTTTCCATTTTGGGTATCGATCCCAAATACATGCCGCGCATCTTAAAACCCTGGGACGTTGTAGGCGGCGTTTGTGAAGAAATCGCTGCGCGCACGGGGCTTGTTGCGGGCACCCCGGTGTGCGCCGGTGCGGGCGACACGATGCAGTCGATGTTGGGTTCGGGCATTTTCGAAGCCAATCAGGGCGTAGACGTTGCCGGCACCTGCTCGATGTTCTGTGTGTCCACCAAAGGCATCGTTCCGGAACTCTCTAAAAAGGGCGCAGGCCTCATTTTCAATAGCGGCACTTTACCCGACACTTATTTCTACTGGGGCTTTATCCGCACGGGCGGCTTGTCGCTGCGCTGGTTCAAAGATAACATCGCTCAGCAAGTCGAAGATCCTGCCTACTATCGCTACATGTCGGAAAAGGCTGAAGAAGTACCGGCCGGTTGCAACGGTGTGGTATTTTTGCCCTACTTAACGGGCGGTACGGGTGCCAACAAGGGTGCGAGCGGGGCATTCTTGAATATGACCTTGGACGATGATCAGTTCGTTCAGTGGCGCGCCGTTTTGGAAGCCATCGGCTACGACTACATGGAAATTACCGACACCTATCGCGCTGCCGGTGTGGATTTGAATCGCATCACGGTCACCGAAGGCGGCAGCCGCGATTCGCTTTGGAATCAGATCAAGGCCGATATGCTTGACGCCACGGTCGTGCGTTTCAGAAATGCGGGCGGCGCCGTTGTTACCAACTGCGTGTTTGCCGCTTTGGCTGCAGGCCACATCACCGAAGTCAAGCCCTTACTGGAAAAGACCATCGTTCAAGACGCGCAGTATGCGCCCGACTCAGACAACACGGCGCTATACCGCAAGCTCTTTAATTTGAAGACACGTTTGGTGCAAACGGACATGAAGGCGGCGTTTGAAACGCTCTTCGAAATGCGTCCTGCCGCCAAGTAAGCCGATCGACGTTTGAGGTAAAAAAACGGGAAGTGCCCAAAAAGCCTTCCCGTTTTGTTTTATCTGAATTTCTTGTAGAACCTAGTCGACCAAGGGTTCGAGGTTGCCGCCGGCCGTCTGCCAATCGAGAATCATGTCGTCCGTCAAATCACCCACCGGGGCATTGGCGACCGTTTCCAAGGTCTTGACGTATGCTTCAAATGCCTGACGCAATTCGTCGTTGTCAATTTCGGCGCGCACGTTGTCGACTTCCTTCATGACTTTCTTTAAGCGCTCGTGGTGCTCTTGCAGGCGTTCGTAGTCGTCGCGCACAATAGCTTTGCGACGCTCACCGTCACCCAAAACCTGGAACATGCTGTCAATATTCTTA
This sequence comes from uncultured Sutterella sp., assembly GCA_937995395.1. Taxonomy (GTDB): domain Bacteria; phylum Pseudomonadota; class Gammaproteobacteria; order Burkholderiales; family Burkholderiaceae_F; genus Duodenibacillus. The sequence goes on along the minus strand of CALKKK010000039.1, from coordinate 457 downwards.
TAGGCCAAATCCAAACGGGCCATTTCTCGGTTGGCAGCCGCCTTAAAGCGCTTTAACAAGGGATTTTTCCCTTGGGGAACCGGACCCAACACGGGTTTGGAAGCGCAACCGCTCACAACCAACACGGCCGAAGCCGCAAATCCTGCAATCAAAGCTCGACGAAACATGATGTTGATCACAAAAGAGTTTGTAACGAGTGCGATTGTATCGCATGCGCACACCAACCTGACGTCGTTATCCGACAAACTTGCACGAAAAAAGGGTGCAACCTTCTCCTGTGGCACACCCTTTTTTTCCAAGGTTGACCGTTGCAACCCGTAATAGCGTCGTCAATTAACGCAGGGTCAAAGACAACCCTAAAGCACGCAAAGCGCGCATGATATTCGAAAGACGCGGATCGGTACGTCCGTCAAACGTGCGATAAAAACTGGTACGTTCCAACTGAGCGATACGGCAA
>CALKKK010000038.1 GCA_937995395.1 uncultured Sutterella sp. | reverse complement strand
CCCCTTGATCTTGCCCCACTTCATCTGCGTCACGCGGTAGGACGGCTGCCCGACCTTCGTGTACTCAAATTTGACGCCGGCGTATGGCGCAACATCTTCAAAGTGCATGTGCAACCGAGCGAGCTCCTGACCGGCCTCGACAAAGGCCATGAACTGCTCGTAGGTGGCGACACGCGGAATGCGCGGCAGCTCCTTCATCAGATTGTTGGCGTAACGCATCCGGTAGTCCTCGGAATGAAGGATGCCGTAGATATAGTAGAAGAGATCATCTTCAGTGATCGGCTTGCCCGGATATGCAGCCTGGAAGTGTGGCAGTGCCTCCGGAGAGAAGCCGCTCGGCATCACGCTCTGCTCGCCAAAGTCGAGTGTGTCTTCTGCTCCTTTGGTTTGCTCACCGGGAAGCCAACGCGGGAAGCATTGCGTTTTTTCGAGAAAGTCGAGGCATGGAATGTGGTCGACCATCAAGCAAGAGTATTCTTTTGAGCCTACCCCAGATGAACAAATGGTTAAATTTTCGATCGAATTGTTTGGAAAGATGCTAGCTAATTGATAGCGTCGAGCGACTAGATCAACATGAAAGTATAGATTTGATGGAATGAAAGGCCTGTAGAATGATTTGCACAATGCGCTATTTTCAAATTTTATTTTTGCATTTTTCTTTAATCTTTGCTCAAGATTACTATTCCAACTAATTTCTGTTGGATTTCTAGTCAAAACAAAATTTTCACTTTCTAATGATTTAAGGCGTGCTTTTTCGTAATTATCGATTAATCGTTGAATATTATGCGATAACTTATTTTTACTAAAGTTATAGCACCAAGCATCTCGACCAGTTGCGACACCTAATGAAAAATTTTTGAAAATGGCAGGTTCTTTAGCTTTCTTGCCATCTAAGCGCATGAAGTGGGAAAACGAATCATCACGCTGATTAAACCAGTCGCCGTGTGCATCCGGAACGATGACGTTCATTGGGGTATAGGCGATGGAACGATCCCACTTGAGTGCAGCGAGTTTTTCCTCGCGAGTCAGATAGTCACCAACAGCGTGAAAATAGATTTTTCCATAATCTGACGACTTAGGATTTTTGACCAGGAAAACGATGGCAACAGGGGCACGACTTCCTTCTCCAAAGACATTGTCTTTCTCTTTTTGACGCTGTATACCTTGAGTTCGAGCATTTCCTTTCAGATGATAGATGTAAATAGAGTTGAACTCTTCAGTCATGCACTTTCGCATGCCATCAGCACTGCTGGAATCCAACCAGCCCGCGTTCGTAACAAAGCCGATCACACCCTGATTGCCAATCCGGTCTGAAGCCCAGCGATACGCTCGAATGTACGAGTCGTAAAGCTTGTTCTTGTTGCTTGATGCCGTTTCTTGGACATAGGTTGCCGCAAGTCTTGCATCCAGTTCTTCATAGTGATCGTTTTGATTGTCATCGTTTGCGCTTTCCTGCCCAACGGAATAGGGCGGATTGCCAACAATGACGCGGATGTCCTGACGGTTCAGCATGGCGAGTCGAGCGTTATTTTCCCCGAGCTCCGTGCTGAAGATGTTGCTTTGCTTGTTGTTAGCGAAGGTGTCAGTCCAGATCATCACCTTGTTCGGCTGGTACACCTCATTTGGACAGAGTTCATGGAAGACTCCCTCGATATTCATTGAGGCAACGTAATACGCTAACGGAACGATTTCATTCGCATGAAGTTCGTGCTCAAACTTGTTCGGCAATCGTTCGATGGGGATCAAGCCACTTTGCATTAGCCGGGCAATGAAGGTGCCTGTACCAGAGAACGGATCAAGAATATGAATCCCGTCATCCGCAATGCTGCAGTTGAATTCCTTTTTCAGCAGCTCAGCTACTGACTGGTTGATGAAATCGACAATTTCGATCGGGGTATAGACAATTCCAAGTTTTTCCTGTTGCTTGGGGAAAGCTGCTTTGAAGAATTTTTCGAAGAGCTCCTTGATAAGCAACTGGCGATCAGCTGAAGTTTTGATTGTCCTTGTGCGATTCCGGACAGATCTATAGAAATCCGCAAGAGACTTGGTTGCCAACTTCATGGATTCCTTATCAAGAGAATCCATCATGGACGTCATCGCAATAGCGATGGGATTCTGCTTCGAGAATTCGTAAGACGTTCCTTCACTTGTTTGGATAGTGAACAGCGCATCCAAGATAGGTTGCGTGACGACGTGCTGCCCCAGCATCTCGACGATTTCATCGTCTGTCAAGCTGTCGTTCAACGTTGCCTTGAGCTCTTTTTTGAAAGACTCGAAAGCTTCGCGAGATTTTGTCTTCGTGGGGTCCTTAAGTACATCGTTAATGTGCTTAATTTGTAGCTGACAAATTTTCCCAACATCCTCAGCCCAATCTCCCCATTCACGACGATTTCCAACACGCTTTACAATTCTCGCGCGAATCTCTTGCTCAAGAATTTCGTCATGATTAAAGTCCAAAACCCCTTGCTCCCCATCAGAGTTTCGACCTTTACTACCCTTAGTAGAGATCTTTCTTGGGTCTTTTTTCGCTTTTTTATTTAACTTCTGATTAGTAACACAAACTACTTCAATTTTTGAACTGTCGATGATATTCCGCTGACCGTCCACAATGGCACCGAATTCGGTATCGATCGACTTCAAGGCATTCAAAACCTGCCAAACGACATCAAAGTCTGCATTGTTGTTTAATGCTACGCTGGGATCCAAACCGGCCGGCGTAACGATCGGTATGATGACATAGCCGCGCTTCTTCCCGGTTTGCGGTGACACGCGCATGACACGGCCGACCGTCTGAACAACCTCAACCTGAGATTTGCGCGGCGACAAGAAGAGAACCGCATCGAGCGACGGCACATCAACGCCTTCTGACAAGCAACGGACGTTGAAGAGAATCTTGCAGACATTCTCTTCCGGCTCTTCACGAAGCCAGTTGAGCAAAGCGTCCTTTTCGGTCGCGTTCATGGAACCGTCTATGTGACGGGTCTCGCACTTCAACGGATAGGCGAGATCATAGGCTTCTCGGCTAAGGTTTTTATCTTTCTTAGATAATTCCTTGAATTGCTGGTTCTTGAACTCTTCGATCGTGGATTCAAAGTTCTCTGTGAACCGCTTCGACGAAGTCCGGTCAAGGTACTTTATGTTCGGTTCAATGATCTGCGCAAAGCCAACGGCGCGCCGCATCGGTTGGCGATCGTCAGATATTGACACTTCGTCCTGCAGGTCAAGCTTAGAGAGAGCTCGCCAACAACCGATCACTTTCGCAGCATGCTTGACAGGCAGTCCGCCGGCCTGAACCAGCTCGTAGTCGCTGAGGGCTCGTTCCTTCAAAATGTTCTCTTCGACGGAAAGAACGATTACCTTGTAGTCGACCAGACTTCCTAATGCGACCGCTTGGGAGAATGTGATCGTGTGGAATGTTGGGCCGTAAATCTGTTCGTCGTCCATGGAGTACAGGACAACTTCGCCGTTGTTCTTTTGCTCCTTGACAAGGTCGCCGTAAATCCTCGGGGTAGCAGTCATGTAAAGGCGTTTCTTGCCTTTAATAAAGTCATCCGAATGGATTCTCTGGAACGGGGCATCGCTCTCGTCTTGATAATGTCCCCCTGCCGTACGATGCGCTTCGTCACAGATGATAAGACCAATTTCCTCCATCCCGAACTTATGCTGCGCCTCGCTCACAACCTCAATAGATTGGTAGGTTGAGAAAATCACCGTCATCCCGGTCTTGCTACGAGCCTGCTTCACCTCTTCGGCGAGCCGATCGGCCTTGGTTGTAGCGGGATAGCTGAGGTCGCTTGCAGACGTGATTTCATCAACGTTTTTGAGGTCTGCCTTGCCCGTTGTTGCGTCAGAGCATACGGCGAACGCATGGATCGGAAAGGCACATTGACGCTTCCAGTCAGTGAGAGTCTGAGAAAGAAGCGCAAGGGACGGAACAAGGAACATAACAAATCCATTATTCCCCTCCATTTTTTCGGCTATCTTCATGGAGGTGAAGGTTTTCCCCGTTCCACAGGCCATGATCAGCTTGCCGCGATTATTCGTCTTAAAACCTTCAATCACGCGCTGAATTGCCTCTTCCTGATATTTCCTCGGAGTTCGCTTCTTTTGCTGAACAACCTTTCCTGTATTCAGATAGACCGACCAGTTGATCCGTGAAGACGCGAGCATCGAACGTCTGACCAACTGAATCGGTGGCGTAACATTCTGCATCTCAGTTAGGGCATTCTCTGACCAGTTTTCATTCGTCGTGATGATGTAGCGTTGCTTGAAGTAATCGCGATTCGAAGCAGCAATGAACGAATCTACGCCAGACTTGGGGACCACCGCATCCTTATCGTAAAACTTGCATTGAATGGCAGCAAAGGCATCTGGATCGTCTTCGAGGGTCGCTACGAGATCAATACCAATGTCTTTGCCACTCTGTTCTAGCTCAGGATGTGACGAAGCCCATTCCTCGAATGTTTCGACTTTAGAGAAAAGATCACAGTATGACTGATCTTGCGTCAGCCAATCTTTAATCAGCGTTTCAAAGCGCGTACCCGCATCTCTTTTAATATTGTTTGATGCCTGCTTGATACTTTCAAGCAGTGCTTCAAATGCAGATTCATTGTTAGCAAATTCAAACATAACTGATTCCAGGTGGTATGAATTAATTTTTAAGATATTTGTACAATGTCGTTCGACCGATTTTCAAGTCTTTAGCAACTTTTGTTTTAGGTATACCTGAAGCTATGCGACGTTTAGCTTCTTCTAGGCGTTCGCTATCAACCGGTTTTCTTCCGCGATAGACTCCCCGAGCTTTTGCTAGTGCAATTCCTTGCTGCTGCCGTTCTCTAATTAGCGATCGCTCAAATTCAGCAACCGCTCCCATCATCGCAAGCAAAAGCTTGCTAATTGCCGACGTTTCCCCTGAGGCTGATAATTCAATCTTTTCCTTAAGGAATTTGACGGTCACTCCTTTGTTCTGTAGTTTTCGTGTGACATCCAACAGATCCATAAGGCTCCTTGCAAGGCGATCCATAGAACAGATCACCAACACATCCCCTTCGCGGACGTATTCCATCATCGCAGAAAAGCCCGGACGATCCAGGTTTTTACCGGAAACCTTGTCGATGAATAATTTTTCAACGTTTTCAGCCTTCAGCTGAACGAGTTGCCTGTCGAGGTTCTGATCAACGCTACTGACGCGTGCATAGCCAACAATGGTCGAGTTCGGCATAGTGTTCGGTTTGGAAGGTACGAACAAACCTGTTCGTTAATCGGATATTAGGCCCTATACGAACATGTGTTTGAATAGGGTTGCTTCGTTCGCCTAAAGTGTACCAGCCGAACAAGGTGATGATCTGGACCGATACGTTTGCCAACAATCGGCAGAACAGCATCTTTACCACGACACTCGGTGAAAACAATGCTCGCCTCGCAGAGCTGAACCGACAAGACATCCGCGTCATCATTGGCAACCCGCCATACTCCGTTGGTCAAGACAATGCCAACGATGACAACCAGAACGACCACTATGAAGAGCTGGACGATCGGATTGCTAAAACGTATGCAGCCAGGACGGAGGCTGTCAACAAGAATTCTTTGTATGACTCTTATATCCGTGCCTATCGCTGGGCGTCTGATCGCATTGGCGATAAAGGCATCATTGGTTTTGTCACCAATGCCGGCTGGATCGATTCCAATAGCGCGGACGGCATGCGCAAGTGCCTGGCCGAAGAATTCTCTGCGATCTATGTGTATCACCTGAAAGGGAATCAACGAACTTCGGGCGAACGCTCACGTCAGGAGGGAGGAAAAGTTTTTGGAGAAGGAAGCCGTGCTCCGGTTGCCATCGTCTTCCTGGTTAAGAACCCTGCGTCAGCAGAGCGCGGAAAGATTTACTTCCATGCCGTTGATGATTACCTGACGCGCGACGAGAAACTTGCGTGCCTGCGCAAGGATCGTTCCATGGCTTATACCCAGACGAACGTGATCGTTCCGGATGCACACGGCGACTGGTTGAATCAACGAGATGATTCTTTTTCTCGTTTTATTGAAATTGGCGATAAAAAGAATCCACGCAATGCACTTTTTAAGTTGTACTCGAGTGGGCTAAAAACTGCCCGTGATGCTTGGGTTTATGGATCAAGTATCGATCGAATAAAGGAAAATGTTGATCGGATGTTTGCGACATACAATCAGCAGGCGAAAGAGTTTGATTTCGATAGCTCGAATTTTGAATTTGTCCGTGATGACAAGCTCATACATTGGAACCGAACGCTTGAGAATTTCTTCAAGCGAGGAGTTCGAAATCTGAGTTTTGATCCACATTCACTTTATCGAAGCATTTATCGCCCCTTCTTTCCTCAACACTGCTATTTCAACAAGTATGCCAACGATATGACATACCAAATTCCTCTCCTTTTTCCATCAAACGAAATGGAGAATTTGGCCATTTGTTCATCTGGGGTAGACAATCTGGTCATCTGCATCAATCAGAATGCAAAGGATGCTGGGCAAATAGCCTTGATGACAGATCACATTGCTGATCTGCACTTCAATGGTGACACTCAATGTTTTCCGCGTTGGCTTCCCGGCGAACAATCTAAGGCAGCAGAAGACACACTCGACTTCGGCGAACCGAGTGAGATGCCGAGCGGCTTCTCTCTGGAGGCACTGCCGCACTTCCAGGCTGCATATCCGGGCAAACCGATCACCGAAGATGATCTCTTTTACTATATCTACGGCATCCTTCATTCTGAGGATTACCGAACGCGCTACGCCAACAATCTGATGAAGGAGCTGCCACGCATTCCGCGTGTCGCCACCTACGAACAGTTCATGGCCTTTGTCGAGGCCGGTCAGGAGCTCGCCAGATTGCACGTGCACTTTGAAGATGTTGCGCCATACGCCGGCGTCAAAATTGAGTACACGAAGGTCGGACAGCCGTCCTACCGCGTGACGCAGATGAAGTGGGGCAAGATCAAGGGGAAGACCGGCAATGCGGCCAAGGACAAGACCACGCTGATCTACAACGATTGGATCACCGTGAAGAACATCCCGCTTGAAGCGCAGGAGTATGTCGTTAACAAGAAATCGGCGCTCGATTGGGTGGTGGAACGCGCTGGCGTCAGCATCGACAAAGCTTCCGGCATCGTGAACGACTTCAACGACTACGCGGCCGAGATGGGCAGCGAACG
>CALKKK010000037.1 GCA_937995395.1 uncultured Sutterella sp. | reverse complement strand
ATTGTCCGCGCACGGCTTATCGCGCCCGAGCTGCCGAGCGAGCCGTCAAGAACGAACTTGCGGCACCCGTGCCGGTGACGCCGCCTCCGACAGCGGTGATTGTGGTGCCTTCTGCCGTTCCGGCGCCTTCGGCTACGGCTACACCCTGAAATTTCCGCATTCGATACCGTAAAGCACGCCTTTTTTGTGAAGACGTGCTTTTTTGTTGAGTGTCAAATCGGTTCTAAAATACGTCAGACCGTTTGAATCGGGAGTGATTGATGGCAAAAGTCTATGTAACCAACCGCGCCTACGAAGCCGACCTCAAGGTCTATGCTGTGGGCGCGGCCTACCAAGCCGATTTGCTGTACTTTGTAGAAAGCGCCGATTACCGTGCCAAAGGAGATTGTCTTTGGTATATGGAAGATCACGCTTACAAGGCGAGCGTCAAGATTTTCTGGGTTGATCACGAGTATCAGGCCGACCTCAAAGTCTATCGCGTCAAGGCCGCCTACCAAGCCAAATGGCAGAAGTCGCACGCCTGGCGCAATCGTCTCGATTGATTGTTTTAGTATAAGCTATCACCAAGCGTAAGCCTCAGGCGCTTCGCCACCCGGTCCGGGAAAGATTGTATCGAGTTCTGCCAACTGTTCGGGTGTGAGTTTCACTTCCAAGGCCTTAACGGACTTTTCCAACTGCTCCACCGTTCTCGGTCCCACAATGGGCGAGGTCACCACAGGGTTGGCAAGCACCCAAGCCAAAGCCACATCGGCAGGATCCAAGCCCGCACGCTCGCAGAAAGCTTCGTACGTTGCTACGCGTTCATAAAACTTGGGATCTTTGATGGGTAACGACGGTTTGGCACGACGCGACTTGTCGGCCGCCTTCTTTAAGGCGCCCGCCAACAAACCGCCGTCCAAGGGACTGTAGGTCAAAAGGCCCATGCCTTCATAGCGGCATGCAGGCACCACTTCCAACTCGATCGGACGGCACGCCAGGTTGTAGCGGCTCTGCTCGCTCACGAGCCCCATGAAGTGACGCGCGCGAGCTTCACCTTGGGCGGCACAGATACCCCAGCCGGGGAAGTTGCAGCTGCCGACATAAAGGACTTTACCTTGCTGCACCAACACGTCCATTGCCTGCCAGATTTCTTCCCAAGGGGTTGAGCGGTCAAAGTGATGCATCTGATACAAATCGATATGGTCGGTTTTTAAACGACGCAAACTGTCTTCGCAAGCTTGACGAATGTGGTAGGCCGAAAGCCCGCGCCCGTTGGGGCCGGCAATCATGGGTTGATAGAGTTTGGTGGCAAGAACGGCTTCGTTGCGCTTGCCTGATTTTGCCAGCCAGTCTCCCACGATTTCCTCGGAAATTCCGTAGCCCAGAGGAATGTCAGGGCGCTGAGGGCCGCCGTAAACGTCGGCCGTGTCGATAAAGTTAATCCCCAGATCAAAGGCACGATCCATAATGGCAAAGGAGGTGTCTTTGTCGGCGCAGTCACCGAAATTCATGGTGCCCAAACAGAGTTTGCTCACCGTTAAACCCGTACGACCGAGATGCGTGTAGTTCATGATCTTCTCCCAAACGCTTTTAGATGGGAAAAGTGTAGGCGTAGGAGATGTCGTTCGCATTGTCAGTTTGAGGAAAAGCCTTGCTTATTTCGTGCAAAGCGACTGAACGACATTAGCTTTTGACAATGACAAACGTCGAATTACAGTGCATTCGAGGTATCTATTCTTGATTCGGATAGAAAATACCAAAATTCATTCGTTATTTCTATCGATGTGCCACCACGCTCTTAAACCCGGGACGAGCCGGCACCGGCGTTTCCACAATCGTTACGCCAACCCCGAAACTCTTGGAAAGGTTCTCTTCGGTCACGGTCTCGGACGTCTCTCCAAACACAGGCGCCGCTTGCGGAATCATCACGAGCGCCTTATCTCCAATCTCCAAAGCGTGAGCCGGGTAGTGGGTGTTGATCACCGAACCCACACCGTCTTTGACAGACAAGTCGGTCAAAAGCTCCAAGACCTGCAACTGATTTTTGTAGTCAAGATTACTTTCGGGCTCGTCCAATACCAAAAGCCGGGGTTCACCCACCAAGGCTCTGGCAATCAAAGCCAACTGATACTGGCCGCCTGAAATCTCATGACACAATCTCTCAGAAAGGTGCGCTATACCGACACGCTCCAAGGCCGCACTGGCAAGGTCATAGTCGTGACGCTTAGGCGCGGCAAAGTCGCCCAAATGCACGCTTCTGCCCATGAGCACCAAATCGAGAACCGTATAGGAAAAAGTCGGGGCCTTGGCCTGCGGCACGTAACCGATTCGGCTCCAGAGATCCTTGGCAGAGATTTCTCGCAAATCGTGCCCGTCGATCAAGGTCTGCCCCGAGCTCCATCGTTCAAAGCCCAGAAGGCATTTGAGTAACGTGGTTTTGCCCGCACCGTTGGCGCCCAAAATCGTGAGAATTTCGTTCGAAGCAATCGCAAAGTTCACGTCGAGCAAAACAGGAGTGCCGGATCGATAAGAAAAGCTGCCGTTTTTCACTTCAAGTTCCATGGCGTTTTCCTTATCGACGAATCGAGAAATTGCTTCTCAACAAAATTAAAAACACGGGTGCCCCCACCACGGCCGTTAAAATCGATACCGGTATTTCCATCTGCGTCATGCTGCGCGCCAAGGTGTCGCAAATAAGCATAAAAAGCGCTCCGTAAACAAGACTAGCCGGCACCACACGCAGATTATTGTTTCCGACCACCAGGCGCACGAAGTGGGGAATCAACAAGCCCACCCAGCCGATGAGACCGCAGACGCTTACAACCGATGCGCTGATTAAAGTGGCAGCCACAATCGCGAGAATTCTCAGACGCACTACGGGGATGCCCAACGACCGTGCTTCGACTTCGGGTAAAGAGAGGGCGTTTAATTTCCAGCGCAATGCCCAAAGGGCAAAGCATCCGACGACAATCACAGGAATTGTCGTCACCAATACCGCTTTATTGGCGGCAGTAAGCGAGCCCATCATCCAAAAAGTAATCGCGGGCAGCACATCCTGAGGATCGGCCACGTACTTCACCAAACTGATCAATGCCGAGAATAGGGCGGCAATAACAAGCCCCGAGAGAATGAGCATCAAAACGGAGGACTGACCGCGTATGCGGCTCACGCCATAAACCAACCCGACGGCAACAAGCCCCAAGGTAAAGCTCGTCAACTGAACGCTTACGGCATCGAGTCCCAACAAAATCCCCAGCACCGCACCAAAGGCCGCACCGCTTGCCACGCCCAAAGTGTCGGGTGTCGCCAACGGATTGGAAAAGATGGCTTGAAATGCGGCGCCTGCTGCCGCCATACCGGCACCTGCCGCCAAGGCCAACACCACGCGCGGAATGCGCACGTTAAAAAGTACCGCCTCGGCCGTTTTGGAAACGTTGTCTGCGGTACCCAATAACGTTGTCAGGATGTCAGCGACCGACAACCCGTAGCGACCGCTTGCCAGACTCGCCAGAGCCGCGATGAGGACTAAGAAAAGCCCCGCGAAAAGAAAGGTTTTGTAGCGTGCCGACTCGCTCATTTCGTTTGTCCGTAAAGCGACTCGACTTGCGTGTCGGTCAATTCAAGCCCGAAGACATTTTTGTAAAACGCTTTGGCGAGCTCCTTTATGTCAATGTCGGCAAATTGTTCTGGATACAGGGTCTTGGCCATCCAAAGAAGCGTTAAGGGACTGTCAGCTGCCGGCGTATAACTGCGATAAACGCCCAAGGGCATCTTGTAGATGCGCTTGTCGGCAACAGCTTTCACAGGTGTCCAATCGTGCCAGGTATTGGCATAGAGCGTTTCAGGCTCAGCCTTGGTGAAGTTGGTGATAAAAACTACGTCCGGGTTAAAAGCGTAAACCTGCTCCATATTGACGACAGCGTTGGCGCTTTCAGCCTCAATCGATTCGGCAACATTAACGGCACCTGAAGCGCTCGCCCAAAACTGTCCGAAAAAACGCTGACTGGAAGTGACGATACGACGGTTGTCGTAATTGACCAAGAAAAAGACGCGTGCTTTGGTTTTGACGCCCGCCGTGCGTTCCTGCACGAGCTTGACAATGGCATCGGTTTCAAGTTTGGCAGCGTCGGCAACTTTGATCTCGGGCCACACGCTCTGCAGGAGCCTCATCCAACCTTCGAATGTTTTTAAAACGTTGTAGTCGTACTTGTTCGTAGACACGGCCAGGGCTTTGACACCCAAGTCGTTGAGTTTTGCAATCAATGCCTTGTTGTTGGCGTTGACAAACACGACATCGGGTTCGAGCGCCAAAAGCGTTTCAACGTTGACTTCAGAGCCCTTCATAAAGCCCGTTTCGATCTGAGTCATTTTGGGCCACAGCTCGCCCAAAAGACGACCTTTGACCGCAGCCATCGATACCGGGTGAATGCCGACGATTTTCTCCGGCCCCTTTAAAAAGAGCGCCAAGTTACTCGCCAACGGATAGATATCGGCAACGACGGCACGTGTGACCGTATCGGGCACATCAACTTCGCGGTTTAAGTCGTCGGTGACGATACGCGCATTACCGGCAACGCAAACCAGCGCACAAGAAAATGCAACCGCCGTCAAACGCAGTCGGTGCAAAAGGAACTTGGTCATGGGTGAGACTCCTTCGTATCTTGTGTCACGCTCGCTTGAGGGGCTTCAGTTTGCGCCATGGCGTCAACCGCTTCCTTTGCCGCGCGATTTTCCATCGCACGCCTTGCAATGGCTTCGCGCCACGTGTTGTACTGACCCCAGGTGATGGTGCCCGAGAGCAAATTGTCCTGATTGGTTTTGACCAACGCATCCGTTTCGTTTTGTGCGATCAAAGCCAGAGAAACATATGGCTCCAACTGGCTTTCGATCATCAGTTCTCGTGTTTGTCGATTTAATTCTTCGATTTCTGCGACGGCTGCCGTCATGGCTTTCTTTTGCGCTTCGGTAATTTTGGTGCGGTCTTTCTTTTGACGCTCGGTCACATC
>CALKKK010000036.1 GCA_937995395.1 uncultured Sutterella sp. | reverse complement strand
TTTCTGAACAAAAGCTTTAAGAAGATTTCGGTAACGCCCAGCGGACGGCTCGTGCCGTTTTCCCACTTATCGATGGAGCTTGCCGAAACATTCAAAAACTTTGCGAACTCGCTGCGAGACATCGAAAGTCGATGACGCAGTTCGACGAGTTCATTGCGCGTGCGCGAAATGCGTTTCTCATCATCGCCGGACAACTCCAATCCGATAATGGCCGTTTCTTGTTCTTTGGCCTTGAGTTCGGCATTGAATTTTTTGCGAAACTCTCTTGCATATTCCGGATGCCCGGGGACGAGTTCGAGTTGCTTGAGATAACCCTCCATCGATTCGTCCATTTGGTGCAGGATCATGCGAACCGGTGCCGGAATCGTCTCCGGTTGGGCCTCCCAACGCATGATCGTTTGTTGTGCAACGCCTAAAAGCGTCGCCAAATCTTTTTGCGGCAGACCGTACTTTTTGCGCAAAGTGCGCATATCGTCACCGGATATTTCGGGCCAGCTCAACATGCGGCGTTCCAGGCAGTAGAGCGCATATTCGAGCGGAGTGATCTCGCCCAATTTGTAGAGCTCGACCGCTTCTTTCGGGGTCAAACGCTTTAACTGAGTGCGTGTCATATTCTCTCTCTCCCAATTTATGACCTCGGCATTGTGTCACGATTTCGGTCGTTTGGCACACTGAATTCGGACCAATTTAGGGTGTTTTGAGAAAAGATACGAAAGCGAATCAATTTTGTTTGTTTTGACAGCGGTCAACTTGAAATTGCCTCCTCCAATCCCCATATCAGTTTCATTAACGGCTCCGAATGTTTTGAGGAGCTTTGAATTTTTTTACGTATGAGGATTTTTCAATACTATGGCTGCACAAGTGCACGGTTTTCAGACTGAGGTGAACAAGCTTTTGAACTTGCTGGCAAAGTCGCTTTATTCCAATAAAGAAGTGTTTTTGCGTGAGTTGGTTTCTAACGCTTCCGACGCTTTGGACAAGGTGCGTTTTTTGTCGTTGACCGATGCAACGGTTTTGGGCGACGATCCTTCGCTCAAAATTACGGTGAAGGCCGATAAAGAAGCCGGGACACTCACCATTACCGATAACGGTATCGGCATGACGCTCGCAGAAGCCGATGCTCATTTGGGTACGATTGCCAAGAGCGGCACAGAAGAGTTTTTCTCTCAGCTTTCGGGTGACGCCGCCAAGGACAGCAACCTGATCGGTCAGTTTGGTGTGGGTTTTTATTCTTCCTTTATCGTGGCCGACAAGGTGACGGTGGTTTCTCGCTCCTACAAGGCCAAGCCTGAAGAAGGCGTTCGTTGGGAGTCCGATGGCAACGGCACCTATACGAGCGGCAACGAAACGGTTGAAAAGCGCGGTACGAGCGTGACGCTGCACCTCAAGGAAGAAGACAAGGACTTCTTGGAAACGTGGACGCTTCGCAATGCCATTACCAAGTATTCGGATCACATTGCCGTACCGGTTATGCTTTGGGAAGAAAAGTACGAAGCACCCAAGGAAGGCGAAGATGCCGTGAGCACCTGGGACTGGGTGCAGGTTAACGACGCCAAGGCTCTTTGGACTATGAATCCGCGCGATGTGACCGAAGAACAATACAAAGAGTTCTACAAGCACATCTCGCACGACTACACCGAACCCCTGACGTGGGCGCACAATAAGGTCGAAGGCGACTTGGAATACACGTCGTTACTCTATGTCCCGACTACGGCGCCTTGGGATTTGTATTCGCGTGACAAGCAACACGGTTTGAAACTCTTTGTGCAACGTGTTTTCATCATGGACGATGCCGAACAGTTCCTGCCCAACTACTTGCGTTTTGTGCGCGGTCTTGTGGATACCAACGATTTGCCGTTAAACGTTTCTCGCGAACTCTTGCAAGAAAGTGCTGTCACGACCAAATTGAAGAAGGCTTTGACCAAGCGCGCCCTGACGATGCTTGAAAAGCTTTCTGCCGACAAGGAAAAGTACGCGACCTTCTGGAAGACGTTCGGTGCCGTGTTAAAGGAAGGTCCCGTCGAAGACTTCTCTAACCGCGAAACGATTGCCAAGCTTTTGCGCTTTGCCTCTACGCACAACAATAGCGACGTTCAGGACGTGAGTCTTGCCGACTACGTCTCGCGCATGCCTGAAAAGCAAAAGAAGATTTACTATCTTGTAAGCACGAGCTACCAGACGGCAAGCACTTCCGTTTACTTGGAACAGTTCAAGAAGAAGGGCATCGAAGTTCTCTTGATGTGGGAGCGCATTGACGAATGGCTCATGGGCAACATGAACGAATTTGAAGGCAAGGAATTCGTGGCCGTGACGGCTTCCGACCTTGAACTCGGCGAACTCGAAGATCAGGCCGAAAAGGAAAAGGTGAAGGAGGCTGCCGAAACGAATCGTCCTTTGATCGAGCGCTTTAAGCTGTCCCTTGGCGACAAGGTTCAGGATGTGCGCATCACCGATCGCCTGACCGAAAGTCCGAGCTGCGTGGTGGCTGAAAACGGTCAGATTCTGACGGCTCAGATGCGTCGTATGCTGGAAGCCGCAGGCCAAACGGTACCCGAAACCAAGTACATCTTGGAAGTCAATCCGTCGCATCCCTTGGTGGTGAAGGCTGCTGCGGCCGACGACGCCAAGTTCGGCGAATGGGCTCAGTTCATTCTCGATCAGGCATTGTTGTCCGAGCAGGGTGCTTTGAAGGATCCCAACGCCTTTGTGCGCCGCATGAATGCGTTGTTGCTTGGCTAATTGAGTGCAGGGTAGGGCTGCGACTGAGGTTGCCGCTCAAACGCAAAAGCCGATTTTCGGAAGATTTTTGCCGGAAGTCGGCTTTTTGTTGCGTGTAAACCATCGACTGTATTCGATGGTTGTGGGGAAATCGTTCAAATCATCGATTACAGTCGATAGTATCTGTCGAAGTTTGGAACGTTTCCGACAAAAAGAACAAGCCGCCACCAAAGGTAACGGACTGAACGGTTTGCGCCAAGTTCGGATGAGAAGTCGCCTTCACCGGAAACTCCGGATGCTTTTCTCCAATACGCAAAAGCAACAGCGCAGGCCCATTGGAATGACGAACGCCTTTTTCCTAATCTGAAGCGTACGAAGAGAAACGCCCAACGCTTGAGCAAATTCCTTTTACGTGAAATCGGCCTGCGTAAGAACATCCGCAATCCAAGAAACCT
>CALKKK010000035.1 GCA_937995395.1 uncultured Sutterella sp. | reverse complement strand
CTTGCATATGGCGGTGTCAAAACCGCCGGTTAGCCTCAAAATCGAAGACCTCTGAAGGCGATCCACCGCCCTCGGAGGTTTTTTGTTGTCCTAATTTTTGAAAAAATCTCAAAGTCGGCATCTTCACTCTTGCACAGCCTTTCGGCTCGGTTACAATCTCAATCTGTGTCAGGAGTAAGTCTCGGTGTCGGGATTCGACAACCGAGCGTTCGTTGTGTGTGAAAGAATTTTCGATAGGGTAATCAAACAATGCAACAGACAGTCTTGAAAACGATCGCCGTTTCCGCCATCGGACTTGCCGTGAGCACGGCTTGGGCTGCCGAATTGGGATCGTTGACGGTGTATTCCTCCGTGGGCGAGCCGCTTCGTGCGCAGTTGACCGTCAAAGACGTCAATCCTTCTTTGTCGCCGCGCGTACGTCTGGCACCGGCTTCGATCTACAGTCGCGTCGGCAAGACCGCCGTGGTGCCGGTCAACGAAATGACGCTCAAACTCGAAGGCAAAGATCCGTTTACCCTGTCGATCGTGAGCAAAAACGCCGTTCACGAAAAGAATTTTCCCTTGATCGTGGAATTGAGCGAAGGCAACGACCGTTCGGCCAAGCTCTATAACATCGCGTTAAAGGATCGCCCTGTTCTCGCGCAGACCAAGACCGAAAGCGCGCCTGAGGTGAAAGAAACTGTTAAGAGTGTCGTGCCATCTGCACAAAAGTCTGTCGTGCCCTCCGCAACGACCGTGCCTTCGGTGAAGACCGTGCCGAGCGCCAACGACACGATGCAGCGCACTGTCGTGACGCCGCCCACCGTGGCAAAAGAATCGGCTCCGATGGTCGATCGCGCCAAGACGGAAAAGAAAACCGTAGAGGTTCAGGAACCCAAGTATGTGGCGCCGATGCCCAAGATCGAACCGGAAGCAACTCCGGTTGCAAAGGCAACACCTGCTCCCGCGCCCGCTGCCAAAGTCGCTCCTGCACCTAAGGCACAGGCTAAGTCCGCCGCAACTCCTGCGCAAGACTTGTATCCCGACTCTGTCGATACCCGTAAGCCTTTTAAGGTCGAGCCCGGTATGACAATGTGGTCTATCGCCAAACTCTTTAAGGGTGACTATCCCGAAGCTACGATGGATCAGCTTCTGGTGGCCTTTGTGCGCGACAATCCCAACAACTTTGAAAAGGGGCGTGTGAACGGCGTGCGCGTGGGTTCCACCTTGCGCGCCCCCAAGGCAGCTACCGTTAATCGCGTGACGGTGGATGAAGCTTGGGCATTGGTGCGTGTCAATCCCAATGCCGATGCTCGCAAGGCGCCTTCTCAGCGCGACTTGAATCGTGCCCATCAGCGCATGCAAAAGCAGGCCCCAGCGCTTTATAAAGAAGTGCAGGCACGCTTAGCTCAGCAAAAGAAGGCGGCGCAGGAAAAGAAGGCTGCACAAGAACGTCAGGCACGTCTTGAAGCCCAAAAACGTGAAGCTGCCAAAAAGGCTGAACAAGTCCAGGCTGCAAGCTCTGCACAGGATAAGGCTCCCGAGCACGATCCTTTGGCCGCCACGATTGAAGCCACAAGCCGCGGTGAGTCCGCCAACGAATCCAAGGTTGAAGTGGCTCAAACTTCGCAACCTGCACCGGCGCCGACCGTTGCGGAACCTGTCGTTGAACAAAAGAGTGAAGTGAAGGCTCCCGACTCCGTAATCAAGCAAGAGCCTCAAAAGACGGGTGATACGATTGTCAAGGCCGAACCGGAAGATTCTGGTTTGAGCGGTACTCTCATCGCTTTGATCGTGGCGCTCTTGGCTGCGATTGCCGGCGGCGCCTTCTGGTTTATTCGCAACAATCGTCTGCGTCAAGCGCGAGACGAAGAAGCCTTGAAGACCGTTCGCTTTATGAAGGCCGAGCCCGCAAGCGAAGAACAATTGAAGGCAGCTGAAAACATGGTGGAAAATCGCTTGGAAGCCGATCGTGCGGCAGCCCGCGGTTTTAACTTGGAAGAGCAGGTTGCTCCTAAGGTTCAAACACCTGTTGAAGCTTCCAAGGCGGAACCGGTTTTAAAGACCGAACCCGTCCTGAATTCGACGCCGATGCAAACGCCTGCTCAAACGGCTGAAACGTCGACTCCGATTCAGACACCTGCTCCGAGTTCCGGCTTTAACGTGGCAAGCGCCTTTGTGGCCGACGCCGTCAACGAAGCCCAATCGGCTCCCACTCCGGCTGCTGTCAATTTGATTCGTGCACGCAACTACATGGGGGTGGGCGGCTATGATCAGGCTTTGCGCGTTTGTCAGGAAGTGCTTGAGAAGGGTACCGAAGCCGAACGCGAAGAAGCCCGTCGCATGATCGCTCAGATCAATGAGGAAAAGGCCGGTCAGTGAACGACGTGACATCTGAGAAGAAACACTACGTTGCCCTCGGTATCGAATATGCCGGGGGTAACTATTGCGGCTGGCAAACGCAGCCCGATCAGCCTACGGTTCAAGATCGCCTCGAACTTGCCTTAAAGAAGTTTGTGACCGAACCCGTCGGAACGATTTGTGCCGGACGCACCGACACGGGTGTGCACGGCACCGGGCAGGTGGTCAATATTGCGGTGGATTGCAGCCGTAAGGAAGCCAGTTGGGTGCGAGGTGTGAATACCTTTTTGCCCGACGACATTTCCGTGCGTTGGGCCAAGTTTGTGGATGCCGACTTTTCCGCCCGTTTTTCGGCCACAAGCCGCACGTACGAATACTGGATTTATAACGACGCGGTGCGCTCGCCCGTATTTCACGGCAAGACCGGTTGGGTTTTCCGTCCGTGCGACGATCGTCTGATGTACGAAGAAGCGCAGTGTCTGGTTGGCGAACATGATTTCACGAGCTTTAGAGCGTCAGAGTGCCAGGCGGCTACTCCCGTTCGCACCATCGAATCCATTCGAATTCGCCGTCAGGGCAAACTCATCGGTATCGAAATCAAGGCCAACGCCTTCTT
>CALKKK010000034.1 GCA_937995395.1 uncultured Sutterella sp. | reverse complement strand
ATCGAGGCATAGCGCTTGGCTGCCACGGCCTTTAAAAAGAGTTCGGGAACGGTGCCGCCCACGAAGTAGGCCGCCAACACCAAAGCCAAGGTGCCGAAACTTTTTTCTTCCACCGACAGGAAAAGCACCAAGCCCAAGAACAGACCGCAGAAGGCTTTGAAGGCCAAGAAAAAGCCGACCGACCCCGGGCGCGAATAACCGGCTTGTGCCAACAGTCGAGAAGTTGTTTGGCGCCCGGCGTCGTTACCAGCCAACTTGTCGCCGATGCGAGAAATCGACAGCATCCATTCGGGCAAAGGTTTTTGCACCGAAACGGGGACTTCCGCCGTATCTTCTCGAGTTTCGGTTTCGCCGTCGCTTAAACGATCGGCCAGTCGTTCATCGTTTTGCGCGCTCTTTAAAACGTGGTTAAAAATCGCCAAACTCAAGAGGGCGCAGACAATAACTATGATCCATCCGATTGTCATTTTTGTCTCCCTCTTTTAGCGAATACGGCGCACCATCAGCCAGGTGATAAAAAGCCCGAAGGCAACGCTCACGGCTGCATAAATCAAAACGCGAATGCCCACAGGATCGGTCACCAAAAAGTGAAAGTCGCCGGGCGCCTGAATGTACTGATAGATCAAGACACCGGGCACCAAGCAGGCCACGATCTTGATGGAAGCGCGGGCTTCGGACGTTTTGGCCTGCACTTTTAAAGCAAGTTCGGCGCGATCGCGCAAGGTGGCGGCCAAGCGCTCTAAAGTGTCGGCCAATCGGCCGCCCGACTCTTGACTGATAATCACGATCACGGCAAAGAAGCGATATTCGGCCACCGGTACGCGTGCGGCGGAGTCTTGTAAAACTTGCTTTAAGGGAACACCCAGTTTGAGCCACTGATCCACGGCTTTGAGTTCGTCGGACAAGGCGCCGCGCAAGTTTTGCGCCGCCAAACCGAAAGCGGTCTGAGCCGGCACACCGGCTCGACAAATACGCGCGATCGAGTCGATGGCTTCGGGCAAAACTGCGGCCAGATCGTCCAACCAAAGCTGCTTGGCTCGCCAATAAAGGGCACCTGCAATCACGACGGAAAAGACGATGCCGCCCACAACGGATACGGCCATGGGATATTCGGTCATGCGGCCGATAAAGGCGGCCAACACAAACGAAATCAAAGCAATGAGCCCAATGCGCAATGCGAGATTTTTGCTCCAACCGAAGACGTCGCAATCTTTTTTGACGCGCAAGGCAAAAAGCTTGACGGCGGCAAAGGGTCCGCTTGCCTCGTCCTTTTGGAGCAATACCGACATATCGGCCGACTGAGCATCGTCGACCTCGCCCGTTACCTCGCGCATCAAATCCTGCAAGCGTTTTTCAACCGCGGCATTGCGTGCGTCGCTTGAGCGCAGCCCGGCCACAGCCAGCACAATGACAAAGACGGTTAAAAACACCAGTAAGGTCAAAATATCGAGCATTCGTCCGCACCCCGGTCTTAGTTGAGATCACCGAAAAGGTGCGCACGATCCTGGTAGAACTTGGGTCGTAAGCCGGTCGAGACATGCTGACCGATCACCTTTCCGTCGGGCGTAATGGAATTGACCTTGTAGGTATAGAGTTCTTGCGTTTGAATGACGTCTTCTTCCATACCGCACACTTCCATGATGGAAACCACACGGCGCTTGCCGTCGCGCATACGTTCGATTTGCACCACCATGTTGACGGCGCCGCCAATCTGACGACGAATAGCGTTCAAAGGCAGTTGCAAATTGGCCATCAAAACCATGTTTTCCAAACGAATCAATGCGTCTCGCGGATTATTGGCGTGCACCGTGCAAAGCGAGCCGTCGTGGCCCGTATTCATGGCCTGCAACATGTCAAAACATTCGCCTCCGCGCACTTCGCCCAGAATGATGCGATCGGGGCGCATACGCAAAGCGTTTTTGACCAAATCTCGCTGCGTGACCTGACCGCCCCCTTCGATACTTTCGGGGCGAGTTTCCAAACGCACAATATCTGTTTGGTTTAGCTGAAGTTCTGCCGCGTCTTCAATCGTGACCACGCGCTCTTCGTTGCCGATCTTGAAAGACAGGGCGTTTAAGAGCGTCGTTTTACCGGCACCGGTACCGCCCGAAACCACAACGTTTAAGCGAGCCTTGACGGCGCGCTCCAAAAGCTGCACCATCTCATGCGTCAAAGCGCCGCCGTTGGCCAACTCTTCCAAATTGCGCTTGTGTTTGGAAAACTTACGAATGGAAATCGAAGTGCCGTCCAAGCTCAAAGGATGCGTGATGACGTTGACGCGACTACCGTCCTTTAAGCGGGCATCCACCATGGGATTGGCTTCGTCGATACGACGCCCCACGCGTGCGGCGATGCGCTGCGCGATATTGAAAACGTGCTCTTCGTCAATGAAGGTGATATCGGTGAGCTCAAGCTTGCCGAAACGTTCCACGAACACTTTGTCGTAACCGTTAACCAGAATATCCGTAACGCTTTCGTCGTGCAATAACGGTTCGATCGGACCGATGCCGAGCATCTCGTCCATCATCTGCGCGCAAATGGTCGTTTCTTCGGCAGCAGTCAACTGAAAGCGGTTCTGGTCGCAGATTTCGCGAATCAAGTCGCTGACTTGCGTCGAGAGATTTTCTCGCGACGTGGTGGCAGCCTTCATCGGATCGATGGAACTAAAGACCTGATCGTGAATGGTGCGACGCAGTCTGGCCAATTCGCTGTTAGCTGCCGTATCGGCAAACGACTCCGGCGTCGGTGTTGCCGTCTGACGAGCAGCAAACGTCGGGCGCGTCGCGCGCACAGCAGCCGGTTGCGGGACACTACTCGTCGTCACCGTAGCCGGCCGTCTTTCGACTTGAGGCGCCTGCGCGGGGACTTCCGTCTTGGCAACGCGTGCTTGAGGTTTGCGAGCAGAAATCAACATAAAACCTCCTTAGCCACGCTTGGCTAACTTGGAACGCAAGTTCGAGAAAACGGACAGAGCCGAGAAACCGCCCTTGGTTTTGGCGTCCAATTTGCGCCCCAAAATGCCGGCAGCCATCACTTCGACAGCAGCCTTAAATTCAGGGGCTTTATCCGCAGACATGGCGCCTGCCAAGAGACTTTCGTCCAATATGCGACCGGCATACGGAATTTCAAAGTCGACCTTCTGACCGATAAATTCTTCAAACTGCGCGCGCGTCAACACCGGCTTTTCACCCTTGCCTTTGCCGGAACTGCGGCAGGCATTGGCCACCAAAAAGCGACGCTGACCGCTTTGGGGTGCGCCGAGCTGACCCAACAAAATCTTTAAGGACCGTGCATTGGCCACCGTATAGTCAAAGACCAAGACGCTGACGTCGGCATTGACCAAAATGTCTTGGCACCCTTCGGGGCGATGCGACGGAATATCCCACACCGACACCGAAAAGAGTTCGCACAAAGCTGCGCCCAACTCCAACAGGAGTTGAGGATCAACCGGCGTTTCTTCGCCCGGGCGCTGCGCCAAAAGGTTCAAGCGCTTCTTTTGGCCGTCTTTGGCGTCGGTCAAAACCGTGCGTGCGATCAAGCGGTAGTCGATTTGGTTGGCAGACAAAATGCCGGCCAAACCGTTGTCGGCTTTAATTCCGAGCATCAATGCCAAATCGCCTTTGCGACGGTCGTAGTCCACCAAAAGCGTCTGTACCTT
>CALKKK010000033.1 GCA_937995395.1 uncultured Sutterella sp. | reverse complement strand
GATTACAAAGTTCGATCCAAGCAAAACCGCCGACAACGCAACGCTGTCGGCGGCTTTTCAATGTGTGACGGTGCTACGAACTAGCCGATCGGCCCTGTCGGTTCGACGTTGCGCTTGGCGACGATCGTTGCTGCAATTTCTTCAATGGACTTGGTGGTGGAATTCAACCACTCGATACCGTTATTGGTCATCAAGTCTTCGGCAGCACGAATTTCCGCTCGGCAGTTTTCAATGCTGGCGTAGCGAGACCCCGGGCGACGTTCGTTGCGAATCTCAGACAAACGTTCGGGCTTAATCGACAAACCGAACAGACGATCGCGCAACGGCACCAAAGCGTCGGGCAAATAGCCGCGATCAAAGTCCTCAGGGATCAAAGGATAGTTGGCGACCTTGAGTCCAAACTGCATGGCAAGGTAAAGAGAGGTCGGCGTTTTACCCGAGCGAGACACGCCCACCAAAATCACGTCGGCCTGATCGAGACCGCGGTTCGTCTGACCGTCGTCGTGCGTTAACGTGTAGTCGATGGCGGCAATACGCTTGTTGTAGCGCTCTTCGTTTTTGATCATGTGCGTGGCGCCTACCGTGTGTTCGCTCTTCATAGTGAGTTCGCGCTCCAAGGGACCTACAAACGAACGGAAAAGTTCGATCTGGAAACCGTGATTGGCCTGAATGAAGGTACGAGAAATCACCGGATCGACAAAGGTGGAAAACACCAAGGGGCGTTTTCCCGTGCGCTGCATTACTTCGTTGATTTTTTCCGCGGTCTGCTGAGCTTTTTCAACGCTGTCGACAAAGGGAATGCGTTGCTGATCGTAGTGCAGGTTGGGAAACTGGGTTAAAACAGAGTGCGCCAAGGTTTCTGCCGTAATGGCCGTACCGTCGCTCACAATAAAAACCGGGCGCCAATGCGCGTCGTCAGGGAAGTTTTGAAACATTTCAAATACCGCAAATAAGAAAAAACCGAATCTAATAAATATAACATTGGCCGACGGTTAACAAGACTGTGTTTGCGCAAAGAATCCTCATTTTTCTTATTCGTATCTTTGCGACACTTGCCCTCACGGTGGGGAATTCGGGCAAAAACGACCTCCGCCGAAAGGATGAGTCGACCCTCACGGTGGGGTAAAAACCGACCAAACGGTTGAATCTTTGTGAGAGAATTTCCCACTTTTTTCAATTTTATTTTTGGGAGGTTAATGCGCCATGTTTTTCCGTGTCTTTGTCTTTGTGTTGGGTGTCTGCATGCTGTCTTTCGGGATTGCGACCGTGACGCAAGCGCATTTAGGCACCGGTAGCGTGAGTTCGTTGGCCTACGTTCTGACTTTGGCAACGGGTATTTCGATAGGTACCTTCGTTTTTGCCACCAATCTCTTTTTTTACATCGTTGAAATTGCGGTCGATCGCAAAGACATTGTAAAAAGGGCTCTGATTCAGTTGCCCACGACGCTCTTATTTAGCGTGTGCATCGACTTGGCAATGCCCGTTGCGGGTCTCATTGCTCCCGAAACCTACGTTGGCAAATTCGTCATGGTGCTTTGCGGCACGATGGTGATCGGCTTTGGGATTTCCTCCATGGTGCATGCCCGTTTGGCGATTTTGCCGGTCGAGGGTGCCGTTTTGGCCATCATGCACCGCTTCGGCGGTTCTTTCGGCACGCTTCGCGTGATGGCTGACGTTTTTTTGGTCACCAGCGCCGTGATCGTCAGTTTTGCTGTTTTCGGCGAACTGCAAGGCGTGCGCGAAGGTACGATCGTGGCCGCTTGCTTGGGCGGTACCTTTGCCAAAATCTTCTTAAAGGGCTGGAGCAAGATTTCTCACGGGCACACGGCTGTGGATTGAACGTGAAAAAAGGACGCTATTTTGAAAAATAGGGTAACCGTGACCGAAAAGATGCGGGAAAACGAACTTTTTTGCCTGAGAAACTCGCTATAGTTTGCCCTAAGCATTTCCCAATAGCTAAAATACATACGTTTTAGTTAACCCAACTTATGTCGTGCTATGCGCGACTATCTAACAGAGGATCAAATGGTTCAAGGCCGTTACGTATTTCCTTTCAGTCAGCTTCGTATGACCGACGTCGATCGCGTCGGCGGTAAGAATGCATCTTTGGGCGAATTGCTCAGTCAATTGACGAGTGCCGGCATTCGCGTGCCCGACGGCTTTGCCACGACCGCCGAAGCCTTCCGTCTTTTCTTGAAGGAAGGCGGTTTGGAAGACCGTATTGCCGATCGTTTGAGCGGTCTTGACGTCGATGACGTGAAGGCCTTGGCTCAGGCCGGTGCCGAAATCCGCGGCTGGA
>CALKKK010000032.1 GCA_937995395.1 uncultured Sutterella sp. | reverse complement strand
TTCGTCGGTTTTGAGCTTTGTCCAACGCGTGTCAGTCGGTGTTCGGAAGAGAAAAGTACCTTTTTCGATGCAGAAGAACTTCAAGCCCACAAAGGCGGGAAAGTGCATGGCAAAGGATGCCGGGCAGGTCATGCCGCTTGCGCAATAGCTTTGGGCGCCGAAGACTTGCAAGAGGTTGGAGAGGGTATCCATTGTCACGTATGTCGACTGAAGTAAGGGACTTGAGGATGCATACTACTCTAATTTTTTTCGAGACTACAAAACAGAAAGCCAACTGCGTAAACACAGCCGGCTTCGGTCGGATGGGTTGTCCCTTCCCTTCAGCGAGGTGGGTAGTCCCTCCTCGCTCCTCGCTTGTGATAAAAGGTGTTTTCGAAAAGCTCAAGTAAGACGGCCGCCTTTGTCAAGTTTTGTTGTTATCCCGTCACACCGGCCCAAACGCCGCAAACCGACTCCTCAAGATAAATCCGATTCTCGAGACCGCTGCCAAAATCTGTTCATTGGTAAAGAACCCGAACCCCAACACCAGCCCTTTGAGCCTGGGAGCATCGCTTTCAGGCGCATAGAAAGAACTCACGCTGCGCGTTTCCACGCCTTCGTCCAAGCACGCCTGCCACACGGCCTCGTCGTCAATGGCTTGGTTCTTGAAGATAAAGGTCACGCACATGCCTTGTTCGCCCGAAAGAAACTCGCCCCAGTCGCCGAAGTCGCGATTGCAAACTTCAAGCAAATAGTTGCGTCGCGCTTCAAACGTCTGGCGCATCTTTCTGACGTGAGCTTCGTAGAGACCCTGCTCGATATATTGCGCCACGGCATTTTGACTGATTTCGTTACTCTGTCGATCGATCAAAAGGCGCAGGCCCTGGAAGGTCTTGACCAAATCGGGCGGCACGACCAAATAGCCGATGCGAAGCCCCGGGAAAAGCATCTTGGAAAAGGTGCCGACATAAATAACATTGTTGCCCGTATCCATCCCTTGTAAAGACGGATAGGGAAGGTTGCCGTCGTATCTGAGTTCACTGTCGTAGTCGTCTTCGATAATCCAGGCACCGGTCTCAGAGGCCCAACGCAGAAGCTGCAAGCGGCGCTGCATGGATAAAACCATTCCCATGGGGCACTGGTGAGACGGCGTCAAATACACGCCGCGCGCATTGGGACAGAGCTTTTTGCCGGCATCGATTTCCAAACCTTCGTTGTCCACAGGGACATAAACGGGTTTGACACCGCGCAGTTTGGCAACACCTCGCAAAAGGGGATAGCCGGGGTTTTCAAACCAAACCTCGTCGCCTTCGTTAAAAAGCGCCATCAGCGTCATGGTAAGGCCCAACTGAGAGCCTGAAGTCACGATCACCTGCTCGGGCGTACAGCGCACACCGCGTAAGCGGGCAGCTACTTTGCTGATGGCGACGCGTAAAGGCTCAAAACCGGCAGGGTGGTTGTAGACCAAATCCAAAGAATTTTTCTTGGTGAGCTTTTCCAAAATAGCGGAAAAGTCGCGGCCGGGACTGGCGTCGGCCGAGGTCGAAACAATTGCCAACGGAATATTCTTTTGGGCTAAGAGGTGCGACAACGCATGCTCGCAGATGGCGGCGTTGGTTGCGATGGTCTTTTTCTTATAGGTGGACGTGGTGGGTTGACGCACCATATCTTGAAACGGCGTATTGACCGGCAAATCCAAAGCCACAAACGTGCCGCGCCCGGGTGTGGCGTTCAGATACCCTTCGTCAATCAGCGCTTTATAAGCCAAATCCACCGTTGCTCTGGCCACACCCAAAAACTGCATCACCTGACGCGTGGCAGGCAGCCTGTCGCCTGAGCGCAAAACGCCCGAGACAATCGCATCGCGAATGCCTTGAGCAATCTGACGGTCCAAAGATACGGCAGAGTTGCGGTCAAGCTGAATGTCAAAATGCATCAAACCTTCGGTTCGGCGCGGCATCGAAAGTGTTCCTCAGAAAATGATGGGTATTCGACTATATCTATCATTGTAGGTAGGTTGCGAGTAATTTTGTGCACTAAATACGATGACTTTAGAGTGTGTCTATCCCATCTCACAACGGCAGCTATCGTGCGCGGCGACTGGGTTTGCGGGGGCAATGAGAACGAGTCTCACAAAAGAGCCGAGGAATCGGGCGAGAAAAAGCTTTTGCATTGTTCCAAAGAAAAGATGTGCGAAACCGACAGATGAGAGAGGTATCGTGATCTTTTATAGACGGCTGACACCAAGTCGAAACAAAACTGTTGCCGATTTGCATCCGGCCGTCATCACTTCGTCATTTTTGGCGGTCACAATGCCAGCCGATGTCGGGAAAGCCCGAGGCCTGAATGTCCTCTAATTTTGCGAATGTTCCTGCGAGGCGGGTATACTCAATTGGTTAGGCGTTTTGTCTCGTTTATGAGCGAAAGCCTTTTACATTGAGGATGGTTTGTCGGTCTATGGCTTTTAATGTCAGTGAACACGAAGTCGATCGTGTGATGCAGGCTTTGCCGCCTGAAGCGCGTTTGGCCTTAAATACGATGGCGCAATTGCAGAATCGCTCGGTCGAGGATGTGTTGCGCGATGAAATCGCCAACTACATTGCGGGCAAAATCCCGCATGTGGATTTGGAAGGTGCCGTGTCCACGATCAAAAGCACGGCTTATCAGGCGGGCTACATGCTCGGACGCTTGCGCCGCTTTGCGCGCGATATGACCGACGACGAATAGGTATTTCTTTTCTTTGTATAACCTTTAGGAGACTGAAGTTGAAAATTACGACTCTGGCTGTGACATTTGCCGCCGTGGGCGCTGCCTTTACCGCCCAAGCCCAAGACGTTGATGCACTGTTGGCCGCCGCCCAGAAAGAAGGTGCGGTTTACTCGGTCGGTATGCCCAACACCTGGGCCAACTGGATTCAGACCTGGCAGGACCTTCAAACCAAGTACGGTATCAAGACCCAGGATACCGACATGAGCTCGGCTGAGGAGATCTCCAAGTTTATCGCCGAAGGTGAAAACGCCACGAGCGATATCGGCGACGTGAGTTTCGAGTTCGGCGAAATCGCCCGCAAGCGCGGTATCACGATGCCCTATAAGCCCTCCACTTGGGATCAGATTCCCGGCTGGGCCAAAGATAAGGACGGTCACTGGTGCTTGGCTTACACGGGCACGGTGGCTTTCATCATCAATAAGGAAATTGTGAAAGACGCCCCGAAGACGTGGTCCGATCTCTTAAACGGCAAGTATCGTGTGAGCGTGGGTGCCGTGGGCTCTGCCGCTCAGGCCAACTACGCCGTTTTGGCTGCTGCCATTGCTTTCGGCGGCAGCGAAAAGGACTTGAACCCGGGCTACGAATTCTTTGCCAAGCTCGCCAAGCAAGGTCGCTTGTCGGTCGTTGACCCCGTGGTGGCCAACCTTGAAAAGGGTGAAGTCGAAGTGGGTCTGTTGTGGGACTTCAATGCTTTGAACTATCGCGACCAAATCGATCGCAATCGCTTTGACGTGTGCATTCCGACGGAAGGTTCTGTCATGAGCGGTTACACCTCGATTTTGAACAAGTACTCCAAGCATCCCAATGCCGCCAAGTTTACGCGTGAGTACATTCTGTCCGATGCCGGTCAGATTAACTTGGCCAACGGCTACGCTCGTCCGATTCGAGCCGATCACGTGACGTTGCCGCCCGAAGCTGCTGCCAAGATGCTTCCGGCTGAGCAGTATGCCAAGGCTCGTCCGATTCAGGACTTCGATGCATGGACCAAGACCACGTCTCGCTTGAGCCGCAACTGGCAGAGCAAGGTCGCGATCCACATGCAGTAATGTGTTGTTGACAATTCGTCAATGAAGAGACACCCGGGAAGGCTATTTCCGGGTGTTTTATTAATTGGGTACTGCGAATTCTGAATTTGAGACACACTGTGTCCTAAACTGCGTTGTGCGAACAATAGCCTTTCCGATCTGTCTCGAACACCATTTGTTTTTGTTCAAACAGATCAGCAAGCAGGCGATGTCGCGCAAGATTTTTTATCCGCCACTCTTTGCAAACTTGTTGCTACGATCTCGGTCACAAAAATCAAGCCTATCCCCATGTACGATTCCCAGTCGTAAATCTCGTCAAAGAAAAGCCATCCGAGAAGCACGCTAAAGACAATGGCAGAAAACTGCAAATTGGCGCAAAGCAGAGTCTTGCCCTTGCCCCAGCCAAGCGTTTGGGCGATTTGAGAGCCGATCGTACACAGTCCCACAAACCAAAGCGTGGGGTAGTCGGTGAGTAGACTCACGAGTTCGATTTTGCCGTAAACGCAATAGAGAACCACCGAGACCATGAGACAACCAATGGCAAAAATCAAAAGCGTCTGTGAGACGGGTTCGCGTTGAGAACCAAGAAAACGCAAACACAGGCACGAAACGGCCGCGCACACTGCCGACAGTACGCC
>CALKKK010000031.1 GCA_937995395.1 uncultured Sutterella sp. | reverse complement strand
ACTTCCAAATCGGGCTTTTCTTCGGCTTTTTCTTGCGTCGACTCATCCGATTTGCCTTGCGTTTCGAGCGCTGCCGTCGCCTCCGAACCAAGAAGCGCCAAGAGCTCGTCTTCGTTGATGATTTTCACACCCAAACTCTGAGCTTTTTCGAGTTTGGAGCCGGCAGCTTCCCCTGCAACCACATAGTCGGTCTTTTTCGAAACCGAGCCCGAAACCTTGCCGCCGGCGGCCAAAATCTTGTCTTTGGCGGCGTCGCGCGACAGTGTGGGCAATGTGCCCGTCAACACAAACGTTTTGCCCACCACGGCTTCGTTGGAAACGGAAGTCGTATCTTCCGACCAAACAATGCCGGCCTTCAGTAGCGCCTCGATTTCGACTTCGTTGTGCTCTTCGGCAAAAAATGCCGAAATCGACTCGGCCAGAACTTCGCCCACGTCGTTGACGTTTAAAAGCGCTTGGATGTCGGCTGAACGCAAAGCGTCCAAGGTCTTAAAGTGCAGTGCCAAATCGCGTCCGGTGGCTTCGCCCACATGGCGAATACCCAAGGCAAAGATAAAGCGAGCCAGCGTCGTTTGTTTGCTCTTGGCGATGGCCTCGACCAAATTGGTAGCGCTTTTCACACCCATGCGATCGATACTTTGGAGTTCTTCAACGGTCAGGTGATAGAGATCGGACGCGCGCTTCACCAAGCCCTTATCTACCAGAACGTCGACCATCTTCTCACCCATGCCGTCGATGCCCATGGCGCGGCGAGAGGCAAAATGCACCAAGGACAATTTCATCTGTGCCGGACAAACGAGCCCCCCGGTGCAGCGCGAGTCTTTTTCTTCTTCGTCTCGCACGACGGCAGAGCCGCATACCGGGCAAACGGCCGGCATCACGAAACTCTTAGCCGTATCGGGGCGCTTTTCGGGCAATACGCGCACGATTTCGGGGATGACGTCGCCTGCGCGTCGCACCACGACCGTGTCTCCGATCATCAGGCCCAATTCTCGAATATGGTCTTCGTTATGAAGCGTGGCGTTACTCACCGTGACGCCGCCCACAAACACCGGCGCCAAACGCGCCACCGGCGTCATGCGCCCGGTGCGGCCCACCTGTACGTCGATGTCCAAAACGGTAGAGAGCGCTTCCTGCGGCGGATACTTGTGCGCACAAGCCCAACGCGGTTCGCGAGCCACAAAGCCCAAAGCCGATTGCCGATCCAAATCATCGACCTTGTAGACCACACCGTCGATTTCATAGGGCAGCGTTTCGCGAATCTCGGCCACGTCCTTGTGAAACTGCGCGAGCGCCTGAGGACCTTCGACCGTGCGGCGCATGGCGGCGACCGGAAAACCCAATTGCTTCAGGCGGGCAAACATGCCGGTCATGGTGTCCGAAAAGCGGGGGCCGGAAACTTCGCCCAAGCCATAAGCGTAGAAATGCAAGGGGCGCTGAGCCGTGATGCGGCTATCCAACTGACGCAGACTGCCGGCTGCGGCATTTCTGGGATTGACAAAAGTTTTGGCTCCGAGCTCCGTTTGACGTGCGTTGATTTTGGCAAAGTCGTCCTTGTGCATGATGACTTCACCGCGCACTTCCAAAACGTCAGGAATGTCGCTCCCCACCAACACCAACGGAATCGAGCGAATGGTCTTGACGTTGGCCGTGACATCTTCGCCCACCATGCCGTCGCCGCGGGTTTGTGCCGAAATCAAGGTACCCTTTTCATAGCGAAGATTCACTGCCAGACCGTCGAATTTAAGTTCGCAGTCATACGTCACCGGCGCATCCGTCTCGGTCAAACCAAGAGCGTTTCTCACGCGCTGATCAAAAGCAAAGGCCCCCGCTTCGGTAAAGTCCGTTTCGGTATGAATGGAGAGCATCGGCACGGCGTGCGTAACTTTTCCCAAATCGCTTCTGACTTCGCCTCCGACGCGCTGCGTGGGAGAGGTCGGCGTTTTTAAAGCGGGATACGTCTCTTCGAGTTTACCGAGTTCCTCAAAAAGACGATCGTATTCGGCGTCGGGCACACTCGGAGCATCGAGCACATAGTACTCGTAGTTGTAGCGGTGCAAAAGCTCGGCCAATTCGCGAGCTCGGTCCTTGGCTTCTTGCGGGATTTGATTCAAGGGCAACGTCATTTCAATGGTCGTCCGTAAACAAAAGCGTGCACCAAAGTCAGTTCTCAGTGCACGCTTAAAAGTCTTGCTTTTTGTTGGAAATTACGCGCGAGAGAAAATCCTCAAGGCGCGGCCCGAGCCCGCCGGCACGCCGTGGGCGGCCATCTTGGCGTGAAGTTCTTTGAGTTGCTGACCGATAATGGCCGCAGCGGGGGCTTCGACGGGATTGCCCTGCATGTCGGTCACCATGCCGTCGATCTTGCAACACAAGTCGTTGGCAACGGAAAAATACATGGCCAAGGGATCGTTTGCGGCAGACACCAAAGCCACGTCCAAGGTCAAATCGAGTTCGTTGGGCAAGGTTTTCGATGGCGTGATCAGCATGATGGGATCATTACTGTCGCCCGCCGTCTTTTCAAAGTGACCTTCGTGCGCGGCAAAGCCGCAGTCGGCCGCAGCCTGCGCCAACAAATCCTTGTCGATATCGTGGGCGCAAACGATCTTCAAAGTCAACTGATTGTCGAAAGCCTTGATGATAGAAGCGATGTGTTCGGTACGCTCGACCATGCCGGCGCTGTCGGGCAAGACGGCTTCGGCATTGAGATCAATCACCATTTGACCGGCCAAAGTGATAAAGATCGAAGCGGCAAGCTGATCGACCTTCTTGGTGCGGTTAGCCAAAAGCATGGAGAGATAGATCTGCGAGCACTTGGTCACCATCGAGACGTCGTGATACCAGCGAGAGGTCGCGACATCGAAGAAATCGATCGTGATCAATTCTTTATTTTGTGCGCCTTCCACGGCCTGAGCAACTTTGAGCAAGGCTTCGGGTGCAAAGAACTCTTCCTTGGGCGTGAAGTACACCACGGTCTCAACGGCATTATCCACTGACGGTGCACTGCGACCGCTCTCAGCGCGCACAACCGCGGGCTCAACAGGCGCAGGCTGCGGGGCAGCAACTTCAATTTCGGGCTCAGGCTCAACCTCGACTTCGAGCTTGGGCGCATTTTCCACGGCGTCTGCGGGACTTAACACCGGCACATCGGGCTCATCCATACCGATGGCGTTTTTCAAGCCCCCGGTGTCGGAAGCCATCGCGTCTTGCGACTCTTTTAAGCCTTCGCGAATGCGCTCGGCCATTTCGTGCGCGGCCGAGTCGTCGCGCTTGGTTTTGCGCGTAAAGTACCACGCCAAGCCGGCGATAATCAAAACGGCCACAATGCCGATATGAAGAGGTTCGATATTAAAAGGCATCAGCCCATCTCCGAGACAAAATTACGTAACGTGAAAGTTTAACGAAAATACAGAGCTTTGACGGGGCGCTGTCGTTGTTTTCCTTAACCTTGCGCCATATCCACGGCTGCGGCCACGTCAACGGCCACCACGCGCGACACACCGGGCTCTTTCATGGTCACGCCCACCAACTGTCCGATATGCTCCATCGTGACGCGATGGTGGGTAATCATCATAAATTGCGTGTTGACGCTCATCTGCACAATGCGGCGCGCCAAGCGATCCTGGTTGGCCTCATCCAACGGGGCGTCGACTTCGTCCAACAAACAGAAAGGCGCCGGGTTCAATCTAAAGATGGCAAATACCAAGGCAGTTGCCGTCATGGCCTGCTCGCCGCCGGAGAGCAACGTAATGGTGTTGTTTTTCTTGCCCGGAGGTTGCGCCATAATTTCCACGCCGCTATCGAGAATTTCATCACCCGACATTTTCAATTGCGCCTTGCCGCCGCCGAAAAGCTCGGTAAACATTTCCGAGAAGTTGCGATTGACTTCGTCAAAGGTATTGCGCAAAAGTTCTCGCGTTTCGGCATCGATCTTGCGAATCGTCGCTTCCAAATTGGCAATGGCTTCTTCAAGGTCTGCCACCTGACGCTCGGTTTCGGCCATGGCCTTTTGACTGGCTTCCAGGTTTTCCAGTGCCGCGTGGTTGACGGCACCGAGTTCGGCAATTTCTTGGGCCAGACGCGTCACCTTGGCTTTGAGTCCCGAAGACTTCAGGCCGTCACGCACCACGATTTCACGCAGCTCGCCACGATTGGCACCGCACTCGTCCAAACGCTCGGAAAAGGCCTGCGTTTGCGTGGCCCAATTTTCTCGGCGCACCTTGAGGTCGCTGATTTCCTGCAACAAGGGCGTTTGATCGTCGTTTAATTTTTGCTGACGCGCGCGCGCCGCTTCCACTTCGTTTTCGGCGGCGTTGCTATCGGCTTCGGCTCGGATATGCGCTTCGTTTTTGGCGTCTCTGTCGGCCAAAACTTCGCCCAAACCTTCGCGTTCGGCTGTTTCGTCCATTTCTTCCAAGCGGCCCGAAAGCTCTTCGATCTGCTCGTTCATGAGCTCAATTTCTTCATCGGCCGTGGCATTGCGGTCTTGGGCGTCTTTCATGCGCTCGGTGGCGTTTCTGGCTTCCAAACGCGCCATCTGCGCCGACTGTTTGGCCTGTCGAACACGATCGTCGATATCGGCCAATGCCTGTTCGGCGTCTTCCAAATGTACCTGGGCGTCGGCCGTGGCTTGCTGCAAAACGGCAAACTTGGCATCGAGCTCTTCGAATTCGGCCTCACACTCTTGACGTTCGTCGTCAACCTCGTCGCGACGCGCGGTCAGTTCGCTTAATTCTTGGGCCACCTTTTGACTGCGCGCTCGATAGGCGTCGATGGCCGTTTTCAGGGCAGAATACTCGACTTCGAGCGTGTGGCGCTGGTTGCGCACGGCATCGATAAAGGCAAGCTTTGCTTTGTGGTGCACTTCGGCATCGGTCACTTTGGCCTTAGCGTCAATGAGCTTTTCGCTCACGGATTCCAATTCGTGACGCTCGGCGGATTCTTTTTCTTTCAAGTCGCGAATTTCGGCGGCACGCGACACCAAACCGGCACCGGTACTTTCTTCGGCCCAAAAGCTGATGGAAACCGCATCCACAATGTGACCTTCTTTCACCGCAAAGCGCGCGCCCGCAGGCAGTTTGTCGCG
The DNA here is from genome assembly GCA_937995395.1 of uncultured Sutterella sp. Classification (GTDB taxonomy): domain Bacteria; phylum Pseudomonadota; class Gammaproteobacteria; order Burkholderiales; family Burkholderiaceae_F; genus Duodenibacillus. The sequence continues at coordinate 9,026 of CALKKK010000031.1, read as the reverse complement.
ATTTCTTACGGCAACGTCTACCGAATCGGCCACAAAAACACCGGACAACCATGCTTTGACCGTCGCATCGATCAAGGCGTTGTCGGAATGCACAAAGTCGCTCAGCGCAACAAAACCCTCAATTGCAGCGGCAGGCGTTTCGGTGACGGCCTTACCGTAAAAGACCAGACGCGAAGGCGGCGCGTCGTACGAAAAACCGGCGGCACGTGTGAGTTCCGTCATCGCCAAAGCGGAGGCTTTAACCGACAAAACAGCTTCCAAAGCCACGGCCCAACCCGAGTCGACCGTCAAAGATTCAAAGAGTTTGGGCAGAGTATTCAAACCCATTTTCTCCAACCACTCGGGCAAACGGCCTTCACCTTCGGCCTTGGCCTGTACGGCTTCCAAGGTTTGCAAGCGAGCGGTGGTGCGAGAGACCGACTCCGACAAGCGTTCTTTCGTCGTGCGCAATTCGTCAAAGGCGTGTTGGGCTTCTTCTCTGACTTGAGCCAATTCTTCAGCCTGCGCGGTGTTTTCTTCGAGCTCTGCCGTTTTGTCTTCAAGCTCTGCCACCAGCTCTTCGTAACGCTCCTGATCAGGCGCGGCACCCGGGCGCGTTTCGGCTCTCAAAGACTCGATACGCTCCAAAACCGTTTCGTACTCGCGGCTGAGGGCTTCGAGCTTAACTTGCAGAATGCCGATTTTTTGCTGCGCTTGCGATTCGGTTTTTCTCGCCTCGTCATACTTTTGACGCAGCTCTTCGTACTCGTCGTTTTTCTCAAAGCTTTCTTCTTCCAAGGCCGCGGCTTCTTCGTCGAGTACTTCGGCTTTTTCCAAGTTTTCGGCGTGTCGGCGCTTGAGTTCTTCAATACGCTCCAAGGCTTCGCGCTTTTCGTTGGTGCGGCGCGAGAGCGCTTCTTTTTGAGCGGCGATTTGACGCGTCAAAGCGTCTTTCTGCTCGACAATATGGCGAATGTTGCCTTCGATTTCGGCCACTTTGGCATTGGCTTTCCAAGAGGCTTCGCGGGCGGCGTCGGCCGCTTCGCGCATTTCGCGCGCTTTTTGGCGCAGGTTTTCGATTTCCACAACCAAGCGCTGCGACTCCCCGCGACACTCGAGCATCTCGGCTTCTTTTTGCGCGATCTGAGCGTTGATTTTGTCGATGGAGTTTTTGGCGTCGGACTCCTGCACGAAGTACCACAAGAGTTCCGTGGCCATGCGTTCGTCTTCCAAAACCTGCCACTTGCGCGCTACTTCGGCTTCGACCGTCAAACGTTCGATTTCCTGACGCTTGGTGTCTTGCAGATACTGCACCTTTTCCAAATTATTGCGAGTGCTGTTTAAGGCCGACTCGGTTTCTTTGCGACGTTCTTTGTATTTGCTCACGCCCGCGGCTTCTTCGAGATACACGCGCAACTCTTCGGGTTTGGCTTTGATGAAATTGGAAACCGTACCCTGGCTGATGATGGCGTACGATCTCGGACCCAGACCCGTACCCATAAAAATATCGTGCACGTCGCGGCGGCGCACCTGCTGATTGTTGATGAGGTAGGCATTGGTGCCGTCGCGAGTGACAACGCGCTTCACGGACAACTCGGTATAACGCCCCCAGGCACCGGCGATTGTACCGTCGGAATTGTCCAGAACCATTTCAACGGAAGCGCGAGACGATGCCGGTCGGTTGGACGAGCCCGCAAAAATCAATTCGCTCATGGAGTTTGAACCTCGCAATTCCGACACGCGCCCTTCGCCCAAAACCCAGCGAATGGCATCGATCACGTTGGATTTGCCGCAGCCGTTGGGGCCGACGATGCCGGAGACGGCGCCGGGAAATTCAATCACGGTGGTATCGGCAAAACTTTTAAAGCCGTTAATTCTCAGTTGCTTTAAGCGCACGGTGGTTCAAACAAAAATGATGCTTTTGTATAAAAAAGCGCAGGTTGGCAGTCAGCGCTTTGACCAAAAAATTGTTTGTGTCAAAACGCGAAATTGGGGCGGAAAAAAACCGCAGGAAAGTATAATAGAGCACCTGACGGGAATTTACCTGCTTTCGGGGCTTTTGTTGTGCCTGAAAGTTTTTGAAAAAATTCCCTCATCAGCCCGTCGGCGCAATCCTTTCGCGCTCGGGCTTTTTGTCCCTTATCGACTTACTTTATTTCGAGGTGTTATGTCTGCTTCCGCCAGTCGTAATTTGGAAATTTTCGACAATCCCAATCCGTCTCGCGACTATCTCATTCACATGGAAATCCCCGAGTTTACGTGCTTGTGCCCGTTGACCGGTCAGCCCGATTTCGCCACGCTGATTCTCGATTACATTCCCGACGAAAAGAATCTCGAACTCAAGGCTTTGAAGCTTTACATGTGGAGCTATCGCAACGAAGGGCACTTCCATGAAGACATCACCAACCGCATCCTGGATGACTTCGTGAAGGCCGTCAATCCGCGCTTTATGCGCTTGGAAGCCCGTTGGTGGGTGCGCGGCGGCATCTATACGACCGTGCGCGCCGAGCATCGTAAAGAAGGCTGGACGCCGGCGCCCACGATCGACATTCCGGACTTTGCCGGCAACGATCCGATGCGCAAGATCTAAATTTTCTTCGACGCCTATCGACTAACGTACTTTTTTGGAGCCTGTCACCGTGAGCCATATCGGACTTGAGCAAACCCGTCCCTATCCGTTTACACGTTTAAAGAGTTTGTTTGCCGGGATCAACCCCGGTGACGGCGTCAAAAAACACATTTCTTTGGGTATCGGCGAGCCCATGCACCCGTTGCCCGAGTGCATCCGTCAAGCGTTTGTCGACAATCTCGGGGCCATGAGCCACTACCCGTCGACGACCGGTATGCCGGAACTGCGCGAAGCCATTGCCCGCTGGTGCGAGCGTCGCTATCGAGTGGAATTGAATCCGGCCACGCAAATCGTGCCGTGTTTGGGCTCTCGCGAAGCTTTGTTTAGCCTTGTGCAGTCGCTTATCAACACCCGTAAGAGTCTGCCTGCAAAGCCTGCAGTGGTGATGCCGAGCCCCTTCTATCAGATTTATGAAGGTGCGGCATTTATGGCCGGGGCCGAAGCGCACTACCTGCCGTTAACGAAGGAAAACAACTTCACGATGGATTTGGCAAGCGTGGGCGAAGAAGTTTTGGCTCGCACCCAGCTCGTGTTTGTGTGTTCTCCGGGCAACCCCACCGGCAAAACCTTGAGTCTTGCCGACTGGAAAGTGCTCTTTGAGCTTTCTGCCAAGTACGGCTTTACGATTGCTAGCGACGAGTGCTACAGCGAAATCTATTTGGATGAAACCAAGCCCCCGTTGGGTGCTTTGACCGCTGCCAAGATGCTCGGGATCGACGACTTTAAAAACATCGTCATCTTTCAGTCTTTAAGCAAGCGCAGCAATGCGCCGGGCATGCGCAGCGGCTTTGTGGCAGGCGACGCCGCCATCATGAAGGACTTTATCCTTTATCGCACCTATCACGGCTCGGCCATGAACCCGACCGTGCAGTTGGCAAGCATCGCTGCTTGGAACGACGAAACCCACGTGCTCGAAAACCGCAATCTGTATCGTCAGAAGTTTGCCGTGGCCCAACCCGTGATCAATAGTGTCATCGAAGCACCCTTATCTGACGCGAGCTTTTACTTGTGGGCCAAGGTCCCGGGCGACGATCAGACGTTTGCCAAAGAGCTCTATCGCCAAGAAGCCGTAACGGTGTTGCCGGGCACGTACCTTTCGCGCGATTGCAACGGTGTGAACCCCGCTTTCGGGTATGTGCGCATCGCTTTGGTGGCCGAACCCGATATGGTTTTGGAAGCCGCCAATCGTATCGAAACGTTTGTCAAAACCAATTTCTAATCTTTTAACAGGCTTTGTTCTTTCGTCCGTTCTCCCTCGAACACGAGAAACGCAAAGCCGACATAACTTTTTAGGGAAACGATCAAAATGGATCACCAACAACTTGAACAAATCATCGAACAGGCTTGGGAAACCCGCGCCGACTGGACTGTGGACACGATCAATGCCGATGCTCGCACGGCCATCGACACGGTTTTAAAGGGTCTGAACGCCGGCAACATCCGCGTTGCCGAAAAGATCGACGGCGACTGGCACACGCATCAGTGGGTCAAGAAGGCCGTGTTGATGAGCTTTAGATTGGCCGACAATCAGGTGATGAAGGCCGGTCCCTTTACCTGGTACGACAAGCTGCCGATGAAGTTTGGCGGCGACGACGGTCAGGCCATTATCGAGTCCGGCATTCGCGCTTTGCCGGGCGCCGTGGCCCGCTACGGCTCCTATATCGAAAAGGGCGCCATTTTAATGCCCTCTTTTGTCAACATCGGCGCTCGCGTGGGCTCGGGCACCATGGTCGATACGTGGGCTACGGTTGGCTCCTGCGCTCAGGTGGGCAAGAACTGCCATCTGTCGGGCGGCGTCGGTATCGGCGGCGTGTTGGAACCTGTTCAGGCCGGCCCCACCATCATTGAAGACAACTGCTTTATCGGCGCTCGTTCCGAAGTGGTCGAAGGCGTGATCGTGGAAGAAAATTCCGTGATCTCCATGGGTTGCTTCATCGGTCAGTCGACCAAGATTTACGACCGTACCACGGGCGAAATCTTCCGCGGTCGCGTCCCGGCTGGTTCCGTCGTGGTTCCGGGTTCTCTGCCCTCCAAGGACGGCAAGTACAACCTCAACTGCGTTGTGATTGTTAAGCGCGTCGACGCACAGACGCGTTCCAAGACGTCTGTCAACGACCTCTTGCGCGACTAATATCCAACGCAAAAAGTAAGGAAAGTGCCGTGAGTGCCGTGATTGATTTAGCCAAAAAAATCCTGTCTTGCCCGTCGGTTACGCCCGACGAGGCCGGGTGTTTTGACGTTTTAAAAGAAGTGCTGGAGCCTGTCGGATTTCATTTTGAAATCGAAAAAACGCCCAACGGCACGACCAACGGTTGGATCACGCGCGGCAGCGGCGCTCCGCTTTTTGTTTTTGCCGGACACGTCGACGTCGTTCCTGCCGGCGACTTGACCCGATGGACAACGCCGCCCTTTGAACCGACGGAACGTGACGGCAAACTCTTTGCGCGCGGCGCCTCCGATATGAAAGGGTCGGTGGCAGCTGCCGCTGTTGCCTTTGCCGACTTTGTAAAGGCGCATCCGGATCACAAGGGCACGCTTGCGATGCTCATCACCAGCGACGAAGAAGGCGACGGCTATGAGGGTACGAGCCGCGTGGTCGACAAACTCGAAAAAGAAGGTGTGACGATCGACTGGTGCATCGTGGGGGAACCGTCTTGCGCTACGGCCTTTGGCGACACGATCAAAAACGGTCGTCGCGGATCTTTAAATGGCAAAGTGACCGTGCACGGCAAACTGGGGCACGTAGCCTATCCGCATTTGGCCGAAAACCCCATTCACCGTGCTTCGGGTTGGATTGCCGAGCTCTGTGCACGTCAATGGGACCAAGGCAGCGAACACTTCCTGCCCACTTCCTTTCAAATTTCCAACATCAACGCGGGTGTGGGAGCCGTCAACGTCATTCCGAGCGAATTGACGATGCTCTTTAACATTCGCTTCAATACGAATTGGTCACATGACACACTCATTGCCGAGATCGAATCTTTGGCAAAGAAATACGATTTGAAGGCCGACTTCGAGTGGAAGCGCTCGGCCAATCCGTTTGTGACGACGCCGGGCGCCATGACCGAAGCTCTGAAAGCGGCGATCGTTACGCGCACGGGTGTGACGGCGCAACACAATACTGCAGGCGGCACGTCGGACGCGCGCTTTATCAGCCGCATCAGCCGCGAAACGGTGGAGTTCGGCCCCATGAACGCTACCATCCATTCCATTAACGAATGTGTCGGCATCGATGAGCTTGAAGCCTTGACCGACATCTATTACCAAGTGATTGCAAATCTTTTGACCGAGTCTAAAGGGAACTAAAAAAATGATTGATCATCACCACCACCCTGTCGTTGCCAACCTCAACACCGTGTGCGATTGCGTGCGTTGGGCCATGTCCGAAATGGAACGCAACGAAATCGATCTCGGCCACGGCACCGCCGATTATTGGGAAGAAGCCACCTTTTTGGTGATGCGCGCTTTAAAGCTTCCCTTTGACCGCCTGAGTTCTTTTTGGAACGCGCATTTGACGCCCGAAGAACTCGAAGAAGTTTTAACCCTTGTGGATCTTCGCGTGCATTTGAAGAAACCCACTCCCTACCTCATCAAAGAAGGTTGGTTGTCGGGGCACGCCTTTTATGTGGATGAGCGTGTCTTGATTCCGCGCTCCTTTATTGCCGAACTCTTGGAAGAGGATTTGGCGCCTTGGGTCGCCGATCCCGAATCGGTCACGTCCGTTTTGGATATGTGTACCGGTAGCGGCTGTTTGGCCATTTTGGCTGCCGAACGTTTTTATAACGCCGAAGTCACGGGCGCCGACATCAGTGCCGATGCGCTCGAAGTCGCCAAGATCAACCGCAAGCGCTTTGGGCTTGAGCACGACCTTGAACTCGTGCAAACTGACCTGTTTGAAAACCTTGAGGGTCGCAAGTTCGATTTGATCATCTCCAACCCCCCGTACGTGACGCAAGAGGCGATGGACGAGCTCCCGCAGGAATATCGCCACGAACCGGCTTTGGCTTTGGGTGCGGGCGACGACGGTATGGATATCATGCGCCGCATGATGCCGGCTTTAAAAGATCATTTGACCGAAGACGGTGTGGCCATCATCGAAATCGGCGATGGCCGCGAAGCCTTTGAAGCCATTTGGCCGGACGTGCCCGTGACGTGGCTCACCACTTCGGGTGGTGACGATATGGTCTTTGCCGTTTATGCCAAGGACTTGTCAGGACTTGACTTGTAAGATTGCCCCATGCTTCGACTCACGGACGTCACCATTGCACGCGGCACGCGTGAACTCTATTCTCATGCCTCGGTTGTGGCTTCCACAGGCGAGCGCGTCGCCTTGGTGGGCGAAAACGGCTGCGGCAAGTCCTCCTTGTTTGCAGCAATTATCGGAGAATTGGCTCCCGAATCGGGCACGATCGATGCGCCTGACAAACACCGCATCGCGCATGTGGCGCAAAGCGTGACGGAAACGGAACTCAACTGCATGGACTATGTCTTAAGCGGCCACAAACCTTTGATGGCTGCCAAGGCCGAACTTATTGCAGCCGCGCAATCGGGTGACGCTATGCGCGAAGCCGTTGCCGCAGCCACGTTAGCTGAACTCAACGAAGGTGCGATCAAAGCGCAAGCCCACACCGTCATGGCAGGCTTGGGCTTTTTGCCCACGGACGCCGATCGTCAGGTCAAAACGTTTTCGGGCGGCTGGCGCAATCGCTTATCGCTTGCCCAAGCACTGATGTGTCCTGCCGATTTGTTGCTTTTGGACGAACCGACCAACCACTTGGACATGGACAGTCTCATCTGGTTGGAAGCTTGGATTAAGCGCATCGACTGCACCACGATCATCATCAGCCACGATCGCGAATTTTTGGATCGTGCCGTGCAAACAACATGGGCGATTGAAAACGGTGAGTTGACGCGCTACGCGGGCAACTACTCCTTTTACGAAATGCAAAGCGTGGAAAAGCTCCGTCAACAGGAAGCCGCACGCAAGGCCTATGAGCGGGAAGCAGCGCACTTAACTGCCTTTATCGAGCGCTTTCGCTACAAAGCGACCAAGGCGCGGCAGGCGCAAAGCCGCATCAAGATGCTCGACAAGCTTGAAGTCATTGAGCCCGTGCGCGCCGCACGCCAATGGCGTTTTCGCTTTGCCGAACCCGAGCGCACGCCCGAACAGTTGGTGGTGCTTGAAAACTTGGCTGCCGGTTATGAAGAGCGCCGCGTCATCGATCGCGTGAACTTAACCGTTCGTGCGGGTGAGCGTATCGGCGTCTTGGGTGTGAACGGCGCCGGCAAATCCACGCTCATTAAAGCCATTGTGGGCGAACTCAAACCCATGGCCGGAAGCGTGCGTCGCGGGCAAGGCTTGGTGGTTGGCTACTTTGCCCAGCACCAGTTGGAAAGTCTGGATGCTCGCGAAACGCCTTTGGAAGTGATGAAGAGAAAAGCGCCTTTGGAGCGCGAACAAAGCTTGCGCGAACACTTGGGGAAATTTAAGTTTTCGGGCGACTTTGTCGATGCGAAAATCGGCAACTTATCAGGCGGCGAAAAAGCCCGCTTGGCCTTGGCACTCATCGTGTGGGACAAACCCAATCTTTTGGTTTTGGACGAACCGACCAACCACTTGGATATGGCAACACGCGAAGCTTTGACCGTGGCATTGTCTGGCTTTGACGGGGCGCTTTTGTTGGTGTCTCACGATCGCCATTTGGTCAGAAGCACCTGCGACAAACTGATTCTCGTACACGACGGTGTAGTGCAAAACTACGAAGGTGACTTGGACGACTATGCCAAACTCGTGTTGGAACACCGAAAGACCGTGTTGGCTGCCGAGCGCGCCGCCAACAAAACACAGGACGCGCCGCAAGCAGGCGTCAATCCCAAGGAGTTAAGGCGCCTTGAAGCGCAGGAACGCGCCCGTGTAGCGGCTCTGAGAAAACCCTTGCAGGCAAAACTTACCAAGGTGGAAAAAGAAATGGCCAAAGCCAACGAGGCCCTGGCCGCTTTTGACACCAAGATCGGCAACGCGGATTGGTACGCAAGTGCCGCTGCCGACGAGATCGCGCAAGTCACTAAGGAGCGAGGCGAAACCGCCGCACGCGTGGAAGAGCTCGAACTCGAATGGTTGGATTTGTCCGAACAGATCGAAGCCTGTGCCAAACCCGTCGAGTAACGGCTTTTCGTTTTCAATCCGACATCAAGCGCCTTTTGCAGCTGTCAAGAGGCGCTTGATTTCTTCCGGAGTTTTGACGCCGAGTTTCTTCAAAGCGTTTGCGCGATGCACTTCCACCGTACGGGTGGCAATGCCCAATCGTTCGCCGATGGTGCGCGAGACCAAGTTTTCTGCCACGAGCTTGACGATTTCGATTTCTCTGGCGGTCAATGAGTCCACCAAAGCTTTGGCGTCGCTCGCCCCCACTACACC
>CALKKK010000030.1 GCA_937995395.1 uncultured Sutterella sp. | reverse complement strand
AAAGAAGTGGGCTCGCGCAAGCTTGATTTCTTAGATGTACTTGCGGGCAAAGCTTCGCTCGACGGATTTTGACCCCAAGCAAGAGGATCAATGCCTACGGTTGCAGCTGCAGCTTCCTTGCGAGATGACACAACAATCATGCCCGCATTGTTTTCCGGCAATTCAACTTCAAGGCCCCTTAAGTCTTTTTTCTGGAGTTTTTCTATGTCGCCCAAGAAACGCACAAAGTCGCCGCCTTCGGGCTCCAGCGTATCGGTGAGACGCAATTCTTTCTTACTCATCGGTCACTCCCAAATCTTCGGCAATGCGGTCAACGAGCTTCTTCGCCAACTCATCTTTGGTGCAAGTCGGCACTTCCTCAACACCCTTGGCAGAAACAAGCACCGCCGTATTGGTGTCTTTGCCAAAGGTGTCGGTGGCAAGATTGCCTACAATGATCTTGGCGCCTTTTTTAGCAAGTTTTTCTGTTGCCGCCGCCACAACGTCCTGTGTCTCAGCCGCAAAGCCCACGCAGTAGATGTCGGGGTTGTTCAAAGCAATAGTCGCCAGAATATCGGGGTTTTTAACCAAGTCGAAAGAGGGGACGGTGTCGTCGTCCGTCTTTTTAATCTTGTGCTCGGCCACCTGAGCGCTTCTGAAATCGGCCACAGCGGCTACCGAAATAAAGACGTCTGCATCTTTAAGATTCTCTGTTACGCGATGCAGCATCTCGGTGGCAGACTCTATACTCTTGACCGTCACACCCGTGGGAGCTTTCAGAGCTGTAGGGCCGGAAATGAGTACCACATCGGCGCCGGCTTCAAAGGCAGCCTTTGCGATGGCGTAACCCTGTTTGCCAGAGCTTTTATTCGTCAACCCTCGCACGGGATCCAATGCTTCGTAAGTGGGGCCCGCCGTCACCACTGCCTTCTTACCTTCAAGCACCTTGGGTGCAAGAATCGCAGAAACGTAGTCGACGATTTCCGAGGGTTCGATCATGCGCCCGGCAGCACTGACATGACACGCCAATTCGCCCGAGGCCGGTCCCAGAATATGCACGCCCCAAGATTTGAGTTTGGCAATATTTTCTTGCGTGGCCGGATTTTCCCACATCTTGTTGTTCATGGCAGGCACCACAGCCATGGGGCAGTTACGTCCGCAAATGACACTACTGACCAGATTGTCGGCAATGCCGTGCGCAGCTTTTGCCAGAGTATTAGCTGTGGCGGGCGCCACCAAAAGCAAATCGGTATCGTCTCGCGTCAAAGCTAAATGAGGCATGCCCCCCGCAAACTGATCGGTATAAACGGGGTGAGCACTTAACGCTTCAAAGGTCAAGGGACGTACGAATTCACAAGCGGCCTCGGTCATGGCCACCTGTACCGTTGCGCCCGCTTTGACGAGCAAGCGCACGAGTTCGC
>CALKKK010000029.1 GCA_937995395.1 uncultured Sutterella sp. | reverse complement strand
GCTGCGCTGGGCGTCAAGCACGGTCAGGTAGTCATCCACACCTGCCTGAAAGCGTGCTTCCGACAGCTCAAACGCTTTTTGTGTGGCTTGCACCATGCCGTACTGGGCCCCCAGGCGGGCGCCCCACTGTGCGCGGTCAGCCAGTGCATCGGCCACTTCCTTGAAAGCGGTTTGCACGGCTTTTTCGTACTGCGCCAGACGCGTCAGGTCGAAATCGTGCACGACGTCGCCAGCCAACACCAAAAAGGGCGCTTGCGGGTCGTTTTCGGGAACAAGCATCGGCAAAGCTTTGACGATGCCACCCAAACTTTCTAGCGCATCGGTGTCTTTATCTCCCTCGCGGCTGATCGTCACCTCAAAACCCTTGGCGGCAAATTCGGCAGGAATATCTTCGAAAGCCTCGGCCAAGTGCGCCGTATTCATCACAATCTCATGTACGCCAGCTTTAGCCAGTGCTGCAAACTGCCACTCGCACAACTTAAAGTCGCCCACCGGCAACAAGGGCTTGGGCGTCGTATCGGTCAAGGGACGCAGACGCTTACCGCGACCGGCCGCCAGAATCAATGCACGCATTCGTGTTTCCTTTAGAAGGTGTACGCACCCTTGCTCTTGGTTTCCTCAAACATGTCCAAAAGCCAGTTGATGGGTTTGAGCTCGTCGTAACGATTGGCCGTTTCGCGCACATAGTGCAAAAAGCGCGGTGTGTCTGCCAAGTATTTGGGCTTGCCGTCGCGATAATTGATGCGCGCAAAAATGCCCAACACCTTCAGATGACGCTGAATGCCCATCCATTCGACATTGCGCCAGAATTGGCCGAAGTCGGCTGGCACCGCGATACCGGCTTTGCGTGCTTTTTCCCAATAGCGAATCGTCACGTCCAACACAAAGGGCTCGCCCCAACTGATAAAAGCGTCTCGCATGAGGCTGGCGATGTCATAACTCACGGGCCCCATCAACGCATCTTGAAAGTCGATGACGCCCGGCATCGGATCGGAAACCATCAGATTGCGCGGCATGAAGTCGCGATGCACAAAAACGCGGCTTTCGGCCAGATTGTTGGCCATGATCTTTTCAAATGTCTCGTTGATGATGCGCGACTGCATTTCATTCATTTCAAAACCGCGATGGGTTTTGACATACCACTCGGGGAAAAGGTCGAGTTCGCGTTTCAAAACCGCTCGATCGTAAGCGGGCAAAACGCCTTCAACCGATGCTTTTTGCCACAACACCAACGTGTCGGTCGCCGCATCCATCATGCGCGCCGCATTTTCTTCGTTTAACACGTCCAAATAGGTTTGAGTGCCCAAGTCACTCATCAAAATGAGCCCTTGCTTTTCATCAAACGCATAAACTTCCGGAACGTTGAGTCCGGCATTTTTCATCAATTGGCCGACTTTCAAATACTGCGTGATCGATTCCTGAGGGGGCGGTGCATCCATCACGATAAAAGTTCCCTCTTGGCCCGTGACACGAAAATAGCGTCTGAAGCTAGCGTCCGCACTTGCCGCAGCTAAGCTTTCCAACACCAGTCCGTAAGGCTTGCCTACGACTGCCAACCATTGATTTACCAAATCCAAACGTGTGTCTTTCACGTCGCTATCCTTCAATTCTTTTAAATGCAATACGAAATTTGAGACAAAAACCGGCTCGGCCTTGCCTATAATCCGTCAAACAACCTTCGAACTATATAGACAAATGTCCAGGAATTCCTCCCGACCCACGCCTTTGACGATTTCGCTTGCCGTAGCGGCCTCGCTTGCGGCCTGGGTTCCGCATGCCGCGGCACAAAGCGCAGGCACCGTCGGTGCGACCGACACCGATGCCAACCTTGACAGTTGGACAAGCCTTTTGACCGTGCCCGAAGACCAAGACGGTGCACCCTCGATCATTTCTGCCGAAGTGATCGAAGGCTCGCCCGAAACCGAATTGGTTTTGACGGGCGAGGCCGAAGTACGCCGTGCCGGCACCGTCATTCAGGGCGATACGATCGTTTATACGCAAGCCACAGGCGAAGTTGCCGTCGAAGGCGAAGCTGTGATCGTGCGCGAAGGCGCCAAATTCAATGCGCCCAAATTCTCCTATTTTCTCGATACCGAAACGGGCCGAGCCGATAACGTCGAGTATGAATACGCTCCTCGCGGACTGCGCGGCAGTGCCGGTTGCGCCGAGTTCAAATCGGCCGACGTGACGGAACTGACCGACGTGGTGGTCACGAGCTGTAAAAAAGACAGCCGAGCCTGGTGGATCGAGATGGACAGCTTGACGCTGGACGAATACACCCGCTCGGGCGAGGGCACCGGAGCTGTTTTGAAGATGGGCGGCGTGCCGGTTTTGGGGTTGCCCTGGTTTACGTTCCCGTTAAGTACCGAGCGCAAGTCGGGCTTTTTAACGCCGGCCGTGGGCGTGAGCTCTTCTCGCGGCTTTGACTTGGCCGTGCCCTACTACTTCAATATCGCGCCGAACTACGACTACACCGTCACGCCTCGCGTGATGAGTCAGCGCGGCATCATGCTCGGTAACGAATTCAGATTTCTGACCGAACATCTCGAAGGCGACATCGGCGTGCAGTACATGCCCAACGATCGCACCACGGGCGAAGATCGTTACGGCATTCAGGCCAAGATCAAAGGTGCCTGGAACGGCTTCGGTTACGGCGTGGACTACAACCGCGTGTCCGACGACGACTATCGCAGCGACTTCGCTTCGACTTTGCGCGACGATACCGATGACATTTTGGGCCAAAACTATTGGTTGAGCTATGCGTCGACCTATTGGAACACGTCCTTGAGCGTGTCCAAGAACCAAACCTTGCGCGACACCGACAAGCCCTATGAACGCGAGCCGCAATTTACGTGGAATGCATACTTTGCCGACGAAGCCGGTTTTGAATTGACCACGCGCATCGACGCCACGCGCTTTGCCCATCCGACCAAGCTCGAAGGCGATCGATTTGTCTTCCATCAGTCGGTGGCCTACCCGATTCAGCGTGCCGGTTGGTTCGTCACGCCCAAGGCTCAGTTCATCACGACCAAATACAACCTCGATCGCGAGTATCTCCAAAGCGGACAAACCAATCCTTCGGTCACGGTACCGATTTTGTCCTTGGACAGCGGCATGGTTTTCGAGCGTGACACCAACCTCTTTAGTCGCGACATCACGCAAACGTTGGAACCGCGCATTTTCTATTCGTATACGCCCTATCGCGACCAAAGCGCCATTCCGCTCTTTGACGCCTCGCAGGCCGACGTCAACTTTGCACAGTTGATGACGGAAAACACGTGGACAAGCTACGATCGCATCCCCGAAACCAATCAGGTCACGGGTATGGTTACGACGCGGTTGATCGATTCTGAGAGCGGTATGGAATGGTTGCGTGCCGGTATCGGCCAGCGCTACTACTTCAACGACAAAACGCTCGACTCTTACGGTCAACGCGTGTCAATGGGCGATCAAAAGAGCGACTTTTTGGCCAGTATCGGCGCACGTTTGACGCGCGAAGTTCAGGCCAATGCCTACGCACAGTGGAGCTGGGATCGCAGCGCCATGCAAAAAGCCGTCGCCGGCATTCGTTGGCAGCCCCGTCCCATGAGTGTGGTGGGCTTGTACTATCGCTACAACTGGGCGCCCGACAGTCGTAGCGAAGATCATATCGATCAGATCGACTTGTCGTTGCAGTGGCCGTTGACCGAAAACCTCTTCGCTTTGGCGCGCCAAAACTATTCGCTTTACGACAAGAAATTTATCGAAACGTTGGTTGGCTTTGAGTATCATGCCGACTGCTGGACGTTGCGTGCCGTTGCACAACGTTACACTCGCGATACCGACAGTGACGAAACCAACTTCTATATCCAATTAGAATTGACGGGCTTGGGCTCCATCGGTTCGAGCCCCTTGTCCGAACTGCAGCGCAGCATCCAGGGCTACCAGACGCGTAGCTCCATGCCGACCTCAATGGAAACTTATGATTACTACTATTAACCGTGTTCGCCTGGCCACATTGGCCGCACTTGTTGCCGCCGTGCCGGCTTTTGCTCAAGATACGCAAACGATTCGCGTGACCGAAGAACCGGCTGTCAATGCCGATCCTGCATCCGTGGCTTTGACTTCGGATGTTCGTCCCGTCGATCGTATTGTGGCCGTGGTCAACAACGACGTCATTACCGAATACGAACTGCAAAACCGCGTGCGTCAGGTTGCCATCAATCTTCGTCAACAAAACATCGAGCTGCCCTCGATGAACGAGTTGCGCAATCAGGTGATCGAACGTTTGATTTTGGAAAAAGCCATCGATCAGCGTGCTAAGGAATTGGGGATTCGCGTCGACGAACAGATGGTGAGCGCTTCGATCGAACAGATTGCCCGCAACAACAAGTTGACCGTGGCCGAATTGCGCGAACGTCTTCAAGCCGACGACGTGAGCTATTCGGCATTCCGTCGCCAGATTCGTGATGAAATCATGATGCAGCGCTTGCGCGAACGCGAAGTCGACAGCCAGTTGACGATTCCCGAAAGTGAAGTCGATGCCTATTTGGCCGAAGAAGCCGGCTTTACGAGCGGCGACACGCAGGAGTATCACGTCCAGCACATTCTGTTGCCGATTCCTCCGGGAGCCTCTGACAGAGAAGCCGACGCCGTCGGTGACGAAGCCGAAAGCATCGCCCGTCAGGCTCGCCAAGGCGAAGACTTCGGCAAACTTGCCGCCGCCCACTCCAAGGGCGAAGACGCCCTTCAAGGCGGCGACTTGGGCTGGCGCGACGCTTCCCGTTTGCCCTCCATCTTCTGGCAGGCTATTGAAAACCATCGCACCGAACGCAATTACGTCACCGTGGTGCAATCCTCGGGCGCTTATCACGTTGTGAAACTTGTCGACAATCGCGACGGTGTCAAAGCTAAACTTGCAGGCGTTCCGGTCGAACAGACGCACGCACGCCACATCCTGATGTTTGTCAGCGACATGACGCCCGAAAGCGAAGTGCTTTCGCGTTTGCATGACATCAAGCGCCGTATCGAAGCCGGTGAAACCGACTTCGCCACCATGGCACGTTTGACCTCGGTAGATAACTCCGCCACGCGCGGCGGCGATTTGGGGTGGCTCAATGCCGGTGATACCGTGCCCGAATTCGAATCGGCCATGAATCGCTTGCAGCCCGGCGAAGTGTCCGATCCCATTCGCACGCAGTACGGCTACCACTTGATTCAGGTAGTCGAACGCCGCACTGCTGCAGGCGACGCCACGCGCTCGCGCTTGGCCGCTCGCATGGCCTTGCGTGAAAAGAAGTTGTCGGAAGCCGTCTACAACTGGCAGCGCGAATTGCGCGATCGCGCCTATGTGGAAATCCGCAAAGACAGCTTCTAAAGCGTTGATTTGCAATGATTGACATCGCCGTCCGGAAGTGTTTGAAAGCGCTTTTCGGACGGCGCTTTGTTTTGGTGAAAAAAACATGACTGATTTTCACACCGTCGCACCGATTGCCATCACCACGGGAGAACCCGCCGGCATCGGTCCGGAAATTGCTTTGAAGGCCGCTTTGGCCGTCGGCAATACCCTTCCTATCGAACTCATCGGCTCCGAAATGCTTTTAAAGGCTACGGCACGGCGTTTAGGGTTGCCCGAAAAGTTGCCCTCGCACGTCACGATTTGCGACGTGCCTTTGGGCGCAGACGTTGTGCCCGGCACTCTCAATGTCAAAAACGCCCCTTATGTGTTAAAAACATTGGAAACGGCCGCTTTGGGCGCTTTGGTCGGCAAATATTCTGCTGTGGCAACCGCTCCCGTTCAAAAAAGCATCATTACCGAAGCCGGGCACTTTTTCAGCGGCCACACGGAATTTTTTGCCGAGATTTCGCACTGCAAACGCGTGGTGATGATGTTGACGTCCTCTGCCGAGTCCGATGCCCTTCGTGTGGCTTTGGCAACGACGCACCTGCCTTTGCGTGCCGTGCCCGATGCGATTACGCCCGAGCTATTGGACGAAACGCTCTCGATTCTCGATGCCGACTTAAAACAAAGCTTCGGCCTTATTACGCCCAAAATTGCTGTCACGGGACTCAATCCCCATGCGGGCGAATCCGGCCACATGGGCATGGAAGAAATCGAAGTGATCGCGCCGGCCATCGAGCGTGCACGCTCCCGCGGTATCGACGCCACGGGTCCGTGGCCTGCCGACACGATTTTAGTCAAAAGCCACGCCGACAAGTATGACGTCGTCTTTTGCATGTACCACGACCAGGGTTTGCCGACCTTAAAACGCGAAGGTTTCGGAGGCGGCGTCAACGTTACGTTGGGCTTGCCGTGGATTCGCACCTCGGTCGATCACGGAACGGCCTTGGATATCGCAGGACGCGGTACGGCCGATACCGGCAGCATGCTTGCCGCATTGAAACTTGCGCAAACAATGGCGCAATATCGGGCAAAATATCGTCTTGAGCACTAATTTTTTTTGGGATCTTATGCAACAACAAGGACTTCAAGGGCATAAAGCCCGCAAACGCTTCGGGCAAAACTTCTTGCACGACGTGCACTGGATCGGTCGTATTGCAAAGGCGGTCAACGCCGCACCGGGACAAACTGTCATTGAAATCGGCCCGGGCCAGGCCGCGTTGACGCGCGAATTGATTGCCGCAGCCGGCCATGTCTCGGCCGTAGAAATCGACCGCGATTTGGCGGCATGGTTGCGCACCCAATTTAGCGAAGACGAGTTGACGCTCATTGAAGCCGATGCGTTGACCCTCGATTGGAACGAACTGGCCAAAGACAAGCCCTTGCGCATTGCAGGCAACCTTCCCTACAACATTTCTTCGCCCATTCTTTTCAAGCTTTTGGAAGCGGCCGACAACGTCGTCGATCAGCACTTTATGCTGCAGCGCGAAGTCGTCGACAGAATGGTAGCCGCTCCGGGTAGCAAAACCTACGGCAGACTCTCGGTCATGCTTCAGTGGCGCTATCGCATGGTCAAACTTTTTGACGTGCCGCCCGGAGCCTTTAATCCTCCGCCCAAAGTCGTCAGTTCCGTCGTTCGCATGACGCCCAAACCCAAGGCAGAAGTCCCCGAAGTCGACTTCCTGCTCTTTAGCTCGGTGGTGGCGCAAGCCTTCGGACAACGTCGCAAGACGTTGCGCAATGCCCTCTCGGCCCTGATGGATCAAAAGGCCATCGAAGAAGCTGGCGTCGATCCGGGCGCTCGCGCCGAAGTCTTGGATTTGGACGCTTTCGTGCGCTTGACGCGCAAAGCGCAAGAGCTCGGCGCCAAACCCGTCTTTTCAGGCGTTGCTCCGGATTAAGTTTGTCTCAAAGCCTTGCAACTCGAAAGTTCGATTGCAAGGCTTTTTGTTGCACCTTTTTGCAAAACTCTTGCGGTATTACCGTTACGCTTGCGGCAATTTTCGTGCACAATTTCCGACACAACACATTTCTACAATAGGGAGTTCATATCCATGTCTCGAGTCAATCCTCCGTATCGCTGCGATGTTGTCGGCAGCTTTTTGCGTACCAAAGTCGTCAGCCAAGCCCGCGTGAAGTTCGCGCACGGCGAAATCACCCGTGACGAGCTCACGTCCGTGGAAGATGCCGAAATCGCCAAGCTGGTTCAAAAAGAATTGGAAAACGGTTTGACGGCCGTGACCGACGGCGAGTTCCGTCGTGCCATGTGGCACCTCGACTTCCTGCAGGTCTTGGGCGGCATCAACCTGGTCAAGGCCGAAGCTTGGTCGGTGCACTTTCAAGGCCACCAGCCCAAGGCAGAAACCATTGTCATCGCCGACAAGGTGCACTTCCCCGAAAACCACCCCTTCTTGGAAAGCTTCGATCGTTTAAAGGCCATCGCGGGTGATACGCCCATTAAGTACACGATTCCTTCCCCTTCGATGCTGCATCTGATCTGCTGCGTACGCGCCGAAAACTATCAGCCGATCGAGCTTTATCGCAACAACGAAGATGCGCTTTACGCCGACATCGCTCAGACCTGGAAAGACGCCATGCTCGCCTTGTATGCACGCGGCTGCCGCTACCTGCAGTTTGACGATACGAGCTGGGGCGAATTCTGCTCGGCAGAAAAGCGTGCCGCCTATGCCGCTCGTGGTATTGATGTCGATGTCGTCGCTAAGAACTATGTGGCCTGCCTCAATGAAATTTTGAAGGCCAAGCCCGCAGACATGACGATCACGATGCATATCTGCCGCGGTAACTTCCGTTCGACGTGGTTCAGTTCCGGCGGCTATGAACCGGTGGCTGAAACCCTTTTCGGCGGCTGCAACATCGACGGCTTCTTCTTGGAATACGACACGGATCGCGCCGGCGGCTTCGAACCCTTGCGCTTTATCAAAGATCAGACGGTCGTCTTGGGCTTGATCACGTCCAAGTTCCCCGAACTCGAAGACAAAGAAGCGATCAAGGCTCGCATTCAGGAAGCGGCCAAGTACGTTCCCTTGGATCAGCTTTGCCTGTCGCCGCAGTGCGGGTTCTCCTCGACCGAAGAAGGCAACATCATGACCGAAGAACAGCAATGGGCCAAGGTTCGTTTGGCTAAGGAAATTGCCAAGGAAGTTTGGGCCGACGCCTAACGTCCGAGTTCTTGTTCGATCCTGCAAACAAACGAAGTCCTTTGTCAGGGCTTCGTTTGATTTTTAGGATATTGGAAAGTTACAAAAAACTACACGACAATCGTTTTAGCAACTTCAGGCACAAACTGCATCTCAAACCCATCCGCCACAAAACGATCAAACGTATGTTCGGCCCCGTAAATCGCTATTCTGTTCAGATTGACGTCTACAAAACTGAAGTAGTAATGCACGAGGTTATCGGCGATGGTATAGCGCGTGCAACGGTTGTTGTCAGAGTAGCTTTCGGCAGAAACCGTCTTGATCAACTCCATCTCGCACAGCTTATTGAGCGTGTAATTCATTTTCGCCCCGCTTTTGATGCCGGTCTCGTCAAGTAACTCGGAAAATTTGAGCGGGCGCTTGGACAAGGCGTTCAAAATCAAGTTGACACTTTCAAGTTTGGCGAATTCGCTTGTTAGAAACAACTGCAAAGCAATAGCACAAAACGAGTTGCTCGAAGAAATAAGCTTGAGTATGTTTTCTCGAACCGTCAAGCGCGAATCAATCAGTCGAAGGAAAAACGGCACCCCGCCAAAGACGCTATAGAGCCGCATTTTGTCTTCGTTCGAAAAGTTCGGATAGAAAGCACTGGCTTGCTCATAATCCATTGCCTTGAGATGCAGCGTAAGGTCGATCCGTTGGCCTATCGGATTTCCGCCATCCCTCAACGAGCGCATCTCCTCGATTGCACTTCCGCACAAGACGAGTTTGAGCTGCGATGTACCCCGATAGCGATCAATCAGCTCCTGCAAAACATCGTCACAATTTTCGATATGTTTTCGCAGATTCGGGTAATCGTCCAAAACGACAACCGTCGACTCATGGCAAGCTTTCTCGAAGAGATATTCCAAGGCCGAGGCAAACGAGGAAAAAGTCAACCTTGGCAAACGCAATTACTCATGGATAGCCGCGCAAAGCTGCTCCGTATTGTCCGTCTCATTCGTTTGACGACACGAGAAAAACATGTATCGACATTTGGCTAGAGACAACGCTTCACAAATCAGCCGTGTCTTTCCTACACCGCGTCTGCCATAGACAAGCGCCAATGACTGCGGCGCTCGGTCAAAAAAGAGCGCCAACTTTTCGAGTTCGGCATTTCGACCGAAAAAAGTCATCTTCGCCACCTTTTTTAGTTAAATTAATTTAAGTTAAATTGATTTAACTAAAATTTTGATAGGTTTTGGAAACGTTGTCTCGATTAAAACCTTCCGCCGTAGACAAAATAGGCTTGCTGTGCGTCGTCCGAACCAGTCTCGTCAGCCAATGCCGGGCACATTGCTAAACGCTCGAAGCCCTTTTTCTCATAAAAACGCCACCCGCACCAAGTATCCGTCTGTAGCAATACGGATCGGCCGGCGTTATGCGCCAAATGACGTCGCTTATATTCATTGAAAAGCAGGGTACCCACGCCCAAGCCGCGGGCTGTCTTTGCCACCATGAAGAGATCCATATGAGAAGCCGTTTGCGCCATCGCACCCAATGCTTTGTATTGCTCGGCATACCACTGCTGCACCCACATCCAGTCGTCTTCGAACTTTTGACGCTCTTGAGGTGTGGCAAAAATTTCCCAATCTTTCAGGGCGTTTGCGTAGGCCTTTTCGAAAAAGCCGTGTTGAGGATGCAACGCTCGGACAGGAATACGTCCGAAAAGGTAGCCTAACAAGACACTGTCTTTTTCGGCGACGATAACCTCGGTGGCGAGATGTGCGTTTTTGAGGAGATAACTTTCTTGGCAAGCCCTCAGGCCTCTGTCATCGGCAAAGTCGCCGAAGTCCCATGTTTGCGCCAAAACTTGCACCATTTCGGGGATGTCCTCCGGACGAAATTCTCGAAGTACTACATGTTCGATCGTGCTTTTGGCAGACATCATAGGCTCCTGAAATCCTACAAATCGTTGATTTTAAACGATTTGTATTTTCTTCAGATATAAAAAAACCGCTTCATCAGCGGTTAATTTAATGGTGGCCAGGGACGGAATCGAACCGCCGACACGCGGATTTTCAATCCGCTGCTCTACCAACTGAGCTACCTGGCCAACGAAGAGTTGAAACTATAACGACATTTTTCGAATTTTGCAAGTCCTTTTGAAAATATTTTTTTGTCTCTTAAGTTTTTCAAAATGTTTCACCTCCTATAATCTCACTTACCCTAAACAATCAACAACTTCCGTCCCGATCGTCGAATGTCGGAACCGTGACGAACCTCGACAATCGTACGAAAAGGCCGGTTGAAGAAAGACCCCAAATGCAACTTCTTTGCCTTGGCTTAAACCACACTACTGCGCCCTTGTCCGTTCGTGAGCGCGTCGCTTTCGGTCCCGAAGAGATCGGAAGCGCTATCGACACATTCAAAGCGCGTCTTGCATCCGCCGAACGCGGAGGTTTGACCGAGGCGATGATTTTGTCGACGTGCAACCGTACCGAAATATATTGTGCGGTGAGCTACCCCGAAGTGGCCGCCGAAGAGCTCTGTAAGCTCATTGCCGATATGAAGTCGGTCAATGTGACGCAATTTGCGCCGCACACCTATCGCTACGCCCAGTGCGAGGCCGCCCGCCACATCTATCGCGTGGTTTCGGGTATCGACTCCATGGTGTTGGGTGAAACGCAGATTGTGGGGCAGTTTAAAAAAGCCGTTTCGATGGCTCGTGACGCCAAGGGTTTGGGCTTGATGCTCAATCACCTTTTCCAAGACGCCTTTACGGTCGCCAAAGAAGTGCGCTCCACCACGGCCATCGGTTCGAGTTCAGTGAGTTTGGCTGCCGCAGCCGTGCGTCTTTCCATGCGTTTGTTCGGCGATTTGTCGACTTCCAACGTGCTTTTTGTCGGCGCCGGCGAAATGATCGAACTTTGTGCCGCACACTTCTGCGCACAAAATCCCCAATCGGTGACGGTAGCCAACCGTTCGATCGATCGCGGTCAGGCTTTGGCCGCACGCTACAACGGTAAGGCCATGCGCTTGCAAGATTTGCCCGAAGCCATCAGCCAGTACGATATCGTGGTGAGCTGTACGGCTTCCGCCTTGCCCATTATCGGCTTAGGGATGATCGAGCGCGCCATCAAAGAACGCAAGCACCGTCCGATGTGTATCGTCGACTTGGCCGTGCCGCGCGACGTCGAACCCGAAATTTCCCGCTTGGACGACGTTTACGTCTACTCCATGGACGAATTGGGTGCGGTGGTGCAATCGGGGCGCGAAAGCCGTCAGGCTGCCGTGATCGAAGCCGAAGGCATCATCACGCTTCGCGTACAGTCCTTTGAACGCTGGCTTGCGATGCGCGCCGCCGTTCCGGTCATCTCCCGCATTCGCGAACGCGCCGAATACATTCGTGCCGATTTGGTCAAAACCGCCACGCGCCAGATTCAAAAGGGCGAAGACGTCTCGGCCGTTTTGGATCAGCTCACCAAGACGTTGACCCATAAACTCATTCACGATCCCACGGTACTGTTGCGCGACGCCGAGGGTCTGACGCAGGAAGAACGCGAACACATGACGACCGTTCTGGGGCACTTCTATCAAACACGCGGCTATTAGTCCCGCAAACCGACTCCGATATGCGTGCGAAGCCCTCTTTGCGGCCTCGCACGCTTTTTGCATTTACAATGCGCGTAAACGAACATTCAGCACCTCTCGATATGAGGTGCTCTTTTGAGTAAAACCGATGAAAGACAGTATCCGAGCCAAACTGATGGGGCTATGCCGCCGTCTTGAAGAAATCGATGCGATGTTGGCAGCACCCGATGCCGCCGACGACATGAATCGCTTCCGCGAACTTTCCCGCGAACGTGCCGAAATCGAGCCGGTCACGATCAAAATGCGCGAATACGCCAAAACGGAAAGCGATCTCGAAGAAGCCCAAGAACTTTTGCAAGATCCGGAAATGGCCGATTTTGCACAGGAAGAAATCAAGGTCGGCAAAGACAAGTTGGTCGAACTCGAACACGACCTTGAAATTCTTTTGTTGCCACGCGACCCCAACGACAGTCGCAACATCTTCTTGGAAATCCGTGCCGGCACGGGCGGTGACGAATCGGCGCTTTTTGCGGGCGATTTGCTTCGCATGTACATGCGCTATGCCGAACGCAGCGGCTGGAAGGTGGAAATCGTGAGCAAAAACGAGTCCGATCTCGGCGGCTATCGCGAAGTCATTTGCCGTATCGTGGGCGAAGGCGCCTACTCGCGATTGAAGTTTGAGTCGGGCGGCCATCGCGTGCAGCGCGTGCCGGAAACGGAAGCCGCCGGTCGCATTCACACTTCGGCCTGTACCGTGGCCGTGATGCCCGAACTCGACGAAGTTCAGGAAATTCAGATCAATCCGGCCGATCTTCGTATCGACGTCTATCGCGCTTCGGGCGCAGGCGGCCAGCACGTGCAAAAGACCGACTCTGCCGTACGTATCACCCACTTGCCCACGGGGCTTGTGGTGGAATGTCAGGACGAACGCTCTCAGCGTCAAAATAAGGAACGCGCCATGGCAGTGCTCGCTTCCCGTCTTTATGCCGCCGAAGTCGAAAAGCAGCGTGCACAGGAAGCCAGCACCCGCAAAAGTTTGGTGGGTAGCGGCGACAGAAGCGAGCGCATCCGCACCTATAACTATCCACAGGGGCGCGTGACGGACCATCGCATCAATTTGACGCTTTACCGTTTGGACAGCATCATGGACGGCGATATTCAGGAAATCCTCACGGCTCTGACCAACGAACATCAAGCCGAACTTTTGGCCGCTATGGGCGAGTAAACCCGTCATGGCCACGATCCGAGAACTTTTGCTTGCCGCCTACGCGCGTGTCGACAAAGTCGATGCGCGCGTGGTGCTGTCGCACTTCACAGGCAAAACCAAAGAGTTTTTCATCATGCACCCCGAAGCCGAGGTTGCCGATGATGTTTCTCAGGCGTTCTTGCAAAGCTTGGATCGACTCGAATCGGGGTGCCCCGTGGCCTACATCACGGGAACGCGCTCCTTTTGGGGGCGAGACTTTCACGTAACGCCTGCCGTTTTGATCCCGAGACCGGATACGGAAACGTTGATCGAAACGGCATTGGCACAATGTCCGGCACCCAAAACCGTTCTCGACATGGGCACCGGCAGCGGCTGCATTGCGATCAGCCTTGCTTTGGAATTTGCGCAAGCCCAAGTCCTGGCAAGCGACGTGAGCGAATCTGCGCTTGAAGTCGCGCGCAGCAACGCCGAAACGCTCGGCGCAACCAATGTCACGTTTGTTTCAAGCGACTGGTTTGCCGCCTTTGACGATCACAGGTTTGATTTGATCGTCTCCAACCCGCCTTATATCGAACCCGACGACTCGCATTTGGACAATCTCACGTTTGAGCCGATCGGGGCGCTTACCGATACCGTCGACGGACTTTCGGACTTGCGCACCATCATTGAACAGGCGCCCGAGCATCTGACGGCCGGCGGCATTTTGATGGTCGAACACGGCTACAACCAAGGGGCGGCCGTGCGCGAGCTCTTTGAAAAAGCGGGGTTCAAAAAACCTGAAACGGTCAAAGACTTGGGCGAGAACGATCGCATCACTTGGGCGCAGTTGTCTCGGTATTGAAGCTCCTTCGAATTAATTCGAAAGTTTGCGGCGGGATTTTCTCTATCAACTTCGTTTCTTAGCAAACTCAAAAAGCCAAGCAAAAACGAGTCCCAAACAGCACAAGGCGCTTGCCGTCAAAAAGATTCCGGAAAGCGAAATGTCGGCATTTTGCATGGCATGCAAAAGCCCCGGACCGGCAAAGCCCGCAATAGCAAACCCGGAAAACATGATGCCGTAATTGACCGAGTTATGACGACTGCCGAATTCTTCGGATGTAAAGCCCGGATAAATCGCCATAAAGGCGCCGAAAGCCAACCCCACACCGACAACGGCAACCCAAAAGAGTACTGTCAACTCGGGCGTGGCAAAAGACAGGCCGATAAAACTCCAAACGGTCACAAGCATGGCGCCCGACAATGTGGCAACCCGCCCGAATCTGTCCGAAGCCGCTCCCGCCACAAAGCGCCCGCCTACGTTGCTCAAAGCCAAAACCGATACCGCAATCGAAGCGGAAACTGAGGACAGGCCCGCCAAATCTTTGGCAAGCGCAAAGCAAAACGGAATAAACATCATGGCGGGTATGACACCGCACACGAGCATGGCGATCATCTGATAAAAGCGTTTGGTCGAAAGCATTGCACGCCAATCAAGGCTCTTGTCCGGTGACGATTGAGTGCTCCGACCGAAGTTGCGAAGAAAATCGTCCGGACACTTTTGCATCAACATTGCACCCGAAACGATCACAAGCGCAAACACCGCACCCACGAAGATCATTGCCCAATGCACGCCGTAACTGTCGATAAGGGCATGGGCAACCGGCGACAAAATGACGGAACTCAAACCGTAAATGCCCGTCACAAGGCCGCCCACCAAACCGCGTCGATCCGGAAAGAACTTCATCACCGTGCCGATAACAGCGCCGTAAACAAAACCCAAACCGATGCCAAACGACAGTCCAAACCCCAAGATCAACTGCATGGGCGTCTGCGCCAAGCCGCCGGCAATGTAACCGAGTCCGATCAAAAGACCGCCCGAAGCAATCAGCCAACGCGGTCCGATTCGATCGTTGACGAAACCGCCGAGAATCATCGGAATGGGACTAAGACCGTTGGCCAAGCTAAACGTCGCCGCGAGCATGCCCGTTGTGACGACTTCGCCTGTAATTTCGGTCAATCGTGCCGCCAACGGCGTTGCAAAAACGGACCAAGCGTACATCGACCCCGAGCAAAGGCAAATGCAGCAGGCAACAAAGAGGATTTGCCAACGTCGTACTTTCAGATCCATTCAGCGAGTCTCCCGAGGTGTATTCGAATGGTTTTGTTGTCGTTATATCTTTGCGCATTGTAGGGCAAGTTAAGCCTTTCTCAGAAAAAGATTGATACCTTTGGCCGAGCAAATTTTGTCCCGCTTCGCGTTACACTCTTGGGCACCAATATCGGTGGCAATTTTTCTGCACCGAACAACTTTTTTCAGGGAGATTTATATGGACGCACTCACTGTTGCCCGCACTCGCTATACCACCAAACACTATGACGCCAATCGCCGCGTTTCCGACGAAGACTTCGACAAGATTCTCGAAATTTTGCGTCTGGCCCCCTCTTCCGTGAATGCACAACCCTGGCAGTTTTTGATTGCCGACACCGAAGAAGCCAAGCAAAAGATCATGCCGGCCATTTTGGACTTCAATCGCGATCGCGCCAAGAATGCCAGCCACGTGGTTGTCTTTGCCGTCTACGATCAGCTCACCGACGAATACTTGCAAAGCGTGCTCGATCAGGAAGAAAAAGACGGTCGTTTCGGCAACAATCCCGATATCAAAGCGCAGCAAGATGCCGGCCGCCGTCACTTTGTGGGCTTACATCAGGTTTCCCCCTCCGAACTCATCTCTTGGGAAGCTCGCCAAGCTTAGATCGCACAAGGTTTTGTCCTGATGGCTGCCGCCTCCATGGGCATTGACACAACGCCCATTGAAGGTGCCGACTTCAACAAGCTCGACGAAATCTTGGGCTTGCGCCAAAAGGGACTTCGCAGCGTCTTTATGTTAAGTTTCGGTTATCGCGACCCCAACGACGGCAATGCCCAGCGTCCGAAGTCGCGCTTGCCCAAGGAAAAAATCTTCCAAAAGATCTAACCAAAGAGTTGCTCGATGGAACTGTCTCAAATTCTCAAGTCCGTCAACGAACTGTTGACGCCCGAAGCTTTTCACGACTATGCGCCCAACGGATTGCAAGTTCAAGGCAAAAGCGAAGTCAAGAAAATCGTCACAGGCGTTTCGGCTTGTCTTGATTTGATCGAAGCTGCCAAAACCAAAGGGGCTGATGCGATCTTCGTGCACCACGGCTGGTTTTGGAAGCGTGAAGATCCTCGCATCACGGGCGTGCGTTACGGGCGCATTGCTTCGCTTTTGAAGGCCGATCTGTCTTTGGTCGCCTATCACCTTCCGTTGGATGCGCACCCGACGCTGGGCAACAACGCTCTTTTGGGACAGGCTTTGGGATTTGTGCCGCAGGGCAACTTTTCGGACGCCGACCTCGGTTGGTACGGTATGACCGAAAGCGAAACAACGGTCAACACACTTTCGAAAAAACTTGAGTCGCTATTGCACCGTACGCCGTTGGTCGTCGGCAACTTGAATCGTACGATTCGCAGAGTCGCTTGGTGCACGGGTGCGGCACAAGACATGATCGAAGAGGCGATCGACTTGGAAGTCGACTGCTTTATTTCGGGCGAAATCAGCGAACGCACCACGCACATTGCACGTGAAGCGGGCATCGTCTACTTTGCTTGCGGACACCATGCCACCGAGCGTTTCGGCATTCGAGCGTTGGGCAATTGGATCGCCGAAAAACACAGTATCGAAGTCGAATTCGTCGATATCGACAATCCGGTCTGATCCCCGAATTCGATTCGCAAAATTTTGCCGGCAACCGCTTTCGGTTACCGGCAAATTTTTATCCTCAATTTTGCAAAAATTGTCGCCATTCTTTGGGGCGCGGCATATCCGACAGCGGCTCCTCGTTGGAGCACAGCCACTGCCAAAGCGGATCCAAAACACTGCTTTTTAACCAAGTTGTGTGTGCATCGTTGCGAATGTCGTCCGAAGCTTTCAGTTCGGCAAAACCGCGCTTGATGTGAATGAGGCTTGCACTCACCACGCGCGCAATCTGCGTTTGCGGCAAGATGGCATCGAATTTGACCCACTCCTCGTTGTCTGCCGTTTCCAATTGCCCGTAAGCAAAGGCCCAACTCAGAAAATACAGCCCGATACGCTGTTGCACGGGCAAAACGGAATTGGCGGCCAAACCGATACGATCGGACTGAATGCAACACTCCAGCTGCACTTGCATTTGGCGGGCAAAGTTCAAATCCTCGCGCATCGCTTCTTTGATGCGCGCATTGGGCAGAATCAACACTTTCAGAGGGGTGACGGCAAAGTAGCGCCCGTTGCCGGGCCGACCGCTGAAAAACGTGTGATTTCCCCCGCAAATGCGATCGGCCACTGCCAAGGCCATCCCTTGTTTGGCTTGGTTGTACATGCTGCCGAAAGCACGACCGGCTACGCCGTTGACGACCAATGTCATCAAGGTCAAAGGCATCGAAGGCGTGTAGATATATTCGCCGGGAGCAAACTCGCGCGGCACGCCTTCGGTCTCAAAAAGCGCCTTCAATGCCGGCGGTACCTCGGGCGTAATCCAAGGCAAAAGGGGCTCCGTTGCCCCGAAAGGCAACTGCCACGAACGAGACCGAGGATGAGCTACGGTCTCTAACCATTGCGTCGAATAAGTCGTCATCAATCAAAGGTATTAGTTTTTTCCCTAACTGTGATCCTATCAGGTATCTTTTGATACTGACAAGCATCGAGTCTCATCGGCAAAGTTATGCCCATACGCACCGAACACAAGGTGCAGCAACTTTATCCACCTGAGGAGAACTAAAAGATGCAATCCGTCAAAGTTATGGCTCTTGCCGTTGCAGCCGCCTTTACGCTTCCCGCATGGGCTGATCAGAACTACAACGTCGACTTGGTCATCGTCGGCGCAGGTGCCGGCGGCACCGTGGCAGGCGTTTCTGCCGTCGAAGGCGGTCTGAAGACCGTGATTTTGGAAAAGAACCCCTTTGCAGGCGGCGCCGGCAACTACATGGAAGGCTCCTTTGCCGCTGAAAGCTTCCTGCAGAAAAAGGCCGGTGTCAAACTCACCAAGACCGAAGCCTTCAACCGCATGGCTGCATACCACCACTGGCGCATCAACGCCCCGTTGCTGAAGAAGTTCGTGGACACCTCTGCCGAAACCATTCAGTGGGTTGAAGACCACGGCGTGCACTGGAAGGAAGTCAAAACCGCATGGCGCAACAACGAAGTCCTCACTTGGCACATCTACCCGGGCGCAGGGTCTCTGCCCAAGCGCATGGTCGAACTCTTCCAGGAAAAGGGCGGCAAGCTTTTGCTCTCCACTCCGGCTGAAAAGCTCATCATCGAAAAGGGCAAGGTTGTCGGCGTTGAAGGTAAGAACGACGACGGCGAAAAAGTCACCGTACGTGCCAAGAACGTGATTTTGGCCACCGGCGGCTATAACTTCAACGTTCCGATGGTCAAGGAAACGACCGGCATCGATATGATTCCGGTGGGCGCTCCGGGTCGTACCGGCGACGGCATCAAGATGGCATTCTCTGCCGGTGCCGTGGGCGACAACATGGGCCCGATGATGATTAACGGCGCATTTATGCCTGCCGAAGGCGAAGCCATCTGTAACGGTCCCAACAAGGAATTGCGCGCCATGTTCCGCCAGGGTTTGCTGTATGTTGACGGCACGGGCAACCGATTCTTCAACGAAGAATTGACGATCGACTGGCCCACCGCCTCCAACGCCATTGCTCGTACCGGCGAATGGACCTACATCGTCTTTGACGAAGCCACCAAGCGCGAATTCTCCACCAAGGGCAAGGGCTATCCGAACCCGTGCGGCAACTTCATTCAGCGTCATCAGGCTGCCACGCAGCTTGACGAACTCTTGAAGGCCAACGAAGCCAAGGGCAACGTCTTCATCGGCAAGACCATCGAAGAAGTCGCCAAGAAGGCCGGTATGGATCCCGCCACCTTGAAGGCCACGGCCGAAAGAATGACCAAGTATGCCAAGCAGGGTAAGGACGAACAGTTCGGTAAGGATCCGTACTACCTGCGCGCTGTGAGCGAAGGCCCCTTCTACGTTGTTCGCGGCAAGCTCAACACGTTGACGAGCTTAAACGGCGTGAAGGTCACCGAAGACTTGCAGGTTGTTGACAAGAACGATCACGTCATCCCGGGCTTGTATGCCATCGGTCATGATGCGGGCGGCGTCTACGGCGACTCTTACGACCTCGTGATCGGTGAAGGTACGGCTTCGTCCTTTGCCATCAACTCCGGTCGTATGGCTGTCAAGCACATCCTGAGCACCAAGAAGTAATCCGATTTAGATCGCTTCTGACAAAAAGCCTCGGTTCCGATTTCGGATTCCGAGGCTTTCGTTTTTGTTGAAAATTTTTTGCGTTACTGCTTTTGCGCTTGTGCTTTTAACAAATCGCGAATTTCACGCAAAAGCACCAAGTCTTCGGGTTCGGGTGCGGGCGCTGCGGGAGCAGCCGCCACCGCATCTTCTTTTGCCTTTTCTTCGGCACGCAGTCTGGCTTCCAAGCGAACGCGCGCCAAAGTCACAACCTTGATCATCCAGAAGATCACAAAGGCCAACAAAAGGAAATGCACGACCGCCGTTAAAAACGCACCGTAACCGAAGACGGTGGCACCGGCCTTGGTGAGCGCTTCATAGGTGTAGGGACCGGCATAGTCGGCAGGGGCCTTTAAAACCAAAAAGAGGTCGGTAAAGTCGGGTTTACCCACCAACCAACCTACGATGGGGTTGATAACGTCTTTAACCATGCTGTTGACGATGGCCGTAAACGCGGCACCGATAATCACGGCAACGGCCAGATCGAGTACGTTTCCTTTGGAAATAAAGGCTTGAAATTCGCTGAGCCACTTTTTCATTTTTTTCTCCTTAAACGTCAGTTTTCTCTTTAAAATCAATGTGTTACACGGATTTTTGAGCGAAATTTTCGAATTTTGGGTAAAATTATCGCTCGTTTTTTTGCCGACTTTCAAACTGTCGGCCGTTTTTGCGTCAAAAACACTACAAACCTTGTCTTTAAAAGGGGTATTGCCGCTATGATGGTTCTGTATTCGGGTCCCACCTGTCCCTTCTCTCACCGATGCCGTTTCGTTTTGCACGAAAAGGGCGGCGACTTTGAAATCGTCGACGTCGATCCGAACAATAAGCCCGCAGAGCTTGATGCTTTGAATCCCTACGGCGAAGTGCCGATTTTGATCGAACGCGATCTGACCTTGTATCAGTCTACGATCATCAACGAATACATCGACGAGCGCTTCCCGCACCCGCAGCTGATGCCTGCCGATCCGATCATGCGCGCCCGTGCCCGCTTGTTCATCTACACGTTTGAACGCGAACTCTTCGGCTTTGTTCGCTTCTTGGAAAAGCGCGATGCCGACGAACGCCGCAAGGCTATCGCCCGCAACCAGATCCGTGAACAGTTGGTGCAGCTCTCCCCCATCCTTGCCAAGAACAAGTATTTGATGGGTGACGATTTCACGATGCTCGACATCACCTTGGCTCCGCTTTTGTGGCGTTTGGGCTTGTACGGTATCGAATTGCCCAATTCGGCCGCTCCCCTTTTGAAGTACGCCGAAACGATCTTTGCCCGCAATTCCTTCATCGACTCGATGACGCCGGCTGAAAAAGTCATGCGTCGTTAATTTGGTCAATATCATGGATAACAACAGCACGATCGTTTTGCCGGTCTCCCGTCCGGAATTTAAGCCCTACCTATTGCAGGCGCTTTTGGATTGGGCGGAAGCTCAGGGCTATACGCCCTACATGCTTGTAAAAACCGATGACTTTTGCGAAGTACCGCGAGAATTCGTCAATCCCGACGGCACCATCGTTTTTTGCGTTTCGAGCGAAGCCACCAACAAGTTTCAAATCGAAACCGATGCGGTGAGTTTCCAAGCCCGCTTCGGCGAATCGGTGCGCAACATCTACGTGCCGATGGGGCGCATCTTGGCCGTCTACCCGAAGGAAAACACGGATCTTGTGAGCTATTTTCCGCTTTTGGAAACGCCGAACGACACCAAACCCGCTAAGAAAGACGAAGAAGACGATATTCCGGTCTTTACGAAGGTCTAGTTCTTCTATAAAATGGCAAGTCCTGCCCTAATAGCTCAGTTGGTAGAGCAATCGCCTTGTAAGCGATAGGTCGTCTGTTCGAGTCAGTCTTGGGGCACCATATTCCAAGCCGCCGATTTGTTGATCAAGTCGGCGGTTTTTTCATGCCCGGCCGCATCCTTGGGCATACAATCGCAGACAAGGAGAAAGTTATGGATGCCAATACCTTTCGCGATTTTTGTTTATCGTTGCCCGGCGCCTACGATGCCACCCCCTTTACGAGCGGCAAATCCGATACCTATGAGGACATTGTCGTTTTCTACGTCGCCAGCAAATGGTTCGGCTTTGTCGATATGCAAAAGTTCGAGTTTTGCAATCTGAAGTCGCCTCCCGCCGATACCGAACATCTGACGCAAACTTATGCCGGCATCAAACCGGGCTGGCATATGAACAAACGCCACTGGATCAGCGTGTATTTTTATTCCGATATTTCCGATGAAATGATCTTTGAACTCGTGCGTAAAGCCTACGATACGGTTGTTGCCAAACTCCCCAAACGCGAGCGCGACAAGCTCGGTCAGTTATCGAAAAACAATTTTGAGACTATTGAGCAATAACAAGTGTGCATACATGCCGTCAGCATACTTTTTGCAAGCGCAAAATCCTCCTATCTTTTGATTGCAATATTGAGGAGAACTTTCCATGCAAACCGTCAAACTTGCCAACGGCGTCGAAATGCCGATTTTGGGATACGGCGTTTTTCAAGTCACGCCCGAAGAATGCGTGCGTTGCGTTAAAGACGCCATCGACGTCGGCTACCGTTCGATCGATACGGCTCAAGCTTACTTTAACGAAGAACAAGTCGGCCAAGCCGTCAAAGAAAGCGGCGTGGCGCGCGATGAACTTTTTCTGACAACCAAAATCTGGATCAGCAATGCCGGCGAAAAGAAAGCCGCCCAAAGCATCGATGAAAGTCTGAGAAAGCTACAAACGGATTACATCGATCTTCTTCTCATTCATCAACCTTTCGGCGACTATTACGGCACGTGGCGAGCCATGGAAGCTGCCTACCGCGCCGGTAAAGTGCGTGCGATCGGCGTGAGCAACTTCTACCCGGATCGCCTGATCGATTTGGCATTTTTTAACGAAATCAAGCCCATGGTCAACCAGGTTGAAACACACGTCTTCAATCAACAGATCGAAGCCCAAAAGACAATGAATAAGCTCGATTGCGCCCTCATGTCTTGGGCACCGCTCGCCGAAGGTCGAAACGGGCTTTTCACCAACGAAACCTTGGTTGAAATCGCGCAAAAGTACGGCAAAACCCCGGCACAAGTTGCTCTGCGTTGGCTCACGATGCGAAACATCATCGTGATCCCCAAGAGCACGAGGCGCGAGCGCATGATCGAAAACATGTCGATTTTTGACTTCAGCCTGACGCAAGAAGAAATGGCCGCCATTGCATCGCTTGACCTTGCCAAGAGCCAATGGTTCAATCACCAAACGGCCGAAACTGCCGAGCAGTTCACGCAGTGGGCGAATTTAGTTTGATTTATCAAATCTTTTAATATCTTTATCCGGGCTCGGCCTATGCATTGCATTGTCCGAGCCCTATCGTTCGGGCGCGTATACTTTGCTTTCGACACCAAAAAATCGAAACGGAGAATTCGATGTCAGCGCCCACACCCCAAACGCTTTACGCCAAACTCGTCGATTCGCACACCGTCAATCGCATCGACGCCAATACCGTTTTACTTTATTGCGACGTTCACTTTGCCAACGAATACACGTCGCCGCAGGCTTTTTCCGGACTCAGAGATCGAGGGCTGCCAGCTCTCGTGCCTGACGCGCATCTGTGCGTCGTGGATCACATTCTGCCCACGCACGACGAAAGTCCGCGCCGTATCTATGACGAAGCCAGCCTCAAGCAAGCACTCAATCTCGAAAAGAATTGCAAGGATCTCGGTATTGACGCTTTCTACGGCGCTAACAGCCCCTACCAAGGAGTCGAACACGTCGTCATGGAAGAACAAGGCTTAGTACGCCCGGGGATGGTCGTCATTTGCGGCGACAGTCACACGGTCACGCACGGCGCTTTGGGTGCGCTGAGTTTCGGCATCGGAACTTCGGAAATCGAACACATTCTGGCCAGCCAAACGTTGGTATATCGTACGGCCAAAAACATGCGCATTCGCATTGACGGAAAGCTCCCCGAAGGCACTTTTGCCAAAGACTTGGCTTTGGACGTTTTGCGTCGCATTTCGGCGCGCGGTGCATTGGGTGCCGTTGTGGAATATACGGGCGAAGTCGTCAAAGCGCTTCCTATCGAAGAGCGCATGGTGCTTTGCAATTTGACGGTGGAAGCCGGTGCCCGAGGCGCCCTCATTGCGCCGGATGAAAAAGCGTTGGATTGGGTGCGCACGCATGCCGCTCCCGAAACGTTGTCGGAGACAGAATTTGCCGCCATGGCGCAATATGCGCAGACGCTTTTTTCGGATGTCGATGCCAAATTCGATTCCGAATACGCATTTGATGTAAGCGACCTTGAGCCCATGGTCACATGGGGTACGAGCCCCGATCAGGCAACGACGATTTCGGGCAACGTCCCCTCACCCGAAAGCTTTGCCGAAGAGGTCGATCGCACGGCTGCCGCGCGCGCTCAACACTATCAGGACCTCACACCGGGCACGACTCTGGAAGGCTTAAAAATCGATCACGTCTTTATCGGCTCCTGCACCAATGCAAGACTTTGCGACCTTCAGGTCGCTGCCGAAGTCGTCAGGGGGCGCAAGGTGGCGTCGGGCGTTCGAGCACAGATTTCTCCGGGCTCCATGACCGTGCGCCGTCAGGCCGAAGCATTGGGTTTGGACAAGATCTTTAAAGACGCAGGCTTTGAGTGGCGCAAGAGCAGCTGTTCGCTGTGTTTGGCCATGAACGACGATATCCTGACAGCGGGCACGCGTTGCGCTTCCACCACCAATCGCAATTTCGAAGGCCGTCAGGGACGAGACAGTCACACGCACCTGGTGTCGCCTGCGATGGCGGCGGCTGCCGCCGTCACCGGCAAACTCACCGACTGGCGCAAATTCAAGTAAGGAGAAAACCAAATGGAAAAATTCACTTGCGTCACCGGTGCCGTATTGCCGCTTTCCATCGACAACTTGGATACCGATCAAATCATTCCCAAGCAGTTTTTGCGTGGTCTCGACAAGTCGGGTTTGGCAGGCGGGTGCCTCTTTAACTTGCGCTTTAACGCCGACGGCACGCCCAACCCCGACTGCGTTTTTAACCGCCCGGGCTTTGCCGATGCGCCCATCATTTTGGCAGGTCCCAACTTCGGTTGCGGCTCAAGTCGCGAGCATGCCGTTTGGAGCTTGCAACAATTGGGGATTCGCGTCGTGATTGCGCCTTCTTACGGCGAAATCTTTTATTCGAACTGCTTTAACAACGGACTGTTGGCTGCGCGCGTCACACCTGAAGTTTCTCAAGAACTCTTTTCTCTGGTATCCGACACGACGCCCGTGCAAATGACGGTCGACCTTGAAAACCGCACCATTGCCGTTGCCGGAGTCGATCGCGTCTTTTCTTTTGAAATCGCCGCACGCCACCGCACCATGCTGCTCGAAGGACTGGATATGGTCGAAAACACCATGAAAGACATCGCCACCGTCAACGCCTTCCGTCAAGCGCATGAAGCGAAATTCCCTTGGATGACGCGCTTGGCGGGACGTACGGCACGCGTTCTCAAAACCGAAGCATAATCTTGCAATCGACAAGGGATCGACGAAACTCGGTCCCTTTTCTTTTTTAGCGCCAGTCGAAAAACTCACGCATCAATTTACCGTTTCGACCGGTCGCATTCCAAGCGGAACCGACACTGTCGGCCATCTTTTGTCCTGCACACACCGCCACCACATCCGGCATAGCTGTGCCGAACATTGCTTTGGGATCAAAACGCTCGACGGATTTGTCGTAGACGCTCAATTGCACCTTGGCTCGTGCCGCAAGTTCTTGAACCTGAGCCAT
Organism: uncultured Sutterella sp.; assembly: GCA_937995395.1. Lineage (GTDB taxonomy): Bacteria > Pseudomonadota > Gammaproteobacteria > Burkholderiales > Burkholderiaceae_F > Duodenibacillus. The sequence goes on along the minus strand of CALKKK010000029.1, from coordinate 3,129 downwards.
CATCGGCTCCGTGACGCGATCCTTCACGCACCAATGCAACCGAATTTGACTGTCGTTTGTCCGATCAAATCCAAGACTAGCGAGCCACGCGCAAAACGGCGCGATTCCGATGCCGGCAGCCACCCACTCTTGGCGTTTTGCCGTCTTATCCAAAACAAATCGTCCCCAGGGCCCCTCGATCGTGACCGTATCGCCGATTTTCAATTGCGGCACTTCGTCGGTCGTGTAGTCGCCGAGCGCCTTGACCAACAACTCGATCGTGCCGTCCGAGTCGATTCCGGCCACGGAAAACGGGTGCTTTTCTCCGTCTCGGCTCGTGAGAAAAACAAACTGACCGGGAATAACCTTCATTGGAATATCCGATTTGATCGACAAACGGGAAACTCCGTTTTTCACACTGATATTAACAATTTTTGACGTCACAGATTTTTCTTTACCGACGCCGGACTTCAAACAAATGATGCTGTAGTAGACACCAAATGCCGTCACTGCGACATTGAGCCACCCCAAAGGCGTGAATGCGTCCGAGGGCTCCATCAGCAGGATGCTGTGCGGCACGAGCAACAAAAAGAGAATCGGGAAAAGACGATGCGTTTTAAGCCACTTCGTATACGAAATTGCCTTCACAAAGCAAAGCGCAGTCAAAGCGATGACAACAAGCGTCAACCACAAAGAACTGTCCACCAAAAAGGTGCGCAACGTGACCCAAAGTGCCTGCAACATCGGCAGTCCCTCGCCGCTTCGAGCCATTGCCGGCACGGGATCGAGCGTCATGCCCGAGAGCACAACTTCTCCGATTTGACGACCGAAGTAATGCACGATGCTCAATACGACGGCGCCGATTCCCAAATAACGGTGCCACAAATAAAGCTTATCCAGACCGGTTTTCGTCACGCGCTCCAACCAACTCGGACGCGCAGCGATTGCAATTGCCAGTGCCATATAGCCCCACGCCAAAAGGCCGGTGACGTAATGAATTTCATGCACCAGTGCACGCGCATGATTTGCCGGCGGAACCAGCCAAAAACCCAATATCCATACGCCAAAAGTTACTAGAGAAAACCCTAATACGATCTTTTTCATATGCCCTCCGACCGTCTCTGTTTTCATCAACGCACCGATGCCCGAATCATCGAGATCTTCCGTCGATTGCCTTTGTTTGAATTGAGTGTAAATGTCGAATGAGCAAAAGCGTCAAAACTTATACTTCCCCTTTAAAATCAATGCGCTTTCTTAATAATTCTTCACAAAACTTAACCGTCCGGAATTGAAACTTGACAATTTGTCGCTTCGTTTTGTATCGTATTTCGTACAAATTGCATGCCTTTTTTCACCCGAATTTGAGGCAAAACCTTTGATTTTTCTCGACAAATCTAACCTTCTTCCCCTAGATCAAGCCCCTTAAGCGAATCTCACTAGGTAATATTCGTGCATTGAAATCGCGCTCAATCCCGCATAAACTGCGATACTCGTGCGAATGTTCCTTGGGATTTGGGGCATTTTTCGTTACTTTTACATCACAACTCAAACACAACAATTTCTATTTCGTTTGAGCGTATTTGTCGCGACGCACCTTACTCAAACCTCGGAGTTACTAAAAATGGACTTTCTCAATCACCTGGTTGGCGAAATCAACAGCTACCTGTGGGGCGTGTTTTTCCTCATTCCGCTGTTGTGCGGCACCGGGATTTTCTACACCATCAAATTGCGCTTCGTTCAAGTGCGCAAATTTGGTTTGGCAGCGCGCTTTTTGTTGGGCGGCGCCTCTCTTTTCGGTAAGCGTGCCGACAAATCCGGCATGAGCTCGTTTCAAGCGCTTGCCACTGCCATTGCAGCTCAAGTAGGTACGGGTAACGTTGCTGGTACTGCAACCGCTTTGGTTTCGGGCGGTCCCGGTGCTCTTTTCTGGCTCTGGGTTGCCGCTTTCTTCGGTATGGCCACGATTTTTGCCGAGGCCGTGCTCGCTCAGGTTTACAAAGACAAGGATGCCAATGGCCACGTCGTGGGCGGTCCTGCTTACTACATCACCAAGGGCTTGGGACCCAAGTTCAAGCCCATGGCCGTGTTCTTCTCCATCGCGATCATCATCGCCTTGGGCTGTATCGGCAACATGGTGCAATCCAACTCGATTTCCATGGCCATGAACACGGCCTTTGACATTCCGTTGATTGCTACCGGTGTTGCAACGGCTATTCTCTCCGGTTTGGTGTTCTTCGGCGGCGTCGGTCGACTGGCCAGCGTCACGGAAAAGATCGTGCCGTTTATGGCTGCCATCTACATTATCGGCGGCACCTACGTCATCGCCAGCAATGCTTCTGCCATCATCCCGGCATTCGATTTGATCATCACGGCTGCGTTTAATCCGCAGGCTGTTGCCGGCGGCGCTCTGGGTTTGACCGTTGCCAAGGCAATGCAGTTCGGTGTGGCTCGCGGTCTCTTCTCCAACGAAGCCGGTATGGGTTCTACGCCGCACGCACACGCCATCGCCAAGGTCGAACACCCCGTTGAACAGGGTTTGGTTGCCATGTTCGGCGTGTTTGCCACGGTGGTGATCGTGACCTTTACGGGTATCGTGATTTTGGTCACCGGCGTTTTGGATTATCAGTCCACCGGTATCGAATTGACGCAAAAGGCCTATACCTTGGGCTTGGGCGGCTTCGGTATGAGCTTTGTGGCCATCTGCTTGTTCTTCTTTGCCTTCTCGACCATTATCGGTTGGTACTTCTTCGGCGAACAGAACGTGCGTTTCCTCTTTGCCGGTCGCGGCTTGACGCTTTACCGTGTGGTGGTTTGCGTCTTTATCGTGGTCGGTGCCACCTTGAAGGTCGACTTGGTCTGGGCTTTGGCCGACCTCTTTAACGGCTTGATGGTCATTCCCAACTTGATTGCCCTCTTGGCTTTGCACAAGATTGTCGGCAACAAGCTCGACGACTTCGAACAAAAGCTCGCCCTTTACGAATCGAGCCAAAAGAAGCTCAACGCTTAATCGCCAGATTCGATAAAAGTTCAAGCGCTTCGATCTCTTTGTGGATCGAAGCGCTTTTCTTTTGGCAATGCAACCAACCTGTTACTTATTTTTCATGTAGAAGTCTCCGCAAAACGCAAAATTTCCCTGATTGTGGCTTAACC